>CP133960.1:315406-630813 GCA_036251875.1 Orbaceae bacterium lpD02 | reverse complement strand
TTAAGCCTTGCCGACAGCAACGAAGAGGCCACCGCCTATTTGAATAATATTTGCTCATCTATTGTGCTAGCGCCATCTCCCTCATCAATACACTAATAATTATCATGCAATTTTATTAAAATCATTTTATGGCGATTAAAATAGCTGGTACTATATCAAGCACCTTAGCATAATAGTTAATTGATATTTATAAAGAATTGAAATATGAAGCAAACTGAACAAGCGACATTTGCCGGCGGCTGTTTTTGGTGTATGGTCAAACCGTTTGACCATTATGACGGCGTGATTAGTGTTATATCTGGTTATACCGGTGGTCATGTTAAAAATCCTACTTATGAGCAAGTGTGTGCTGGTAAGACAGGTCACACCGAAGCCGTACAAATTACCTTTGAACCTAATAAAATCAGCTATAATCAGCTATTAGATATCTTTTGGCAGCAAATTGATCCAACCGATGGCAAAGGGCAGTTCGCCGATCGTGGCGATAGCTATCGCCCGGCTATTTTTTATCATAACTTGCAACAAGAGCAGCAAGCGATTGCATCTAAACAACGATTACAGCAAAGCGGGCGCTTTACTCAGCCGATTGCAGTGGCAATCGAAGCCGCTAAGCCATTTTATCCTGCCGAACAGTACCATCAGCAGTTTTATCAAAAACAACCTGACCACTATCAGCGCTATCATCAATTATCGGGACGGGCCGCTTTTATTGCAAAAAATTGGCACCACGACAAATCCTAACATAAGGTAAAAACCATGAAAAATTACCCGCAATACTCAACTAAGCAAAAATGGATCCACTGGTTAACCGCTATTTTGGTGTTTTTGGCTATTTTGTTACCTTTACTCAGAGGGTCATTAGCACAGTATTTAAGTGGTATGGCAAATTTGTTTGTGTTACATAAATCACTAGGCATCATGGTTTTTATCCTGACGGTATGGCGCATTATCGTGATTATTAAGCAAGGCATTCCCGAAGTCCAGCCCAAACATGAAAAGTTACAACGGATATTATCTAAGTCAGTGCAAGGCATTATCTATCTGCTATTGTTAATTTTACCGCTATCGGGCTATTTGATGAGTAGCCGGGATATTCATTTTCTAGGCTTTATTACGCTTCCCGCTCTAACACTGCCTAATGGCGTGTATGGGGTGTTTCATTCGGTCCATATTATTGGCGCTTATCTTCTGATTTTTTTATTGTGTTTACATGTTTTGGCCGCTTTTTATCACCATCTTTGGGTTAAAGACAATGTGCTAAAATCAATGCTACCAAGCCGATGGTTTAACTCGTTTTATCGTTAATTGTATGGTGAATAACCTGATTTGTCGTAATCGATTATTTACGTTATGATCAGGTCCATTATTCTCTTTAGATTGAACAACAATGTCTTCACTACGATTATTAATTTCTAGCTCGCATGACCCGTGGTTTAATTTAGCGGTAGAAGAAACGCTATTTAAATATATGCCGCCTGACCAAAAAGTGCTGTTTTTATGGCGCAATGATAATACGGTGGTGATTGGTCGAGCGCAAAACCCATGGCGAGAGTGTAATACTCGTAAAATGAGCGAGGATGGGGTTAAACTCGCCCGTCGTAGCAGTGGCGGCGGGGCGGTATTTCATGATTTAGGCAATACCTGTTTTACCTTTATGGCCGGTAAGCCTGATTATAACAAAGCCATTTCGACGCAAATTATTGTCGATGCGCTAAACTCATTTGGTTTATCGGTTACTGCTTCTGGGCGCAACGATTTGGTGCTCGCTACCCCAGAAGGTGAGAAAAAAATATCAGGCTCCGCGTATCGAGAAACCAGCGATCGGGGCTTTCATCATGGCACCATTTTACTCAGTGCCAATTTAGCCAGACTGAATGATTACTTAAATCCCGATCCTAAAAAACTGCAGGCGAAAGGGATCACTTCGGTACGGGCACGCGTCGCTAATTTAACCGATTATTTGCCATCTCTCGATCACGAGCAAGTCTGTCAGGTTATTAGCGCGCTTTTTTTCAAACATTATGGAGATACCGCGATTGCTGAAATCATCTCTCCAGATGCGCTACCCAACTTACCGGAATTTGAACATGTGTTTGCCAAGCAGTCTAGCTGGCAGTGGAATTTTGGCCAGGCGCCACAATTTAGCCATACGCTAGAGGAGCGCTTTACGTGGGGCAATATTGAGTTTCATTTTGATGTTGAGCAGGGACATATCAGTCGTTGTCAGATTTTTACCGATAGTTTAAACCCGACACCAATTCAAAAGCTCGCGGATTTATTGCAACATAAAAGTTACGCCGTAACATCTATTGACGACGCTATGGCGCAAATTGTTAATGAGTACCCAGAATTTAGCGCTGAGTTAGATGAAATTGCCGAGTGGTTAATTACCGCCATCCGTTAGATGTGTTGCATTGCAGTATGTTAGTGTCAATTACGTTATTTTTGCTTAGGAGCGTGTAATGAGTGATAAATATAAAAGTAAAGATGTAGCAACATTAACACCGCTACAATATTTTGTAACACAGCAAAATGGCACTGAGCCTCCGTTTGATAATCAATATTATGCTAATGAGCACGAGGGGTTATATGTTGATATTGTATCAGGCGAACCGTTATTTAGTTCATTAGATAAGTTTGACTCCGGTTGTGGTTGGCCGAGTTTTAGTCAGCCAATTAATGCCAGTAGCATTAAGCAAAAACAAGATCATAGTCATGGTATGCAGCGCATAGAAGTGCGTTCATCGCAGGCTGACTCTCATCTTGGCCACGTTTTTAATGATGGTCCTAAAACGTTAGGCGGTTTGCGCTATTGCATTAATTCTGCTGCGTTACGCTTTATTGCTAAAGCTGATCTTAAGCAGGCTGGCTATGGCGAATATTTAGCCTTATTTGATCATGATAACTGAGAGAGTAAAAACCTAAAGAGGGATATATGGCAACGCATTTAGTTTGGTTTCGTAATGATTTAAGAGTGACCGATAATTCAGCACTTTATCATGCTTGCCTCGATCCTGATGCTAAGGTGATGGCTATTTACATTGCGACGCCTCAGCAGTGGCAAGCACATCATATGTCAGCCTACCAAGCTTGGTTTATTAAGCAACATTTACACCAATTGCAGCGCAATCTAGCAGAGTTGAATATTGGTTTACTCTACCATGAAGTGAATACCTTTAATGATTCTATCGCCGTAATAGAATCGGTTTGCCAGCAATATGGCGTAAGCGATCTATTTTATAATAAGCAGTATCAATGCAATGAAGTACAACGAGATAAATCCGTGCTTGGGCTGCCCGCGATGACTAACATTAACTGCCATACGTTTGATGATTCGGTGTTTTTCGCGCCAGGATGTATTACCACCGGTTCAGGGCAAATGTATCAAATTTATACTCCATTTCGTAATAAATTCTATGATCACTTGCAAAGTACGGTTATTAACGTGCACCGTAAGCCGGCAAAAAGGGTGCAACCTGCTGAAATTGAGCCGAGTAAATTGCAGCCATTTAGCTACCCAACCAAGGCCAGTGAATATGCGCCAATTGGTGAACAGCAGGCCATTAAACGATTACAGCTATTTTGCCGTGAACACGTCGATCGTTATTTAAATTTACGCGATTTGCCTAGCTTAACGGCAACAAGCCAGCTGTCAGCTTATTTAGCCATTGGTGTCTTGTCGGTCCGGCAATGTTTTGCAAGGCTACAATTGGAGCATCCTGATTTTATGCAACGCCAATCAGGTGGCGCATTTGGTTGGTTTAATCAACTAATTTGGCGCGAATTTTATCTGCATTTATTGTATGTTTATCCGAAGCTTTCGAAAAACCAGCCGTTTATTGCTTGGACCAAGCGAGTGCAATGGCGCCATAATGACGCGGATTTTAGCGCTTGGCAGCAAGGGTTAACGGGTTACCCCATCGTTGACGCCGCTATGCGCCAGCTCAATCAAACAGGTTGGATGCATAATCGATTACGCATGATTGCGGCCAGTTTTTTAGTCAAAGATTTACTGATTAATTGGCGTCAAGGTGAAGACTATTTTATGTCACAACTTATTGATGGTGATTTAGCGCTTAATAATGGCGGTTGGCAATGGGCGGCTTCGACGGGCAATGATGCCGCGCCTTATTTTCGAATTTTTAATCCAACCACCCAAAGTAAGCGTTTTGATATCGACGGCAAATTTATTCGTCAATATTTACCCGAATTAGCCGAGGTTCCTGATGATGCCATACATGAGCCGCATAAATGGGCGAAAAAGAGTAATATTAGCCTTAATTATCCCGAGCCGATAGTCGAACACGCTAGTGCAAGGCTATATACTTTAGCGGCATACAATGCAGCTAAATAATGAGGAAAGAAATAGCGCCAACACGATAGTGCGTGTTGGCTTTAGTGGAACTTAATATTCAATAATGATAGAATTGACAAAATTTGATATTTTAGTGAACACGATCCCATCAGTTTATTTTAAAATGAATTTTGTATATAGTAAGACACTTTTTAAAAACCCATTGAGATAGAAAATTATGATCATTAAACCCAAAATTCGTGGTTTTATTTGTACCACAACTCATCCAGTTGGCTGCGCTGAAAATGTTAATCAACAAATTGCCTACGTTAAGTCTAAAGGCAAGTTAGCTAATGGCCCGAAAAAAGTATTAGTGATTGGTGCTTCAACGGGGTATGGTTTAGCATCCCGCATTACCGCTGCGTTTGGCTCTGATGCGGCAACCATTGGTGTCTTTTTTGAAAAACCAAGTGCAGAAAATAAGACGGGTAGTGCTGGTTGGTATAACTCGGCGGCATTCGATAAAGCGGCAAAAGCAGCGGGACTGTATGCTAAAAGTATCAACGGCGACGCGTTTTCCGATCAATGCCGTCAAGTTGTGATTGATTTGATCAAAAAAGATTTAGGTCAAATTGACTTAGTGGTTTACTCTTTAGCCTCACCGGTCCGTAAAATGCCTGATTCTGGTGAAGTGGTGCGTTCAACTTTAAAGCCAATTGGTCAGCCTTATAAATCTGTAGCTTTGGATACCAATAAAGATGTATTAATTGAAGCTACAGTTGAGCCTGCTAACGAGCAAGAAATTGCCGACACGGTTAAAGTTATGGGCGGACAAGATTGGGAAATCTGGATGAATGCCTTAGCCGATGCAGGGGTGTTAGCCGATAATGCTCAAGCTGTTGCCTATTCATATATTGGTACAGAATTGACCTGGCCAATTTACTGGCATGGTACATTAGGCAAAGCGAAAGAAGATTTAGATCGCGCTGCACATGCGATTGATAAAAAATTATCAGCTAAAAATGGCCATGCTTATGTTGCGGTGCTTAAATCGGTGGTTACGCAGGCTTCATCCGCTATTCCGGTTATGCCGTTATACATCGCCATGTCATTTAAAGTGATGAAAGAGCAAGGTATTCATGAAGGCTGTATTGAACAAATCGAGCGAATGTTTGCCACTAAACTCTATGCCAATGGTCAGCCTGAAACCGATGAAAGCCACCGTTTAAGATTAGATGATTGGGAACTGCGTCCTGAAGTGCAAAATGCTTGCCAAGCGATATGGGCGAAAGTGACGGATGATACGATTTATCAAGTGACAGATTATCAAGGCTATAAAGATGAGTTCTTACGTTTGTTCGGCTTTGGTCTGGCGGGTGTTGATTATGAAGCGGATGTTGATCCTGATGTTCAATTCGATGTGGTTACCTTAAATTAAGGTAAGGTAATTTACCCTCAATATAAGGTGTTATAAATTTATATAACACCTTTTTTTATTGCAGCAAAACTAATCGATATTAAGAAGAGCATAAAAGCGTTAGTGCGATCGTCCACATAATGATGCCAATAATGATATCCAATATTTTCCATGATAGCGGATTGCTAAATAATGGCAAAAGTATTCTCGCGCCATAACCGAGTGAAAAAAAGAAAATCCAAGAGGCCAGTATCGCACCGCAAGCAAATGAGTAGGTTTGCTCACTAAACTGCAAAGAGACAGAACCAATCAATAACACGGTATCTAAATAGACATGTGGATTTAACCAAGTAAAAGCTAAGCAGATAGCAATGACTTTAAAAAATGTGCCTTTTTCCAGCTGGCTTGGATTTAATACTTGTTGTTTTTTGATTGCCGAATAGAAACTACGCAAGCCGTAGCAAAGCAGAAACGCCGCCCCCAAATATTTGGCGATGGTGACAATAAGCGGATACTGAGTGATAAAATGCGAAAAGCCCATCACACTTAAATAAATTAAAACTGAATCTGACAAGGCACAAACGAGACAAACCGCAAAAACAAAGTTTTTTTTCAAACCTTGTTTAAGCACAAACGCATTTTGCGCCCCGATCGCCATAATAAGCGAAAACCCCGTTCCCATACCATACCAAAAAGCTGACATAATCTATTGATCCTAAAAAGTTACGTAATATTATAAAATTGATAACAATCCCAAATCGTCAACGACAAAACGCTCTATCCTAATCATAAATGTGGTTAAATTTTTTTAACGCGTACTTTGCTATTGCGAGTAGCCAGCCAACATAAAATTGCGCCGAGGCATACCAGTGCTGTTCCTTGCCAAAATGAAAAAGAGAGTGAGGTATTGAGTAATAGAGCCGAAATAGACGCTGATAAAATAGGAATAAAATAAGAGGCGCCAGCAAGGATCGTAATGTTGCCATGTAAAACGCCATAATTCCAAGCCGCATAGCCTAAGCCGATGGCAAACGCGGATAAGATAAGATACATAACGGCTGTAAAGTTAAATATTAGGGTGTTTTCACCAGCGATAAAATACTTAATCCACAGCACCAAGGCCGTTAAAAAGAAAAATAATGTCACGCCATTTTTCCCCTTAGCACATTTAATGGTCACCATGCAGTAAGCCGCCCAGATAAATGAACCGATCAACGCCAGTCCATAGCTTAACGGGTTATCTTTAACATTATTCAACATGACTGACAAATCTAAGCCTTGTTCGCCACCTAACACCCAGCCAATACCAATTAGAGGTAAAATTCCGCCGGGAATAATCAGTAAATTCGCTTTTTGATTATTAAATAAAACGGCCGCCAGGATGGTTAACGTTGGCCATAAATAATTGAGCATGCTGACTTCAATAGCTTGCCGACCGCTATGGGATAAACCAATTGATAATGAAAAACAGAGCTCATATAGTACAAATAATAAACTGCCCCAAATTAAGTAGCTGCGCGGCAGCTGACGAAGCTTGGTGGCACCCACAATAAAAAATAATAATACCGTGGCGACGCTATAAATAAGCGCTAAACCGCCAATGGCACCAAAATTTTCACTCACAATTTTAATGGTGCCAACGATTGAACTCCATAAAAAAATGGCAATAAAGCCAATTAATGTTGCTTTGTTTTTATCTGTCACAATATTAGCTAAATAACGGAATTGAGGCTGAATTATCGCGCTGTTTGTGCTAAAAATAAAGCATAATATGCGTGGCAAACATTTATTAATGATTAGCATGAAAATAAATTTATTTTTCAATGCTATGATTTATTTCAATTCTACCTTTTTTAATCGTACCTACGCTTTTTGACCGTACTTGTGCCATAAATGATTACTCCCTAACATAAAATGACACTATGTAAGGGAGAATTCTAATGATAACAACGACAACTAAAACTAACAATAAAATAACAGCACTACTTAATATTCAGTATCCCGTTATTCAAGCTGCAATGGTTTGGCTGACGAGCGCTGAGTTTGTCGCTGCGGTGTCGATGGCCGGGGGGCTTGGTGTATTAGCAAGCAATGCGGGGCAAACCGAGTAAGCGACTGGCGCTAAAGATGCCGCCGAAAAAATGCGCCAGCAAATACAAAAGGTGAGACAAATAACCAATAAGCCATTTGCGGTAAATTATATTTTACCAACGTTTGATAAAGAGAGCAGTTTCGACTACTCATATTCGCTTTTAGAGGTAATTTTAGAGGAAAACGTTGAAATTGTGGTATTGATTAATTATGGCGATAATAGCGATCAATCATCCATTAAGCGTTTGCAAGCGGCTGGGATTAAAATTTTATTTCGCGATATTTCGCCAACGGTTGAAAAAGCCTTAGCCGCTGAAAAACTCGGTGTGGATGCATTAATTATAACTGGCCATGAAGCGGGTGGGCATTTAAGTGAACATCAAATTAGTACCCAAGCTTTATTATCCCAAGTGCTTAAAGTGGTTAATATTCCGGTTATTGCTGCGGGGGGAATTTATGATGGCAAAACGGCTCATGCAGCTTTTGCCATCGGAGCTCAAGCCGTTTATATGGGGACAAGGTTTATTAATACCATTGAATCACCCGCCTCAATCGAATGCAAAGACGCCATTATTAGTGCTCGAGAGGAAGATTTAGTGGTGCTCAATGCCCCTTTTGGTCGACTGCGGGTGATTGGTAAATATAATTTGGAACGGCAAATTTTGACATCACCTGAACATTATATTGGTAGCTTTAAACATATGTTATTAGGTAAAAAAAGTAGCGGTTACATCTGTGTTTCAGCATCTGCTGCCAGCATTAATAATATCATTAGCTGCCAGGAACTCATCAAGGAAGTTATGTCAGAAGGATAAGCTAATATTTCATTTTAAATGTGTTTGTCCCCATTGGTTAAGATCTTTTAAGATGGGGATAAACGTTTTACCCAAATCACTCAAGGCATATTCTACTTTTGGCGGAACTTCAGGATAGATATGTCGCACAATAAAACCATCTTGTTCGAGCTCGCGTAGCTGCTTAGTTAGCATCGATTGGGTGATCCCCGCTAACTCACGATGTAACTCGCCATAACGTATCGTTTGATGCGCTAATATCCATAAAATATACACTTTCCATTTGCCTGCGATGATTTTTTGTAATTTCGCCATCGGGCAGAGCAAATATTTGCCGTTTTCTTTTTTCATTCTTGCGATTATAGCGAAATTTAATGCTCAAGATAAGGGTATAATAACCATATTATAATATTAGCCATATCCACTAAAATAACGCCTAGGTGTAACCCCAAAGATAGATTTAAAAGAGGCAATATAGCTACTGGCATCACTAAAACCACATGAATAAGCGATGTCCTTTATTGCAATACCTTGCGCGAGTTGTTCTAGAGATAGCATAACCTTAGCTAATTGCTTCCAATGCGAAAATGTTATGCCGGTTTGTGCTTTAAAGTGCCGACTTAAACTGCGTACGCTAATCGCCGCCAACTTAGCCCATTGTTGTTGTGACTTTTCAATTGTGGGATCGTGCCAAATGGCTTGGGTTATTTTTATTAAGCGAGCATCGGTTGGCTGAGGCAATAATAACGTTTCTATTGGCTGGCTTGATTTCACTTCATCGATTAATACTTCAATAATTTTAATTTGCTGCTCAGTTAATGTTGCCGTATTAGTAAAGGTGACAATGCGCGTCATTAAGGCACTCGCTAGGTCACTCGTTTTTAAGACGCACGGTTCAAGTGGCAGCTCATCACACAATGAGGCGGGTAAATATAAGCTCCAACCTGCAATATTGCCCCACATTGTTGCGCTATGTTCTATCGTCATCGGGATCCAACCGATACAATTAGGTACGATTGACCAATATTTATTTTTTGCATAGCCACTTATCATGCCAGAATTCAAAAAATAGAGCTGACCCGTTGCATGGCTGTGCATTTTTGTCTGCTGATTTTTAGTATGAACGAGGGGGCGAATAGAAAAATTGAAAGCGTTCACTGTTATTTTGGCCATTTAGCAATATAAGTTGTCTGTATCCGTATATTAAGCCATTCAATTAATTAGTAAACTGCTATTTTTATCACAATTTAGTGAGAACCCTATGAAAAATAAATTAATTGTTGAAACGGCGTTGCGCGCCGTGATAACCGAGCCGAATGATTGCCATGATCAAACGATTGCGCAGTATTTTAGTCCAGACTATCGTCAAGTGGCGGATGGTAATGAGCTTAATTATGACGATTTTGTTAAACATATAAAACGGCTGCATCAAGTTCTGCAATATGCCACGATAACTGTCGTTGCGATTGTTGAAGAGCAAGAAACTGTATTTACCCATCATCACGTGTTTGCTAGCAAACACGACGGCACTAGAATCCACACGCAAGTTTTTGCTCAATTTACGTTAAAACATGGCAAAATTGTCCAATGTGATGAGTTAACGCGATTGATTGTGGGCGATCAGCAGGATCATGATTTAGGCTATCGAAGGTAAATAATGAGCTGAATTATCTGCACAAATAGTATTAATTTAAGGTATAGTAGGCACCATTTTAATAATTAGGGCTTTTAATATGTCAACGGCGCCAATGACTTTTACACAATTATCACTTAACTCATCCTTGCAGGATAATTTAGCATCACTGCAATACCTGACGATGACGCCAATTCAAGCCCTAACATTGCCGGCGATATTAGCGGGTAAAGACATTATTGCTAAAGCAAAAACAGGTAGCGGTAAAACAGCGGCATTCGGTTTAGGTATTTTATCGGCAATAACCGTTGAGAGCTATGCGGTTCAATCATTGGTCATTTGTCCAACCCGTGAACTTGCTGAGCAAGTTGCGATTGAGTTACGTCGCTTGGCAAGGTTAATGAATAACGTCAAAATCTTAACCTTATGCGGTGGAACACCGATTGCACAGCAAATTAACTCGCTCGAACATAGTCCGCATATTATTGTCGGTACGCCAGGGCGCTTACTCGATCACTTACAAAAAAATACCCTGAATCTAAGTGAATTACGCCTTTTAGTGTTAGATGAAGCCGATCGCATGCTCGATATGGGCTTTGAGGATGATATTATTAGCATCATTAAGCAGGCGCCAAAGCAGCGGCAAACCTTACTGTTTTCTGCCACTTATCCTGATGGTATTCAAAACATTAGCAACAAAATTCAGCAAAATGCTGAATTTTTAGCTGTTGATGAGGTGAACAATCAAATTGAGCAATACTTTTATGAAGTCGATGAAAATAGCCGTAAACCGTTATTGGCAAAATTATTAACCGAGCATCCGGTGGGATCGACCATTATCTTTTGTAATACCAAAGTAGCCTGTCAAGAGGTCGACAATTATCTAAGCCAGTTAGGCTTTAGTGTGATTGCCTTGCATGGTGATTTAGAGCAACGAGACCGAGAGCAGGTGTTATTACAGTTTACCAATAAAAGTAAGGCGATTTTGGTCGCCACCGATGTGGCGGCTAGAGGGCTGGATATTAAAGAGCTCGACTTAGTCATTAATTACCAAATTTCTTATGATCCGCAGGTTCATACCCATCGCATCGGTCGTACTGGCCGAGCAGGGGAAAGCGGGTTGGCGATTACCTTAGTTGCTGCTCATGAAATGCCTAAAGCCAATTTACTTGAAGAGCTAGAAAAGATAACGCTAAATTGGCTAACTGCGAATAATATGACGCTTGATAAAGCGCGCATTGTCAAACCTGAAATGCAAACGGTCTCGCTCACTATCGGTCGAAAAAACAAGGTCAGACCCGGTGATATACTCGGCGCTTTAACTAAGGATGCCGGTTTAGATGGCAGTTTAATCGGTAAAATCATCATTACCGACTTATATTCTTATGTGGCAATTAATCATAAAGCGATTAAAAAAGTGCTGGAATACGTTAAGCAAGGCAAGATCAAAGGTAAATCAGTTAGGGCTCGCGCTTTATAAATAGCAGGCTACAATCGTGGGTCAAAAATATCTACGCTCTTTGCTCGCACCTGCGTATAGATTGTGGCATAATGTGCGCCAGATCACATTATGACCATTCATTTAATGATGTCATTTCTTTATTTTGAGAGTAAATTTTAGTGTTAAGTACAAATAATATTACGATGCAGTTCGGCAGTAAGCCGTTGTTTGAAAACATTTCCGTCAAATTTGGTGGCGGTAATCGCTATGGTTTGATCGGCGCAAATGGCAGTGGTAAAACCACATTTATGAAAATCCTTGGTGGTGATTTAGTGCCAACCGCTGGCAATGTCGCTTTAGATCCTCATGAGCGTTTAGGTAAATTAAAGCAAGACCAATTTGCCTTTGAGCAATACAGCGTGCTAGATACCGTTATCATGGGTCACAATGAGTTATGGCAAGTAAAACAAGAACGCGATCGCATCTATTCATTAGCGGAAATGAGCGAAGAAGATGGCTACAGAGTTGCTGATCTTGAAGGCGAATATGCTGAGATGGATGGTTATAGTGCTGAGGCAAGAGCTGGCGAGTTATTACTTGGCGTAGGAATTCCTGTCGAGCAGCACTACGGCCTGATGAGCGAAGTGGCACCGGGTTGGAAACTTCGAGTACTCCTTGCGCAAGCACTGTTTTCGAACCCTGACATTTTACTGCTTGATGAGCCGACCAATAACTTGGATATTGATACCATCCGCTGGCTTGAGCAAGTGTTAAATGAGCGTGAAAGTACCATGATTATTATCTCCCATGATCGCCACTTTTTAAACATGGTCTGTACCCATATGGCCGATATGGATTATGGTGAGCTGCGAATTTATCCAGGTAATTATGATGAATACATGAGTGCCGCGACACAAGCTCGGGAACGTCTATTATCTGATAATGCTAAGAAAAAAGCGCAAATCAATGAATTACAGTCTTTTGTCAGCCGTTTTAGTGCGAATGCATCAAAGTCAAAGCAAGCTACCTCTCGGGCAAAACAGATCGACAAAATCCAACTTGAAGAAGTTAAGGCCTCAAGTCGTCAAAATCCATTTATCCGCTTTGAGCAAGATAAAAAGCTCTACCGTAATGCATTGGTGGTTGAAAAATTAAGCAAAGGATTTGATGATAGAACGTTATTTAAAAGCCTGAACCTAATGGTTGAAGTGGGTGAAAAAGTGGCGATACTTGGTACCAATGGTATTGGTAAATCCACCTTACTTAAAACCTTAATGGGCGAGTACACACCTGACTCCGGTACGGTTAAGTGGTCTGAAAATGCCAATATTGGTTATTATGCTCAAGATCATGAATTTGAATTTGATGAAAACCTGAACGTATTTGATTGGATGAGTCAGTGGAAGCAACCTAGTGATGACGAGCAAGCGGTACGAGGCATACTGGGTCGTTTACTGTTTTCCCAAGATGACATTAAAAAGAAAGTTAAAGTGTTATCGGGCGGTGAAAAAGGTCGCATGCTATTTGGTAAACTGATGATGCAAAGACCGAATATTATCGTGATGGATGAGCCGACCAACCATTTGGATATGGAGTCGATTGAATCATTGAATATGGCATTAGAGCTCTATCAAGGGACGCTATTTTTTGTTTCTCACGATCGTGAATTTGTCAGCTCTTTAGCCACGCGCATTATTGAAATGACGCCGGACAAAGTGATTGATTATACTGGCAGCTACGAAGATTACTTACTGAGCCGCGGTATCGATTAATTATTACGTCTTAACACCATATTATTTATCAATAAAAAAACCATATGTAACTTAGGCTACGTATGGTTTTTTTATATGCCTTGCTATGATTGTAATGATTTCACTTCAACTAAATTAGTATGCTGTGGATTTGCCTTCGCAAGCACCGTTGGTCTTAGTGAGGTTAAGCGATTTATGCATCCACCAATATCTACCCCATCTTGATTGGTTTTTGCCCAGGCACCTTGTGGGATTGCAACTACACCAGGAATGATCCTTGGCGTGACTTTAGCGGGAAGATATAATCGACCTCGATCATTATAGACTTCGACTAATTGGCCATGCTTAATTTGACGTTTATCGGCATCAACGGGATTAATCCAAACGGCATCAACCGATGCTTCTTTCAGTTGCGACAAATTAGCATAACTTGAATGGCAATGACCTTTAGTATGGTAGCCAATAAGTTGTAATGGATATTGTTTTAAGCCCTCAATATCTTCAACACCTTCAATCGCCGGCAAATAGGCTGGAATAGGGTAGAGTTTATCTTTTTCATCCAATTGCCAATCGTTGGCAATATCTGCAAGGGCTTGTGAGTATAGCTCGATTTTGCCTGATGGCGTATTTAACGGCTGACCCATTGGATCATCACGAAAGGCTTTTAATGCAATATATTGATTACTATCCGCCAATTTACGATCAAGGACGCCTTTGCCATCAGTTGCAGTAAAAAGGGGTAAATGAGGATTGCTTTGTCGTGTTTTTTCATAGCAGAGCTCGACCCAATCGGCATAACTTCTTCCTTGGGTAAACTCATTTTTTACCCCTAATTTTTCGGCAACGTCGGCGAGAACATCATAAGTGATTCTATTTTCCCATAGCGGTTTTATCGCAGGTTGTAAGCGAACCAGGTAGTTATAAGCGCCTGTTGAATAAGAGTTGTTTATTATGTCGCTGGTTTCAACACCTGATACATCAGGAAGTAGTAGATCAGCATATTTAGCCGATGCGGTCATATGGGTATCCCAGACTAAAATAAATTCACATTTTGATTCATCGGCTAAAATTTCATGAGTTTTATTTAAATCAGAATGCTGGTTTGCCAGCACATTACTAGCATAGTTCCACAAAAATTTAAAACTTACATCAAGCTTATCTTTACCTTTGATAAAGGCATTTTTAGCGGTTAAATTTTCACCTTCTTCAATAACGCTTGTCCATAAAAAGACGGGAATAGAGGTTTTAATAGGATTGCTATTTTTATGCACTGATGCCACAGGGTAAGCTAGGCTGCCTCCCCAATTACCTATATTGGTACCGGGTCTGCCAAAATGGCCGGTTATAATGGGTAAAGCCATAATCGCCCGAGCGGCATGTTCTCCTGCTTGGCTGCGCTGTACTCCCCAACCTTGAGAGATCCACGCGGCTTTAGCATGATTAAGTTCAAGGGCTAATTCACGGATCCGCGTAGCCGAAATACCGGTTAATTTTTCTGCCCATTCAGGAGTTTTGGCTATTTTATCATCCCCAAAACCGAGCAGATAAGATTTGTAATCACTATTTTTAGGCGCGTTTTCCGGTAAGCTATCCGCGCTCCAACCGACGCAATATTTAGCTAACATCGCTTCATCAATTAGATTTTTTTCAATTAATACATAGCCAATTGCCGCGACTAAAGCTGCATCAGTCCCTGGTTTTATGGGGATCCAATCCGCGTTATAAGCGATAACACTTTCATTGCACCTTGGGTCTATCATAATGATTTTAGCGTTACTTTGGCTTAACGCATGATAAAGTTCACTAACTTGTCCTCCTCCAGACATGCGGGTTTCTGCAATATTGTGCCCAAACATTACAACTAAGTCGGCATGTTTTATTTGATCGAGTAACGATTGCAACTGACTATCTTGGCCATTGCCAAATAAATAGGGTTGGATTGTTCTAATTTGAGCACTAGAGTAGGTTCCATGGTAGTTAACATAGCCACCTAAAATATTAAGTAACCGTGCACACATATGTGTACCACTCAGGTTTGCGCCAGTATTACCTGTTCCATATTGATTATAGATAGCTTCATTACCGTAAGTGTCAATGGTATATCTTAATTTACTGGCTAGAATATCGGTTGCTTCATCCCATGAAATTCGTTTAAATTTACCTTCACCGCGTTTACCTATACGTAGCATTGGAAATTTTAACCGTTCAGGATCATAGGTTCGCCATCTTACAGAGCGTCCTCGTAAGCAAGGACGAATTTGATGCTGACCAAAAATGGTATTATCAATCCCATCTTCGGGGGAAATTTTAGTAATAATCCCATTTTTGACATGTACTTTTAGAGGGCAGCGACTACCACAATTGACTAAACAAGCGCTATAACTGATTACGTCCTGATCTTCAGCTGAAAATGGTGTTTTTGACGATGATTTAGCTTGAGTGCTCGCTATGGGCATATTGAACTTATTCATCAAAACGGCAGCGCCACCTACTACAAGTGATTTTTGCAAAAAATTACGACGAGTTAACTTGTTAAGTTTATTGATCTTATCCATGCGCTATGACCCTATAATTTTTGTGGAATTAAATTATCATAAACTAAAACGGTATTGGATAAAATAGCAATATTGCCGAATCAAATTAATTTCAATTCAGATAAGTTATTAATGGCAATAAACGTGATAAAAGAAGGTCATCCAATAAGGACTAATTAAATCCCATATCGTTTATGGGATTTAATTTTATAGAAAATTATTTATATAAATAATAAAAAGGCATATGAAGTTGTAACTGTGCAACTAATTGGTTAAGGTAGCTTTCCGCGCTAGCCGCTAGCGCTCGATAAAATGGGCTAATATCATTTTGTGATAGTAGGGCTAAATAACGTGGTGCCCAAGTCAGAAGATGTTCACTGAGTAATATTTTAGCGGCATCAAATTGTTCAGATTCAATCAATAGCGCTAACGCCATTAACATTAAACCAAACTGATCTTCGGGTTCATTAAGTCCGGTCTGTATCACTATGTTGTGGTCAGCAAGAAACACGCGGTAGCGCTCGGTTGATTCACCCATTAATAAGTTTTCTTTATCCAGATAAACCGATCCCCATGGTGGCGCGGGCATCGTGCCTTGTCCTTCAAATAATACCGAGTATTGATAGGGTAATTCACCATCCGTCAGGCTATCTAACATAATATTACGTTGATTAACGATAAACTGTGGATCATGCCACGAAAATAATGACTCAATGTCATTTAATGCCGAGCGTAGCGCTATTAATGTCTCTGAATCGGGTGAATAATAAAAAAAGGCGCCTAATAGGCGAGCGACGAGATTAATACTACTTATGTCTAACGGTTGGTTCATATTATTTAATTCTATTTTAATGTTATTATGTAAAATTTGAGACGATAAAAATAAAAATCATAAGTAATATTATTATCTTATGATTTTTATTATCGCTGTCTTACCCGCGGTTAGGGTTACATTGGGATTGCCCAAAGATTATAAAATGCAATACGGCCACATAATTCAGCAACTAAGGCGAGTAAGAGTGCAATAGCATAGACCGGGGTTGAACGACAACTTTTACGGCTATTTCTTAACGCAATAAATACCGATAAAATAAGGAGTCCACACTGCAATAACCACCAATAATACTGTGCTTGAACTAGCTCAAGGGTATGTTGACTTAAAAAACGAATGTAAGGGAGTTTTGTTGCTAACACAATTAGCGCGCCAATAATAAATAGTGCTAATCCAGCGCGGCGCAGACCAAACGTGGCCGCTAAAATACCACCAAGTATTAGCATTGCCGTGTACATTTGTAGTGCTGTATAACCCGTATCCCAATTTTGAACCGTTGGGATCATATAGGTTGCCACTATTGTCCAGACAAAAAATAGGCTAACAATAATAAGCAGGAGCGCGATAATGGTATTAATCCTCGGGATCGTATTGATTCGATTGGCTAATGTTTTTACCAGTGCCAGTTTAGAGCCTTTATTCGGCTGAGTAAAATAGGCGAGCAAAACACTGACGAAAGTAATGCCAAAGAGTATGCCAAAAGTAAAAATTTCATTACTCATTGGCGATCGGCCAATCCCAAAAATGACATTTAAAGCACGTAGCGGATGACCTAAGTGCAGTGAGGCAATACCCATTGCCACAGCCATAACCACTAATGCGGCAATGTTTATTCGCTCAATTTTAACCGTATTTTGCACTCGACTGGTTAAAGAATAAAGCGCTGAAATAAATACTGCACCAGCGCCCATTTGGCCTAGCACAGTAAAAAAAACTAAGGGTAATTCATGCATAATTATACTTCCTCAGGATTGAGTATACAGCCAATAGTATCGCCCGATCGCTTCGCATGTGCGTGAGTATTGATTACAATGTTTGGCTTGGTTAATGACGATTGTGGCAACGGTGCAATATCACGTTCATTACCGTATTTTTCGCGTAATATCGTTATATCATCAAACTCAAGTGCATGCTGTGGACAAGAGCCGACACAAACGGGCTTTAACCCTTCACTGACCCGCTCATAACAACCATCACATTTCGACATGACTCGTTTTTGCTGATCAAATTGCGGGGCACCATACGGGCAGCGCATTTCACAATATCGACACCCCACGCAGGTATCTTGGTCAACAACCACGAGACCGTCTTCTTTCCTTTTATGCATCGCTCCCGTAGGGCAACCGTGCACACAGGTCGGTTCTTCACAATGGTTACAGGCAATGGATAAATAGTAGACGAAAGTGTTATTCTGCCATAAGCCACTCGTTTGTTGCCAGTTGCCGCCGCCATACTCGTATACTCGACGAAATTTAGTGCCGATATTGGTATCTTTTTCATCTTTACAGCTTACTTGGCAGGTTTTGCAGCCAGTACATTTAGCGGAATTAATATAAAAACCGTATTGCATATTCTTTTACGCCTCTTTTTTATAGGGATAGTAATTTTACGTCGACTAAATTAGTATGTTGCGGATTTCCTTTAGCAAGAACCGTTGGCCGCTGCGATGTTAAGCGGTTTATACATCCACCTATATCTACGCCATCTTTATTGGTTTTTGCCCAAGCGCCTTGCGGAATCGCCAACACTCCCGGTATTATCCTTGGCGTGACTTTAGCGGGAAGGTACATTCTTCCTCGGTCGTTATAGATTTCGACTAATTGACCATGCTTAATCTGGCGTTTATCAGCGTCGATTGGATTGATCCAAACAGCATCAGTTGATGCTTCTTTTAGTTGCGGTAAGTTGGCATAACTTGAATGGCAGTGCCCTTTAGTGTGATAACCGGTAAGTTGTAATGGATATTTTTCGAGCCCTTCATGATCTTCAACCCCTTCAATTGCCGGCAAATAAGCGGGAATAGGGTAGAGTTTATCTTTTTCATCAAGTTGCCATTCGTTAGCAATATTCGCTAGTGTTTGGGAATAGAGTTCGATCTTACCCGATGGGGTATTAAGTGGCTGACCAATTGGGTCATCACGAAAACCTTTTAAGGCAATATGCTTATCACTATCGGCGAGATTACGGTCAATAACACCTTTACCATCTGTCTGCGCAAAGGTCGGCAAATTAGGGTTAGCCGCTCGCGTTCTTTCATAGCATAGCTCAATCCAATCAGCGTAGCTTCTGCCTTCAGTAAACACCTCTTTTACCTTTAATTTTTCGGCAACATCACAAAGCACATCATAAGTGACGCGATTTTCCCATAGTGGTTTAATGGCTGGCTGCATACGAATTAAATAGTTATAAGCGCCTGATTGATAGGAGTTATTAATTAAATCACTCGTTTCAACTCCCGAAACATCAGGTAGCAATAAATCGGCATATTTAGCCGATGCGGTCATATGAGTATCCCAGACGAGAATAAATTCACATTTTGATTCATCAGCCAAAATTTGGTGAGTTTTATTAAGATCAGCATGCTGATTACCGATGACATTACTGGCGTAATTCCATAAAAATTTAATACCGACATCAAGCTTGTCTTTGCCCTTAATAAAGGCATTTTTGGCGGTTAGGTTTTCACCATCTTCAATCGCTTTGGTCCACATAAAAACGGGAATAGTTACTTTTACCGGATTTTGTAACATCGGCATACCCGCAACAGGATAAGTGACACTGCCACCCCATGTACCAATATTGGTACCCTGACGGCCAAAATGCCCAGTCATAATCGGTAAAGCCATAATAGCTCGCGCGGCATGTTCGCCAGTTTGCGTGCGTTGCACTCCCCAGCCTTGCGAAATCCACGCCGCTTTGGCATTAACAATTTCGAGTGCTAGTTCGCGTATTTTTTGTGCTGAAATACCAGTTAATTGTTCAGCCCATTCAGGCGTTTTAGCGACCTTATCTTCACCTAAACCCAAAATATACGATTTATAGTCGCTATGGTCTGGAGCATCGTCGGGCAAGCTTTTCGCATCCCAACCGACACAATATTTAGCCAACATCTCTTCATTAATTAAATTGGCTTCTATTAATGTATAACCTATTGCCGCAACAAGCGCTGCATCGGTCCCCGGACGAATTGGGATCCAGTCAGCATTATAAGCAACAACACTATCATTACATCTAGGATCAATAATAATGACTTTAGCGTTACTCTCAGCTAATGCATGATAGAGCTCAGTGACTTGCCCACCGCCAGACATCCGCGTTTCAGCAATATTTTGTCCGAACATCACCACTAAATCAGAATGCTTAATTTGATCAAAAAGTGTTTGTAACTGTGTACCATAGTTATTATCGGTTGGTCCAAATAAATAAGGTTGGATCGTCATGATTTGAGCATCAGAATACGTACCGTGATAATCAAGAAATCCCCCTAACGTATTAAGCAGTCGTTTGCTCATATTACGACCGCTAAGGTTAGAACCAATGGTTCCTGAGCCATATTGGTAAAAGATTGCTTCATTGCCATAGGTGTCAATGGTATGTCTTAGTTTTCCTGCTAAAATATCAGTTGCTTCATCCCATGAAATTCGTTTAAATTTACCTTCGCCACGTTTACCAATTCGTAGCATTGGGTATTTTAATCGTTCAGGATTATAAGTTCGCCAGCGAACGGAGCGTCCTCGTAAACAAGGGCGAATTTGGTGCTGACCAAAAACCGGATCATTGATCCCATCTTCCGATGAAATTTTAGTGATAATGTCGTTTTTGACGTGCACTTTTAACGGACATCGACTACCGCAGTTGACTAGGCAGGCGCTATAACTAATTGCCTCTTGGTTTTCTCCCGCAAATGGGGTTATTGATGTTGATTCGGTTTGGCCATAAGCCAGAGGCAGGCTAAATTTATTCATTAATGCGGCGGCGCCACCGACTAAAAGTGATTTTTGCAAAAAGTTGCGCCGACTAAAATTTTTAGGTTTATTTGTA
This sequence comes from Orbaceae bacterium lpD02, assembly GCA_036251875.1. Taxonomy (NCBI): domain Bacteria; kingdom Pseudomonadati; phylum Pseudomonadota; class Gammaproteobacteria; order Orbales; family Orbaceae; genus Orbus; species Orbus sturtevantii. The sequence goes on along the minus strand of CP133960.1, from coordinate 609,985 downwards.
TTATCCATAAAGTATATCCCTGTTATTTTTGTGGAGATCCACCTATGATAAACCTAAATCTTATTAGATAAAATAAAAAAGTTAAATAATTGAAATTATTTCATTTAATAAAAACAATTATCATTTGTATTTTGTCTGAACACTTATTTGTATGCAGTTAATTTTATGATAGAGGTGTTTAATTTAGCTCAGGATGATGCCAAGGCAGTAAAGTATATTTGTTAGCATCGCCAGTTTGACCATGGCAAATAACAAAGGGGCCATTGCCTTTGTCGAGTGAAATTTAAATACACTATATATTTGTTGATACACCAGTGGGGTTGCTAATAAAAACAGATAGCTCCAGATTGTGTGTAAATAATAGAAAGAAAAATGTGCTAATAATAAAAAAGCTAAAATGAGTAGTGCGGCATGGTAATAGCAACCGGCTTTTTCACCAATTAACACAATAAAAGTACGCTTATTATGTAACTTATCACTTTTTATATCACGTAAATTATTAATATTAAGTACCGCAACGGATAATAGCCCGCATCCGATGGCGGGATACATTAAAAATAACGGTAATTGTTTAGTTTGCAGATAATAACTACCTAAAATGCTGACTAAGCCAAAAAAAACCAGCACAGATACATCACCTAAGCCAATATAACCATAGGGCTTTTTTCCTATGGTGTAAGTCATGGCGGCAACTATCGATAGTAGCCCAAGCAAGATGAATTGGCCAAATTCAGCATAAGTGTCACAGGCCAGAATCAGTAAAGCGCATCCACTCGCAAGGCACAATGCAACATTTATCAATAACGCCATTCGTAACTGTTTAAGGGTTATTAAGCCTTGCTGAATGCCACGTAATGGGCCCATGCGATCGATTTTATCCGCACCTTTAATCGCATCACCATAATCATTGGCTAAATTGGACAACACTTGCAATAGTGCTGCGGTAATAAGCGTGAGTGACAAAACCCAAATATTAAATTGCTGTTGCCAGTAAGCTAATGCATTACCGACTAAAATGGCTGATAACGCGAGAGGTAAGGTTTTTAAACGGAAGCTATCAATCCATGGAATTAGTTTTATTTTCATTAGTTTTATATGATATATCGTCAAGCTATGGGCGAATAATATCAGTAATCCTTATATTATTCACGATTTTTGGAAGAAAAAATGCTATTTAGTACGATAGTTTTTTTAAAAATATCATAGCTGTATTATAATAGCCGTTTGTTCATCATTATAATTGTTTAAAATAACTTATCAAAAGGTAATATGCAGTGAAAAGAATTATTGTTGTCGGCGGAGGTGCTGGCGGTTTAGAGCTTGTGACTAAATTAGGAAATAAACTCGGTCGCAAGAAAAGGGCGGAAATCATACTTATCGATCAAAATACTGAACATCTTTGGAAACCGTTGCTACATGAAATTGCTACCGGTGCATTGAATGATCAAACTGATCACATTAGTTACCTTTCTCAATCCAAGCGTCACCATTTTTCGTTCCAACAAGGTAAATTAATTAATATTGACCGCGATAATAAACATATTGTGATAACCGATGCAAATCGTGTGGCACTTGGTTATAGCGATACCGAAGTTACAATTAATTATGATATTTTAGTCGTTGCCATTGGCTGTACGGCAAATGATTTTGGTACGCCAGGTGTTAAAGAGCATGCTATTTTCCTTGACGATCAAAAAAGTGCTATTGAATTACGTAAAACACTCTTATCGACATTTATTCGCTTTGATATGGATGCCAATAATGCAACAACACAAAAGCCAATTAAAGTGGCGATTGTGGGCGGCGGAGCAACAGGGATTGAATTAGCATCTGAATTACCTAACATGGTTAATACACTAAAAACCAGTGGTTACCCTAATTTAGGCGAGCAAATGTTAGACATTAGCTTAGTTGAAGCGGCTGACCGTATTTTACCTACGCTACCGGAAAAAGTCTCATTAGGGATCACAAAAACCTTACAAAATATGGGTGTAAAAGTTTTAACCAAAACTATGATCGTTAAAGCAGATAACCAAGGGCTTTACACTAAAGACGAGCAAACGATTGCTGCGGATATTATTGTTTGGGCAGCGGGTGTTAAGGCACCTGATTTCCTTAATAATATTGCCGGGCTTGAAACTAACCGTAATAATCAATTAGTGGTGAAAACGACCTTACAAACTTCACGCGATGATGCTATTTTTGTTATTGGTGATTGTTCGTCATGTATGCAGGATAACGGTAAGCTCGTTTCACCAACGGCGCAAGCAGCTCACCAAATGGTTCCGGTTTGTGCTTATAACATTGAAAAATCGATGAATGATTTACCAATGAAAAAATTCAAGTATAACGATAAGGGCATTATCATCTCGTTACATGATACGGCGCAAGGTGTGGTATCCATGATTGGCTCTAAAGGTTTTCATGCCAAAGGTGCTTTTGCACTATTAATTCACCGAGTTTTATACCGTATGCATTTAGCATCGTTATTAGGTATTTGCCGAACAATACGCTTTACTTTAGCGGCTCGAGTGGTAAATAAAACTAAATCAACACTCAGTGGTGATAAATAGTGACTAATTAAGTAGCTACACTTTGACCGACCACTTAAATCAAGAGAATAATACATATTATTCTCTTGATTGTTCCTCAACTATCCATAGCGCAAATTAAGTAAAAGCCATAATTATCGCTATTTTATCCTCACTATTAGGTATAGACTGTTAACCGCTAGTATCACAATTGTACATAAAAATAGTTTCAGTTTTGAACCCTAAATTTTATTAACTATTGGCTATCAAATTAGCACTAATCCAGATGGGAGAATAGAAATGACAATAAAAGTACTTGGCTATAGCGCACAGCAAGCAAAAGCAAAATTGGCGCCTTATCATTTTGATCGTAGAGATCCTCGCGTTGATGATGTCGTAATTGAAATACTTTATTGTGGTGTTTGCCACTCTGATTTGCACCATGTGTATGGCGATTGGAAAACTCACTATCCCGTCGTCCCAGGGCATGAAATTATAGGTCGAGTGACTCAGGTTGGTAATAAAGTCACAAAGTTTAAGCCGGGCGACTTAGTGGGCGTCGGCTGTATGGTCGACTCTTGCCAGCACTGTGAACCTTGTCACCATGGACTTGAGCAATACTGTGAGGAAGGCAGTACCTTAACTTACAATAGTCTTGATCGCCATGACCATATGCCAACATTTGGCGGATATTCTGACAGTATCGTTGCGGCGGAAAAGTTTGTCTTAAAAATACCGCACAACATGGATCTAAAAAGCGCGGCACCGCTACTGTGTGCAGGGATAACGACGTGGTCGCCATTAAAGCACTGGAATGTGACTAAAAATAGTCGTGTTGCGGTGGTGGGTTTAGGCGGACTAGGTCATATGGCGATTAAATTAGCTAAAGGTCTTGGCGCCGAGGTGACGCTGTTTACACGCTCTAAAGGTAAAGAGCAAGATGCTATTCGTTTAGGGGCTGACCATATCGTACTATCAACAGATGACAAGCAAATGGCATCGGTTCATAATCAGTTCGACTTAATCATTGATACGGTACCGAGCATTCATGACTTAAATCCTTACATTCCAACACTAGCACTTAATGGCACCATAGTTTTAGTGGGTTATTTAGGTGATTTAGACCCATTTTTAAATACCGCGCCATTAGTTATGGGACGAAAATCGATAGCCGGCTCTCTCATTGGTGGCATCGCCGAAACGCAACAAATGCTTGATTTCTGTGCTAAGCATAATATTACCTCAGATGTGGAAATGATCGACATTCAATATATCGATAAAGCGTATGAACGGATGCTCAAAAGTGATGTCAAATATCGTTTTGTTATTGATATGGCATCCTTAAAAAAAGATAAATAGCCTTCCGCGATACATGCGCATCAAAAAATATAAAGCCACATAACGTGGCTTTATTCGCATATAAAATAAGACAATAAAAACCTAATTTTGACTGTCTGTTACCACCAGTTGACAGATAAGATCCGTTAACTGATAGCTTTTAAGAAAAGACTGCATTGGCAAAAATTCAAAATAAGAGTGAAAATTATGCGCGCCAGTAAAATAATTAGGCGTAAAAATTCCTCGAGCGGATAGGGCTGAACCATCTGTTCCACCTCGCATAGCAATAACTTTCGGCTCGATTGATAATGATTTCATGGCGGTAAAAATCAGATTAATGGCCGTTTTATCTTGACCTAAAGAGTCGTGAATATTACTGTAAACATCGGTTACTTGATAGTCTATTTTAGCCTTAGGGTGACGTGCCGCAATCAGCTGCACAACTTCCCCAATATAGCGCTTCCTTGCTTCGTAGCTGTTTTTATCAAAATCGCGAATTGCTAACTTAATTTCAGCTGAATCAGGATTGGCATGTAAATCGGTTACATAAAAATAACCTTCACGGCCTTCAGTATGTTCTGGCGTATCTTGTCGGTCAAAGCAACCAATAATATCATGAGCAACCCGAATCGGGTTAACTAACACATTTTTAGCTGACATTGGGTGCGCGGTTATGCCTTTGATATTAATGCTTACTGAGGCGGCATTAAATGTTTCATAAACCACTTCACCTAATTGACAGCAGTCTATCGTATAGGCAAAATCGACAGGAAAGCGAGTTAAATCCATCACTTTAGCGCCGCGTAAACCAATTTCCTCATCAGGAACAAACGCGACATAAATATCGCCGTAGTTATCCGGGTTAGTTGAAACATGTTGCATCAAAGTCATTAATACCGTGATTGCGGCTTTATTATCTGCCCCAAGTACGCTAGTACCATCGCTAAAAATAATGTCATCGCCTACATAGGCCTTAATTTCTGGATGCTCTTCGACATTAAACCAAATATTTTGTTCGCTATTAAGGCAAATATTTTCGCCACTAAAGTGTTTAACTTGCGGCTTAATATCAGGTGATAACCCAACATCAACCGTATCTAAATGCGCGACAAAACCAATTTTTGCCGCCTTAGGGTTGTTACCTTTAAAGTGGGCGGTTAATACACTGTGTTCATCAAGATGAACATCGGCTATTCCCATATCAGTTAGTTCGCTAGCAAGGCATTTAGCCAATGTACGCTGTCCTTCCGTGCTTGGGACGGTTGAATTAGCCGCACAACTTTGCGAGGTTATGGCGACATAGCGAAAAAAACGTTGTTGTAACTGTTGCATTATAGATTGCATAAAAACCTCACTACTGTGTTTGTACTGCGTTATAAGTATAGCCACTATCAAAACCGATTGGGATCTCAAATCCCCAGAAAATAAACAATGTGGCAATTAAAACTAGCCAAATAGCAATCGAGAAAGGGATCATCATCGAACATAATGTGCCCACACCGGCGTTTTTACAATATTTATGACAATACATTAAAATAAGCGGGTAAAAAGGAAACATCGGTGTACTAACATTGACCGCGGCACTGATCCTAAATGACGCCTGAGTTAACTCGGGCGAAATCCCTACCGCCATTAGCATTGGTACCATAACTGGCGCCATAATCGCCCATTTAGAGGTTGCAGAGGTGATAACAAGGTTAATACATGATGATAATAGAATCATGCCAATAATCGTTAACCATGCTGGCATACTTAGTGAGCGTAAAAATTCGGCCCCTGCCATTGAGATTAACACACCGACATTAGAGTGATTAAATGAGTATAAAAATTGACCGGCAATAAAGCAAAATACAATAAATGAAATCAGTGACTTAAGAATATTTTCCATTGAATTTGTCACATCTTTTGACGATTTAAAGGTACCCGCAACAAAACCATAAATTAGGCCTGGGACGGCAAAAAAGATAAATAATAGCGGTACAATGGCCTGCATAACGGGCGCATCGGCACTGGTTAAACTGCCACTGCTGGCGCGAAAAGGCGAGCTATCGGGATATAATAAAACCGTCAGTAACACAATTAAGGCAATAATCGATAATCCAGCCCAACGAAAGCCTCTATTCTCATGCGGTGCGATATAACTGACATCGCTATTTTGTTCGATCTCTCTATCGGTATCAACCGGGCAGTTTTTATTTAGCCAAGGCTCAACAATTTTTGCGGCCACAAACCAACACACTAAAATAACGCCAAATGTAGCACCAAAACTAAAAAAGTAGTTACATAGTACATTGACGTTATAGCTTGGGTCGATAAGCCTTGCGCCATGTTCAGTAAATTTTTGCAAAATAGGATCAATTTGTGATGGCATATAACTGGCGGTAAATCCACCGGCAAGTCCAGCAAATGCAGTGGCAATACCTGCTAATGGATGACGCCCACTCGCGTAAAACATCAACGCTGAAACGGGCATTAAAATAACATAAGCTGAATCGGATACAATATGAGCAACCACACCAACGAACGCAACGGTTGGCGTTAGCATTTTAGGTGAGATAATGCCAAGCATCTTTTTTAAAGCGGTATTGACAAAACCACTCCCCTCAGCAATACCAATCGCTAATGTGGCAACAATAGTAATACTTAATGGCGGAAAGTTAATAAAGTTATTGACAATCGTGGTTAAGAACGTGACGATTTCATGGTATGAAAATAGGTTAATAACTTCAATTTTCTTGTGGGTTGATGGATTTACATAGCTAAAATCAATAAAAGACAATAAAAATGAGAGAACCCAACAAATAATAAGTGCATATAAAAATAGCATCGTAATACTTGGCATCGCATTGCCAACGCGTTCGATACGATTTAAAAATCCCTTGTTTGAGGGAAGACTTCCAGCCATAGTTTATTCCTATTATAATTAACAAAAAGCAAGATGTATTTTATACAATAAATACTAACACACAAATTAAATCATATTAGTTGGATATACTTTAATCAAAAATTATTCCCATTTATGATTCGTCTCATCTAAATATAATCACCTTTTTATCCCGTTACCAAGGGAAAATAGCGCAATATTTAAGCAAAATTTATCATATCCCAAGAAGATTGATTTAAATGACATAATTTCATTAAAAATAAGTAAATAAAATGTAATGGAAGTTAAAATATCGCTTTTTTATAGACAATTTGTGCTTATTAATTTATTATTTCGCACTTTTATGTATAATTAATGAGCTTTTGTGAAAAATATCGTATTAAAATCTTTTTTGAAACTCTTTTGTCTCTATGTCATATCACTTGACGTGATAGCGGCTACATTGCCGACGGGGGCTGAAAGAGCCATTAGTGACCAACAGCTTATTTATCAACAAGAGCGGCAAAAGGCACTGCAAGATAGCTTATCTGCGCCTGTGCCAGACGTTAAATTGCTGCCCGCCATCGTTAAAACTCATACGATTGATTTCCCAATTGAAACGCCATGTTTTGCGATTAACCATGTCGAGCTTCGTGAGCGTGATGCACTGCCGTTTACTTTGCCTTTGTATGCCTTATCAAATCAAGCCGAAGGTCAATGCCTTGGTGGGCAAGGTATTAATTTGTTAATGACTGAGCTACAAAACCGCATTATTAGTTATGGCTATATTACTACGCGCGTGGTGGCACCCGAGCAAGATTTAACCAGTGGTAGTTTAGTACTATTATTGGTTAAAGGTACCGTGAGTGGGCTCTATTATACTGACCAAAGTGACAACCGCTCGAGCTTACAGAGCGCATTGCCACTTAAAAAAGGACGGCTACTTAACTTACGCGATATTGAACAAGGGCTAGAAAACCTGCAGCGCATCCCTACGGTTAAAGCGGAGATGCAACTGGTGCCAGGTGAACATCCTGGTGAAAGTGATATTGTGATTAACCGAACGCAGTCAAAATATTGGCGTCTTGGCGCCTCATTTGATGATTCCGGTGCTAAAGATACCGGGCATTACCAAGGTGGACTAACATTCTATTTAGATAACCCATTAGGCATGAGCGATGCCTTTTATGTCTCAGGTGTCATGACTTAGATGGCAACAGCAAGTACGGCTCAAAAAATTACCTATTTTCGTATTCAGTGCCGATGGGCTATTGGGCGCTAAGTACATCATTAAGCAGTAACACCTACCACCAAATTGTCGCCGGAGTGCCTGATTATGAATATAGTGGCCGTAGTCGCAACGTGAATGTGCAACTCAGTCGCGTTATTCATCGTAATGCGTCACAAAAAACCACCTTAAGTTATGGTATCAACCTAAAAGAATCACATAACTTTATTGATGATACCGAAGTGGACGTGCAACACCGCAAAACCACCAGTTGGACACTGGGTATTGCTCACCGTCACTACCTCGATTCGCTCACCCTTGATGTGGGGGCCAGCTATAAAAAAGGTGTACGTTGGTTTGGCGCCCAAGCGGCACCTGAGGAAGGAGCCGGTTATGCCACGGCGCTGTCGGATATTTTTAATCTCAATTTATCACTCAATGTTCCCTTTACGGTTGCTGAACAAAATTTGCGTTATAACCTCGATTATCAAGGTCAATTTACCCGCTGGGGTGACTTAACCGCGCCCGAGCGCTTTTCGATAGGCGGCCGTTGGTCGGTCAGGGGCTTTGATGGTGAGCTAAGTTTGAGTGCTGACAATGGCTGGTATGTGCGTAATGAACTGTCTTGGGCTACGCCGACCCGTCAAGAGCTCTATTTAGGTCTCGATTATGGTGAAGTATCAGGGGCTAACTCGGGTTACCTACTTGGTAACAAGCTTGCTGGCGGCGCCCTTGGGGTACGCGGCAATGTGTATGGCTTTTCGTATGACACGTTTCTTGGTACGCCGCTTTATAAGCCACAGGGCTTTAAAACCGATGATGTTACCTTGGGTTTCACTATTAATTGGAACTATTAATATGTCGCAAATCCAATTAATCTCGCCTTTATTTTTAGGTGATAAATACAGTGAAGGTGATGTGTTTGGTAGCGCTGTTTGGCTTTGGATGCACTCAGAATTTCATAAAGAAATTCCACTTTATATGTTACCTACCTTGCTATTACCTGCAATAAAAAAGCAACAATTTGTCTTAGGCACAAAAGCGGGTAAACCCATTTTTTTCACCTCTTGGGCGTGGATGAATGAAGCGAGTGAAAAAAAATATTTGTTGGCTAAAAACAGTCTAACGTTAACCGATGCCGATTGGAATAGCGGCAGCCGAATATGGTTTATTGATTGGGTGGCGCCGTTTGGTGATAGTAAACACGTGAGTGACATGATACTCAGCGATATGTTTGCTAATAGCTGCATGAGAAGTTTATACCATAAAGGGAATAAAGGTGGGATAAGGGTTAAGTTTTATCGGGGAAAACAGGTTGCCATTGAAACCGCAAAAACTTGGCAACGTAGCAATCCGTTGGCATTAGATTTAAATCAAGAGAATTACAACAATGAATAAGCATTTTTATCGCATTATTTTCAATAAAGCCCGTGGCATGTTAATGGTGGTGGCCGAAATAGTAAAAAGCCATCAAGGTGAAGGCCGCACTACGCAAAAAGCCAAGGCGAGCCTAAGTCATGATAAAAACATCACGGCAGCCTTAACCCCACTCTGTTTTTTAACTTACGTAGCACTCGGTTTAGTCAGTGTTGTCACCTCAAGCTATGCTAACACCATTATCGTTGATAAAAATGCTGATAAATCGCAGCGCCCAACCTTAAATAACACCGCCAACGGCGTGACACAAATAAATATTCAAGAAGCCAGTAAAGCAGGCGTATCTCATAATAAATTTAGCCAATTCGATGTGTCCGAAAAAGGGGTGGTTTTAAATAATAGCGCTCAGTTATCAAATACCGAACTTGCTGGTTATATTAAAGGCAATGACAACTTAGTGCGTTCTGGCAGTGCGAAAGTCATTTTAAATGAAATTAATGCTAAAAATGCCAGCCAACTTAATGGTTATATTGAAGTCGCTGGGCAAAAAGCGCAGGTTGTAATTGCTAATGCCGCCGGTATTACCTGTAATGGTTGCGGCTTTATTAATGCCGACCGCGCCACCTTAACGACCGGTAAACCGATTATGCAAAACGGTCAATTAACCGGTTACTTAGTTGAGCAGGGTAATATCACCATTAATGGCAAAGGGATGGACAGTAGCCGGCAAAATTATACCCATCTCATCTCGCGCAGCGTCAATATCAATAGCAGCCTATGGGCCAATGATGCGCAGGTTATTGTGGGTAAAAATAAAGTCAGCTATGATTTACAGACGATTGAACCCCTTGAAAGCGATGACGACAAACCGCAGCTGGCCATCGATGTGGCGGGTCTTGGCGGTATGTATGCGGGTAATATCAAGCTTGTTGGTACCGAGCGCGGTGTTGGCGTCTATAATGCGGGTAGTTTAGGCGCCAGTGCGGGCAGTGTCACCATTAATACCGAAGGTAAAATTGTCAATACTGGTACGATAATTGCGAAAACTGACGCGCAGCTAACCGCCCAGTCAATTGATAATCAAAACCAAATTGCCTCAAGCAATCAACTATTACACGCGGATAAAATCGACAATAGTGGCGAAATGAGTGCAAACTCATTTAAGGTTAAAACAACGCACTTAACTAATACGGGACAAGGTAATATTTATGCCACTGATTTAGTTATCGATGCGGATGAAATGACGAATACGGGATTGGTTAATGCGGATTCATTATTACTCAATGCTAAGCAGCTCAATAATATTGGTACGGGACGGATTTACGCCTCGGATCTAGTAATTAGCAGTGATGAACTCAATAACCTAGCGGATGACAATCGTGCGGCAACCATTGCGTCAACGGGTCGATTAGCGATTGCCAGTAAAACGATTAATAACTATGAGCACTCGCTGATCTATAGTGAAGGGGATATGGTCATTGGCGGGAGCCTTAATGATGACTTGACGGTGTCGGGTTCGGCAACTGTTATCAATAATCATAGCGCAACCATTGAGTCAGCGAAAAATGTGCAGTTAGCGGTAGATGAACTGAATAATATTAATGATCATATTGAAATTGAAGTGCGCGATCTGGAAGTAGAAACCATCCTTGAGTACCAAGCATCGAAAAGTCCCGTACGTTATAGCAAAGATGAACTGACTTTTTTTAACAGTGAAGTTTGGCACATGCGAATGCCAAATGGAGATTACACCGATGACTATTATGAATATCAATACGAGCGTGCGGTAAGAGAATCAAAAATCACGCACAGTGAACCAGCAAAAATTTTAGCGGGCAATAGCTTAGTCATCAATGCTAACCATGTGTTAAATGATAACAGCCAACTGATTGCTGGCAGCGATTTAACCGTCAATGCCGATAGTTTTGATACTCGCTCGTTAGAGGGCAAGCGTTATACTGTTGATAATGGCATTGTGACCTATTTTTATCGGATCAGTCAAAAAGGATCGGATGATCAGGGTAAACGCAAATCGACTTATCAACCCGCTGAAGTGATTGAAACGATTTTATTAAATGATGCGCAGGCGCAGGAAAATACCCCGGTCGCCAGTGACGGTAGTCAGATTGAAGGGGATTTAAATTCATCCTTGAATAGTAATGACAGCACCATAAACTTGCCTATTTTAAATGGGCTCTATAACTTGACTCCTGAAGTAGACAGCAACTATCTGATTGAAACCGATCCCGCATTTACTAACCAGAAAAACTGGCTCAGTTCCGATTATATGGTTAAGCAGCTTAAAGTCGACCCTAATAATATCCAAAAGCGGTTAGGGGATGGTTACTATGAGCAAAAGCTGATCCGAGAACAAATTATTAATCAAACGGGGATGCGTTATCTTGATGGGTATAGCAATGATGAAGCGCAATATCAAGCGCTGATGAATGCGGGGGTTGAGTTTGCCTCGCGCTACCAATTGACGATTGGCGTTGCGCTAACGGCTGAGCAGATGTCGGCATTAACGACCGATATCGTGTGGCTTGTGAGTAAAACCGTGGTATTAAATGATGGCACCACGCAACAGGTATTAGTCCCCCAGCTCTACTTTGCGAGTAAAGTCAGCGTTGATGGCAGTGGTGGCCTAGTCTCAGCCAATAATGTCAATATTAACGTAAATCATGATTTTTCAAATAGCGGTAAGGTACTGGCAGGAAAGACGTTAGAGGTAACGGCTGGCACAATTAATAATCAACATGCAGGGCTATTATCAGCCAATAATCTGACGCTTAATGCCGTAACCGATATTAATAATCTGGGAGGGACGATAATTGCCGAAGACCTCTTAAAACTGACAGCTGGTCAAAATATTAACCTTATTTCAACCACCACCCAGGGTAAAAATACGGTTAACAATAACCATTTCTCGCATACCAATATAGACAGTACCAGCACACTCATCACCCAGAATGATAAGGGTAAGATGGTTTTACAGGCTGGTAATGATATCAATACGGCAGGGGCTAAACTAGTATCATCAGGTAAAAATAGTTCGTTAGTGCTAAGTGCCGATAATTCTATTAACCTGTCAACGCAAGATATTGAGTCAGCCCAGCGCGTTGAGTTCGATAGCGATAACTACTTCAGCCATAAAGAGCAGACAGAGGTGGGGACGAGCATAGTCGGTAATGGCACGGTCGAGTTAAAGGCGAATAATAATGTAGCCATCCACGGTAGTGACGTCTCGGCAAGTGATAAGCTGGCGATTTCAGCCGGTAATAACGTCGCCATTAGCGATTCAAAGCAGCAGATTGATTACACGAGCCACAGTAAAATTAAAGGTCATAGTGGGGGGGGCACCAAGCAAACCGTGACGAGGCAAACCGATATCAATAATACCTTATCAAATGGTAGTCACCTTGATGGACGTGATGTTGATATTCGCGTGGGTAAAAACCTGGATATCGTGGGTAGCCAAGTGGTCGGTAAGGACGAGGTGACGCTCACGGCGGGTGAATCGGTTACTATCAGTGCGGGGCAAGAGTCGTATTATAACCATGATATAAATAAGACCGAAAAATCTGGATTTATGAGTAGTGGCGGCATCGGCTTTACCTATGGTAAAGAAAAAGAGTCGACCACCACCACCGACACCCAGCAAGGTTACCAAAGTAGCACGGTGGGCAGTACGGAAGGTAATGTGACGATTAAAGCCGGTCAAGACCTGACAGTTAAAGGCAGCGATATTATTGCCAAAAAAGAGATTAACTTAACCGGTAACAACGTCACGCTAGAAGAGAATGATGCTAAAATTACCTATAAAGAAGAGTATGAGTACGAAAAATCAGGCTTAACGCTTGCCATGACCGGTACGGCTGCGGATGTGTATGAAGCAGGTAAAGCGGTTGAACAAGCGAAAAAGAAAGATAATGATAAATTACTTGCACTGCAATCGATTAAAGCCGGCTTAACCGCTATTCAAGCAATAGAAGATTCACAACTTAAAAATGACAAAGGAGAGAGTCAAGCCTCAATTGGCGTGAGTGTGTCGGTTGGCACGCAAAAAACCGAACGCATTGAAAATCGAGAAGAGCATAGCGTGATGGGCAGCGGCGTATCAGCCGGTGATAATATCACTATCACAGCGACTGGTAATGAGCAAAACAAGGGTGGTGATATCACCGTTAAAGGCAGTGAAGTTAAAGCGGGTCAAGATATCAGCCTTGAGGCAGGGCATGACGTTAACCTTATTGGCGCAGTCAATACCCAGCATAGCGATAAAGATGAAAAAAGCTATGGCGGCAGTTTCGGTCTTGGGCTCACCTTCGGTTCAAAGGAAACCGGGCTAAAATTTAGTGGTAATGCCAACTTTAGCCGTGAGCGTGAAAATGCCGATGGTAGCGCCTGGAGCGAAGGCGTCGTTGATGCTGGTAAAAACCTGACGGTTAAAACCGGCAATGATACCAACTTAATCGGCGGGCAGCTAAAAGGTGATAGTGTTAAACTGGATGTGGGCAATAACCTAAATATTGAGTCTCTGCAAGACACTGACAACTACGATTATGACAAATTATCAACCTCAATAAGCGGTAGTTATACTTACGGCAGTAATAATGTTGATGTTAATGTCTCAATAAGCAAAACAGAAATGGAAAGTAACTGGGCGAGTGTCACTGACCAGTCCGGTGTTTTTGCCGGTAAAGGTGGCTTTGATGTGACAGTTGGCAATAATACTGACCTTAAAGGGGCGGTAATTGCCTCAACCGCCGATGATAAATCGAAAAACAAACTCGATACGGGCACCATTAGTTTTGAAAATATTGAAAATAAAGCGGACTTTGATGTTAGTCATGTCTCGGTAAGTGTTGGCACCAGTGGGACATCGCCAACAGGAGGGATACCGACGATTTATAACAATAGCGGTAGCGCCTCAAGTACCACCAAATCAGCGGTGGAAGAAGGCAGCTTAGTGGTGCGTAATCAAGATGAGCAGACGCAAAACGTTGATGAATTAAGTCGTAATACTGACAATGCTAACAACCCACTCGGTCAAATCTTTGATAAACAAAAAGAGCAAGACCGTATGGACACACTTGACCTTGTCAAAGATATTGCTGCTCAAGCGAAAGATGTGGTCAATAAATATGACCGCATACAGGCGCAAAATGACTTAGCAAAAGATAAAGATGGCATAATTAACAATGCAAAGGATACATACGATAAATTATCGGACAGCGATAAAAAAGCGCTAGCAGAACAAGGTATTAACTCAGCCGATGATTATGCGAATAATAGCTATTATGTTGCGGTTAATGATAAAGTTATCGATAATAAAAAGAACAACCTTGGCGGAATGGGTAGCACCGTAAGTAAAGGGATTGATGCCGCAACCGCCATTATTAGTGGTCTGGTTACTGGCGATATTACCGGTGGGCTTGCGGGAGCCAGTGCGCCTTATTTGGCGGGTGTTATTAAAGAACAAACGTATGAGCGTGACGAAAAAGGTAATATTCGTTATGATGAAAACGGTAATGAAAAGGTTAATACTGAAGCAAACTTAATCGCTCATGCTATACTGGGTGCTGCCGTTGCCGCAGCACAAGGTAATTCAGCATTAGCCGGCGGGATTGGTGCCGCTTCGGGTGAAGTTGCGGCAGAATTTATTCGTGATAAACTTTACGGTAAAAATGTCAAAGATTTAACCGAACAAGAAAAAGAAAATATCAGTGCCTTAGCTCAATTAGCCAGTGGTTTAGCTGTTGCAGCAGGAAGTGGCGGTAATATCAGTGATGCTGGTACCGCGGTTGCGGGTAGTAAAAATGCGGTTGAGAATAATAATTTGGCGGTGATTGTTATTCAAGTAATGAAACCATCACAAACCATAGCCGCACCTGTTGCAATAACATTACAGGATTATTTAGGATTAACATTATCTCAAACAGAAGTTGCTTTTGTTCTAAATAGTATGACCACTGAGGAGCGAATATCTCTTCAGGCAAGGTTAAGTGATGGGGGCGGATCAACTCAAGAGTATATTGATACGTTAAGAGACAAGTATGCTAATTTGGCACAATCTTCCGATAGTTCATCAAATGATAAATCTGATAGTCAAACATCAGCAGGAGCTCAAACGGGTTCTGTTGGTGGCGCTTCCGGGTTACCACCTGATGATGATAAAGATCAAAAAAGTAAAAGTGATTCCAAGAAAAAAGAGACGTCAGATATTGATGCTGTAGATTTTTTTGAAAATAGTTCTTATACAGATAAAGTAAGAAAACAATCATCTCAAAATGATAACCATGGTTTTCCTGAGTCTGTTGATGGATTTGCGGAAAAGGGTAAAGTGACACAATTTAAAGGTGGTGATGGTAAATCATACTGGAAACTAGAAATTAATGGAAATTATAAGGGAAAAGAAGGTGTGTTTGAATATATTAAGGGAGCTGATGGTAAAATTAATCATAGGCTCTTTGTACCTAATAAATAGGATAAAAAATGATTAATCAAATTTTTGAGTTGTATGCAAGATGCGGTAATAGTTTAAAGAGCATTGGTATTAATGAGGCAGTTTTACCAATAAATGAAATAGAGTATGCTTTAGAGTTATTTTTGAAAACAAATCTACTTATTTTGGGAGGGGATATATATGAAAAAGATACTTCAGGAAATATAGTATATGCATATGCTAGTTGGTCTTATGATGGAACTAGTGTGTTGAGTGGTATAGAAGAATCAAGAAGTTATTTGAATCAATTTACCGATAATAAATTATTAGTTTCATTCGTTATTCAAAATTAAAATAAAAATATGAAATAGTCAGTTCTGCGAACTGCCTCGCAGAACTGAACTAATTATTTACCCACTATGTGATGTAACGGTATGCTTTTATTGGAGAGAAACTTAGCGGTATGATAAAAACTCGATAAGCGATGCTCGAATGACACTACAATTGAGTCGGCAATTTTAATGAGAATGTGCAGGGTTCTTCCTGTCTTATGGTTGAGCATCTAACTAATACTGTTGATTCAATACACAAAATAGTGACTACCGGTACGCGTTATTATCAATATGACTATTATGCTAAAAAAGGGCGGCATTATAACCGCCGTGATTCCTATGCTTATAACCCACTTGATGAAATATCTGCAATTGATTTAGGCCTATCAACGATTAAAGAAAATACATCAGTGTCGAGCACTACGCTTAATCCGAGTGAACGCACTGAGGTTGATCCTAACTTAAGTATCAGCACCATAAAACCCAATACCGCGTTACCGAACAGTAGCTTATACAAAATAAACAAAGATCCGCAAAGCAATTACTTAATTGAAACTGACTCACGTTTTACCAATAAACAAGAGTGGCTTAGCTCGGACTATATGCTTAAGCAGATTAAAAACGATCCCAATAACACCCAAAAACGCCTAGGTGATGGTTATTATGAACAACAATTAATCAAAGATCAGATTATTGCCTTAACCGGGCAACGCTATTTAGGTGATTACAGCAGTGACATGGAGCAGTATAAAAACCTCATGAATGCTGGGGCTGAATTTGCCAATACTTATGGCGTGCGAATTGGGGTGGCCTTAACGGATGAACAGATGAAGCTGCTCACCTCAGACATGGTCTGGATGGTGAGTAAAACCGTGACCGTCGATGGGCAAGATATCGAAGTATTAGTGCCGCAAGTCTACATTGTTAATCGCCCTCAAGTCACCAGTGCCGGTGCACTCGTGTCGGCTAAAAATGTAGTAATAAGCAGTGATGCCGATATTCGTTCATCAGGGGCGATTGCGGCGAAAGATCAACTGGCTATCTCGGCGAATACAATACATAACCAAGGCAGCCTATCAGGTGCAAGCGTTGCATTAAATGCTGTCGACTCTATTTTATCAAATGGCAGCATCTCAGCTGACTCAAAACTCAGCTTAACAGCGGGTAATGATGTTAATTTGATTACCACAACGCGCACGGCTGAGCGTGAAACCAAGCAAGGTCATGATATTAAAACCGTCATTGATCGCACTTCAAGCGTCAGCGTTAAAAACGGTGATATGGTGATTAAGGCCGGTCATGATATTAATACCGCCGGCGCGTTACTTATTAATCAAGATAAAGATGGCAGTATCACACTTGATGCGGGTAATAATATTAACCTTGGCAGCGTTAATACACGTGATAAACAGGAGTATATTGCCAGTCGTACCAACTACGTCAAATCGGATGTCGACCATGTGGTGGGCAGTGAAATTTATAGCCAAGGCAATATTAACCTTAAAGCGGGCAGCGATATCAATGTTACCGCCTCAACCGTTAATGCCGATAATGCGCTAGGCTTAGCGGCAAATAATATTAATATTAATTCGCAGTCATCCAATCGAAAAGTGGATGCCCATTTAGTGGTGGTTAGCAAAAGTACCTTCTCTAAAACGACAAATATCTATGATTTAAATGTTGATAATACTGTGCAAACAGGCAGCTCATTAAGTGGTAAAACCATTGATTTAAATGCGAAAAAAGATATTACTGTGACCGGTAGTCAAGTGGTTGGCAGCAATGATATTAATTTGAGTGCTGGCAACAATGTGGTGATTAATAGTGGTGAAGAGTCTTACTATCAAAAAGAGAACACCACCACTAAAACCTCAGGGTTAATGAGTAGCGGCGGCATTGGCTTTACCTATGGTAAAGAAAAAGAGTCGACCACCACCACCGACACCCAGCAAGGCTACCAAAGTAGCACGGTGGGCAGTACGGAAGGTAATGTGACGATTAAAGCCGGTCAAGACCTGACAGTTAAAGGCAGCGATATTATTGCCAAAAAAGAGATTAACTTAACCGGTAACAACGTCACGCTAGAAGAGAATGATGCTAAAATTACCTATAAAGAAGAGTATGAGTACGAAAAATCAGGCTTAACGCTTGCCATGACCGGTACGGCTGCGGATGTGTATGAAGCAGGTAAAGCGGTTGAACAAGCGAAAAAGAAAGATAATGATAAATTACTTGCACTGCAATCGATTAAAGCCGGCTTAACCGCTATTCAAGCAATAGAAGATTCACAACTTAAAAATGACAAAGGAGAGAGTCAAGCCTCAATTGGCGTGAGTGTGTCGGTTGGCACGCAAAAAACCGAACGCATTGAAAATCGAGAAGAGCATAGCGTGATGGGCAGCGGCGTATCAGCCGGTGATAATATCACTATCACAGCGACTGGTAATGAGCAAAACAAGGGTGGTGATATCACCGTTAAAGGCAGTGAAGTTAAAGCGGGTCAAGATATCAGCCTTGAGGCAGGGCATGACGTTAACCTTATTGGCGCAGTCAATACCCAGCATAGCGATAAAGATGAAAAAAGCTATGGCGGCAGTTTCGGTCTTGGGCTCACCTTCGGTTCAAAGGAAACCGGGCTAAAATTTAGTGGTAATGCCAACTTTAGCCGTGAGCGTGAAAATGCCGATGGTAGCGCCTGGAGCGAAGGCGTCGTTGATGCTGGTAAAAACCTGACGGTTAAAACCGGCAATGATACCAACTTAATCGGCGGGCAGCTAAAAGGTGATAGTGTTAAACTGGATGTGGGCAATAACCTAAATATTGAGTCTCTGCAAGACACTGACAACTACGATTATGACAAATTATCAACCTCAATAAGCGGTAGTTATACTTACGGCAGTAATAATGTTGATGTTAATGTCTCAATAAGCAAAACAGAAATGGAAAGTAACTGGGCGAGTGTCACTGACCAGTCCGGTGTTTTTGCCGGTAAAGGTGGCTTTGATGTGACAGTTGGCAATAATACTGACCTTAAAGGGGCGGTAATTGCCTCAACCGCCGATGATAAATCGAAAAACAAACTCGATACGGGCACCATTAGTTTTGAAAATATCGAAAACAAAGCGGATTTTAATGTTGACCATGTGTCAATCAGTGTTGGTGTTAGTAAGGGTGATGAGTATCAAGCAACTGGAGGGATGCCATCGGTTTACCATAATGACGGCAAAGCCTCTAGTACCACCAAATCAGCGGTGGAAGAAGGCAGCTTAGTGGTACGTAATCAAGATGAGCAGCAGCAAAACGTTGATGAATTAAGCCGTAACACTGACAATGCTAACAACCCACTGGGGCAAATCTTTGATAAACAAAAAGAGCAAGACCGTATGGACACCCTTGACCTTGTCAAAGATATTGCCGCCCAGGCGAAAGATGTGGTCAATAAATATGACCGCATACAGGCGCAAAACGAGGTTGATAAGAATAAAGATGAGCTAGCTAAAGCGGAAGCGAAAAAAGTATACGATAAATTATCTAAGGAAGATAAGGAAAAAATTTCGTTAGATGATTTTTATAAAAGTGATAAAGACGGCTTTTACTATAGTGCGGTTGATACTCAACTCAAAAACAACCAAGAAAAAGGCAAAACTAATGGCGGAATGGGTAGCAGCGTTAGCAAAGGGATTGATGCGGCAACCGCCATTATTAGTGGCCTTGTTACAGGCGATATTACTGGTGGGCTTGCGGGAGCCAGTGCGCCTTATTTAGCAGAGCAGATTAAAAAGCAAACAGGTCATTATGATTCAAAAGAAGACAAATGGAAAATGGATGACCCTAATGCTAACCTAATCGCCCATGCAATACTCGGTGCCGCGGTTGCCGCAGCACAAGGTAATTCAGCATTAGCCGGCGGGATTGGTGCCGCTTCGGGCGAAGCTGCAGCTGAATATATTCGTAAAACACTGTATGATGATCGAGATCCTAGAGACTTAACCCAAGCTGAAAAAGAAAATATCAGCGCCTTAGCTCAATTAGCCAGCGGCCTAGCTGTTGCAGCAGGAAGTGGAAGCATTGCCGATGCGGGTACCGCAGTTGCAGGCAGTAAAAATGCAGTTGAGAATAACTATTTAAATGCATCAGAGGATAAAGTTAAGACTGACCTTGAGCGACAACTTCCTTATTTGTCAGCGGAAGACAAGGAAAAAGCGCAGGCGGCTATTAACGAACTGAATAAAAAAAGCGAAGAACTAAATCTTGCATTGAAGGATGCTTGCCAAAATCTAAGTTCAGAACAATGCGGGACATTAAGAAAAGATCTCAAGTTGGCAGGTGAGTCTTATGATGGTAAGTTAGATAAAAATGACCCTTATTATCATTATTTGCAAAGTCAGTATAAAGATCAGTATGATGGTTATAAAGAGATAAATTCATTAGAGTTTGATTTAGCTTTAAAAGATGTAGAGGCTTATCGAGAATGGAAAGCTCAGCAATTGACTGAAAATTATGGGTTTAGCATAGAAACATCTCGAAATTTAGTTTTTTGGGAAAGAGTGAGCAATACGGCAATGGCCGCAGCCGCTGCCATTGTAGGACCTAAAGTAGTAGAAGAAGCAACAGGAACCAAACCACCAGTTAATAGCATTGGAAAAGGAACCTCGACAACGGCTAATAAGCCGAATAATATAGGCGGGGAAATTGCTGGCGAGGTTGGAAAGGGTACAATAGCCCCACAAGGCTATAATGTTGATCCTAATAAATTTGACTATTTCTTTGGTAGGGTAACGACTGGAAACGCTCATAATGTTCAGCGTTCCGCGCAAAACTTAAAAGATTTAAATACACTTGGGATAAAAACAGAACAACAATTAGTTTCTATATTTAATAAGGCAGCCGGTGAAGGAACTATTGTTTCACAGAAATCAAATAATTTTGGGACAACAATAACTAAGTCAATGAATGTTTCAGATAAAGGAGCTATTCAAGTGAGTTTCTTCTACCCTAATGGTAACTTAAATGCAACACCAAAAGTTACAACCTTAATTCCAAAATTATCGGGGGGTATTAAGTGATTAATTTGATAAAAATAGATAATAAAGAATTTGATGATAGTCAACTACCAATTCTTTTTCATAAACCAGAATATGCTCGTTATTTTTATTTTTTAGTTTATAACGAATTAAGTGTACTAAGATTTTCTGCTCAAAGTGAAATAGATCCAATAGTCAAAGAAATAGGGAACGTAATTGCTATTGGAATAGATCAGTCTGTTGGCTTCTGGGATGTATCTAAAAATGAAATATCACAAACAATATCATTAACGTCTTTTTTCTATGATTTTTATTTTTCAGAAAAATATATTTTTATCGTATGTGAGGTGGATGTTGTTATATTGCAAATTAATACATTAATAGAATACAAAAGTTTGTCATTTAGTGAATATATTGATCATATTGAGCTAAACGATGATAGTATTCTGATCAATTTTATTAATAATGATATTGAAACAATCTTGATTTAACGTATTACTTGAAATTCCTACTCTAACCAAGAATAGGGATCTTGTTTCTATTTATTCCCAGCCCTAGACTGTTTATAACAGTGTGATGCATATTGGTCGGATGCACAATATCTTAAAGCTATGCAAGATGCAGGGGGTATCCCAAGAGATCCTTCAATGCCTACTGGTTATAGAATTACTACGGGGTACCCAACACCATGATTGCAAGAGAAAAATATCCTGCATTGTCTTACTATTTGAGATGTTATTTGAACCAATATTTTGAAGAAATCTTTGGTGGAGAAAAAGAAGCTTTATTAGCTTATAAAAATACAGAAACAGATGAAGAACAACAAGAAATAATAAAAGAAATTCAGTCATTAATTGATTCTTCATTTGATGAAAAAGAATTGCAAAAAATTATATTAGATGATATCGATTGTAATTATTATTACCTGAATGAGTGGCCATCTAGTAAAGATTGGTTATTGCATATCCTGTTGATTTTACGTAGTTGACGTGCATTTATTTAATAAATAATAGAATTTTTAATAAAAATTTTGGAAATTTTATTATTTTTGTATTTAGCTAATTTATATAATCCAAGTTTTGATCGAAAAGAGTACGAATTAGATGATCACAAACTCTATTATCAATGTAATATTATAAATTAATAAATATAACAATATTGTAACGGTCAACTAAAATTGGAGACACTTTTAGGCAGTTTTTAATAAATTATACTCAAATTCAGCAGGCGAAATAAATCCTAGTTTATAATGCCTTCTACCACCTCCGACACCCAGCGAGGCTACCAAAGTAGTACTGTGGGCAGTACTGAAGGTAATGTGACGATTAAAGCCGGTCAAAACCTGACTGTTAAAGGCAGTGATATTATTGCCAAAAAAGAGATTAACTTAACGGGTAACAACGTCACTCTTGAAGAGAATGGTACTAAAGTTACCTATAAGGCTAGTGTGATTGTTGGCGGTGTTAAATTTAGAATATATGTTGATAAATTAACTGGTACTGTAAGAAACTTTCACTCAGAATGAGGCCTGTTATGATAAAAGAATTATTTAGCAAATCAGATGTTGATTTAGGATTAAATTTAGTTATTGTATCCTATTTCGATCGAATATATGAAGATGATAATTTTTTAAAAGTCGTAGGTTATATGGTCCAAAGTATAGGATTTAGTACTGATGGAGCATATTGTCATTTCGCTTGTGAATATGATGGTTTTTTAGATGATATGGTTTTTGAAGAAGGTGTTTTTTTTGCAATTGGTTATCCTCCGGCACAGGAAGATACTGTTATAGTCAGTGAAATGACCTGTTATCAGTATGTCTACTTAGCCTGTGAAAAATATCTCACTTTACATCCAGAAGATACTGATAAGGTTAATCAACTATTAGCTAAAATAGCTGTATAAACTTAATCCCCAACTAATCATTTGGGGTATTATAGTTATTCTCAGTTCTGCGATCTCCATCGCAGAACTAATTTAATGATCTTCCAACTATGCGATCTACCTCCCAAATTAGACAATCAACCGGTCTTCTTTGCTTGTGATAAGGTGTTTAATATTTATAAAATATCTCTAACTAAGCTGGCTAATTTTTCTACTTTTGGACCATAAATGACTTGAATATGGGTATCGCTGCTATCAACAAAGCCTAGCGCGCCGGTGGCTTTAAGTAAGGCTCTATCGACTTTGGTTTTATCAATAATATCAACGCGTAAGCGTGTTAAACAGTTATTTACAACATCAATATTTGCTCTTCCACCTAACCCACTGATAATTAATGATTCAATTGATTCTTCAATATTATCAATGTTGCTGCTTGTGCTGGCGCTTTTATGGTCAAGTTCATCATCGCTGGTATCAATAGAAATTTGTTTTTTAGTCAAATACCATTTAAAAATAAAATAATAGGTCGGTGCATAAATTAAACCAACAATAACCACCATATACCATTTTGATTCTTTTACTAATACCCCATAGAGTATAAAGTCAATCAAACCACCGCCAGTATTGCCAATACCAACACCTAATAAGCTCATTAGCACAAATGAAATTCCCGCCATAATGGAATGGAAGACAAATAAGATCGGGGCGATAAATAAGAAGGCAAATTCAATCGGCTCGGTGATCCCTGTAACAAACGCTGCCGCTGCGCCAGCAATCATAAGTGCTTTGACTTTGTTTTTTTTACTCTGAGGTGTCGTTTGGTAAATAGCGTAAGCAGCCGCAGGCAAACCAAACATCATAAATGGCATCTTTCCTTGGCCTAAAAACTGAGTAAAGGATTTTAACTGATTAATATCGACCTTACCAAAGTAAGCCATAAAAACATTTAATGTGCCGTCAATCCCACCATACGATCCGCCAACGATGGTCGTTCTAAATAATTGATTAATAATATGATGCAAGCCAGTAGGAATTAATATGCGCTCAAGAAAACCGAATAGAAATACGCCGACATAACCAGCATGACTAATTGTTGTACCAATGGCTTCAATCGCCATTGAAATCGGTCCCCAGATAAAAGGCAGTATTTGACCGAGTATCGATGCCCAAATGATAACAACAATCGCAACAAAGCGTTTGCCGCCAAAGAAGGCTATCGCAATCGGAAATTGTATTTTGTAATACTTATTGTGTAAAAAGGCGGTTAATACTCCTGCTATCATTCCTGCCACGGCGCCCATTTGTAGAGTGTCGTTTATCCCTAAAACCGACGTTAGCATTCTTTCATTTGTGTCGGCAAGGTCAGTTTTTATCATTAATGAGGCGCTAAATAGCATCATGTAGTAGCCGATAAAACCAGCTAATGCGGCAATCTCTTTCTCTTTTTTGGCAAGTCCAAAAGCCACGGAGATAGCAAATAAAATCGGGATAAGTTCAAACGCTTTTCCTGATATGGCACGGACGGTATTTAGTAGATAAAGGATTATATTGTTTTTTAAAAATGGCAGTAAATCTTGAATATCACTTCGTAATAATGCAGCCGATAGTCCAAGTAATAAGCCCGTTAAAGCCAATATGGCAATAGGTAGCAATAAGCTGCGACCAAAATCAGAAAAAAAATCCATTAATTGTGTTTTTGTTATCATTTTCATTAAATTGCCTCCAACAATGCAAAGCGCTAATAACGCTTTGCATCCGATTGATTACTTAAGTTCTGGCCAATAACGTTTATTTGCTTCAATAAGTTCATCTAGAATGATTCTGGCAATTTTGGCATCATTAACGGTACGGTTTAAGGTGAGTGACTGTAGCGCTTTTTGATACGAGCCCTCAAAATAAGCATCAATGGCGAGTTTTTCTGAGGCAAGTTGATTCTCAAGTAAACCTTTATAAAAAGTGGCAATATTACCGACTCGCATTGGGCTCGGCCCATTAGCCCCTAACTCAGCAACGACTTCAACCATGCCATCATCAGGTAGATTATTAATCGCACCATAATTTTCGATAATAACGATAAAGCGGTTGTTTAAGTTATAGGCGATTGACATCGCCACCTCAATCATAAATTCAGCATGTGCATCTTCATGGATATTGACTAAGCCTTTGGTTGTTCCGGCATCAATAACGTGCCGGCATTCAGCAAAAACGCGTTTTTCTCGGCTCGCCATTACTTCATTAGCCCTAGTAAATTCTGGATTAAGGCTTTTTGCTTTATAATTAGTGTAGAGATAGTATTGGTTATACGTGTTAGGTAAGTAGTCAGGGAAGTCAGCCATTAGCTGTTGCACCATACCGTAGGTGTCTAGCCAAGATTTATCACGTTGCTCGGCATCTTGTGGTAAAAAGCCTCGTTCTTTGACTAATTCTCTTATTTTCGGCAGGAGATCTTCGCCACTATTTTTATCATACATATGGGTAAACCAACCGTAGTGGTTAAGTCCAAAGTAGACTGGTTGCAAATCTTTAAAGTTACAACCGAGTAATCGACTGCATGAACGAATGACATTTTCAGGTTGGTCACAGATGTTTAATATTTTTTTATCATTAGGAAATTCGCGTCTTAGTGCTTCTGCAACGATCGCTGCTGGATTTGAATAATTTAGTACCCAAGCATTGGGGGCATATTGGCGGATATCATAAATGGCTTTGATCATCTCTTTGGTTGAGCGTAAACCATAGGCAATACCACCCGGTCCGCAGGTTTCTTGCCCAATAATGCCGTGTTTGAGTGGGATTTTTTCATCTTTCTCTCGCATTTCATAACCACCAACACGCATCTGCATAAAAATGAAATCCATTCCGCTATAAGCCTGAGCAATATCGGTGGTATAGATTAATTCAGCCTCAGGATACAGCTCTTTGAATAGAATTTTGCCATATTCACCAATAGGCTGCTGTCTTTTGGCATCAATATCAAACAGTACCAACTTAGCTAATGGAAATTCATTCTTCATACGGCAAAATGACTTTAAAAAACCCGGTGTAAAGGTACTTCCGCCACCAACGATAACAATATTATATTTTTTCATAGTTTTTTCCCTATAGTTAATCAGCCGTTTTACTATAGAGATTAATCATGAGGATTATTTTTTGTTTCTCTGTTGAATGTGATATTAGTCACAAAACGCCAAAAACTCACTGCTATCAAATAGTAAAAAAAATAGAGATATGTGAAGATTAAATTTACTTAAATTCAATTAATTAAAAAAATGAATGTTGTATGAAACCTGTATACAAAAAAATTGAAGCGGAATTAAGAAGTCGAATTAATAGCGATTTTTATACGGTATCAAGTTGGTTACCGAGTGAACGACAGCTGGCCAGTGAATTTAAGGTGGCTGTTTCTACCATTAGGCGAGCACTTTATTGTCTTATTAAAGAGAACATTATTATTGCAGTGCAGGGCAAAGGCTATCAGTTAATCAAGAAGACTAATTATAAAAACCAGCCATTAACCGGGTTTTATCGGGTAATGGAGCAATATGGTCAAAACGGTACGATCAATAAAGTGACCAAGTTTTCAACCAAAATTGCCGATAAGAATGTGGCTAAAATATTAAAAATAGGACCGGAGGATTTAGTTTATGATATCGAACGTTTAAGGATCTTAAATCAGTTACCTATTTTACTTGAATACAGTTATTTACCCGTTAAGTTATTCCCGACATTGACGGTAATGCATATGGAGCAGTCTAAATTTAAATTTATTCAAAATGAGTGCAATATTATAATTTATGATGGTTACCGGGTTTTTACACCACACTTGGCGGATCAATATCAAGCGGAGTTATTGCACGTTGCACTTAATCACCCATTATTAAAGCTGACTACCACAATTTTTACATTTGAAGGCTTGCCGATTGAAATATCAGAGCAGTTAATTGTGCCTGAGCGTTATAATAGTCAGCATTACTTTAAAGCAACCTAATTTTCCTATCATACTTGGTAATTAAAACGGATATTGGTTTGATTGGGGTCGTAACTTATTGTTGTGAAGTAGATCAACTCCCCATCTAATTTTGTAGCCGTTATCAATGCTTGTTGGACGATTTGTTCTGGCAAGCAGTTTAATGTGTTATGTAATGCCAGCCGAGCTTTGATTGGCTTAAATATGATCTGATAAATAGTGTGCTCATTTATTGGTTGCCCAGCTATTTTTGCCATAAGAATCTCAGGGTTACTGATATCTTGAACCGAGAGTGAAGGGTATTGATTAAAGGGAACATATTGCTCGACAAGCACTTTTATTTGACTATCCGCTTTTAGCGCTTTGCTAGCTAAGAAGAGTTTTTCGCCGCTATTACAGTGCACCAGTTGGCTTAGATTAAGTGTTGCAGTCAATAACTCAAAGTGGAGGACGCTATACTGGTCAATTTTAGGGGATATTTCAATTAAATTAAGGTTGCTTGCTATCGCTAGTGATGGGGGCTTGATTAGAAAATAACCTTGGCCTTTTTTTGACTTAATCACGCCATCACTTTTTAAACGTGTTAAAGCTTTGCGAATGGTGGTACGAGAAACATTAAATATAGACGCTAAATTTAACTCAGAAGGCAATCGTCTGCCAACTTCGTACTGATAGATACGTTTTTTTATTGCCAAATAGATCGAGTCAAATTTCATTATTAATAGCTAGTCCAATAAATCAGCTTTGTTATTTTGCGCTTAATTATAGTGAGATCTTATAGAATATTCATAATATCAGCATAATAAAAATAGTTAATGGCAATCTATAAAAACGCACCATTATTGGTGCGCTTTTGATTATGATTGATCGCTATGCGACTTTCTCTAATTTAATTGGGATACTTTTATAGGCAGGAATACCGGCTTGACTATCAAAACGCTCTAACGGCACAAGATTATTTGACTCCGGAAAGTAAGTTGCTAGGCTTCTATCGGCAATCTCATAAATAACCACTGTTAATCCATCTAGTCGGCGCTGAGAGGGTAAGCCACCTTTATCTAAGGCGATCAAGTTCACCACATCACCAGCTTGAACATGCTGTTTTTTTGCTTCATTTTCACTAATAAATACCACGTCTCGTCGACCGGTGATCCCTCTATAACGGTCATTCATCCCATAAATAGTGGTGTTATATTGGTCATGGCTACGAATCGTTGTCAATGTTAATACATGACTTGACATCTGATTAGCGTCTTCAAATACCGTATCAACGACAATAAAATTTGCCTTACCTGATGAAGTGTTCCAGCGGCGTTCCGAGGCGGAATTAACTAAATGGAAACCGCCAGGATTTTTGATTTGTTGATTGAAATTTTTAAAATCAGGGAAGACCACTTCAATTGCATCACGTATTTTGGCGTAATCAGCAATAAAATCATCCCACTCTACCTTACTATTTGGTAGCGTTGCTTTTGCTAAGCCGGCCACAATAGCACATTCTGATTTTAAATGCGGGCTAATCGGTTTTAGTCTTCCTTGAGAAGCATGAACCATCGACATCGAATCTTCAACGGTAATACATTGTAAGCCCGATTGTTGCTTGTCAATTTCCGAGCGTCCTAGCACAGGGAAAATATAATTATTTTTGGCTAACAGCAGATGTGAACGGTTTAACTTGGTTGCGGCATGCACTGCTAAGTCGAGCTTATGCATGGCGGCAAACGTTTTATCGTGATCGGGCATGGCAACGGCTAGATTGCCGCCCATGGCAATTAAGGCTTTAGATTCACCATTAAACATCGATTGTAGCGAGGCAACAGCCGCGTGCCCATGCTCTTTAGGAGGTGTAAAACCAAAGCGTTTTTCAATATTGTCTAACATGCTCTGGCTTGGTTTTTCGGTGATCCCAACCGTACGGTCACCTTGTACATTTGAGTGTCCACGTAAAGGGCAGATCCCCGCGCCGGGTTTCCCCATATTGCCTTTTAATAATAGGAGATTGATCAGCTGCTGAATGTTTTGCGTACCATGCTGATGCTGCGTAATCCCCATACCATAACAAATAATTGTTCGTTCGGCTTTGATATAAAGCTCGGCAAGCTCTTCAATTTGGGCTCGGCTTAGGCCTGATACAGTTAATATTTCATCCCACTTCGATGCTAAGATATCTTGACGTAGTGCATCGTAGTTAGCGGTATGCTCCGCAATAAAATCCAGATCTAATATGGCATCCTGTCCCGCTGCAATTGCTTTATCGTGTTTTTCTAACACAATTTTCATTACGCCTTTAAGCAGGGCGGTATCACCACCAACACGCACATTATAATAATGAGAAGCAAGCGGGGTAGAGCTTAGCGTTAACATCTCAACGGGTGACTGAGGGAAGGCAAAGCGTTCTAAACCCCTCTCTTTTAATGGGTTGATAGCCACAATTGTTGCGCCACGTTTAGATACTTTGCGTAACGTGCCAAGCATCCTCGGATGGTTTGTCCCAGGATTATGGCCGATACAAATCACTAAATCAGCATGCTCAAAATCATCTAATAAAACGGTACCTTTACCAATCCCAATTGATGCGGCAAGCCCAACACTCGTTGGTTCATGACACATATTGGAACAATCAGGGAAGTTATTGGTGCCGTATTCCCGCGCAAAAAGCTGATATAAAAACGCGGCTTCGTTAGATGTGCGTCCTGAGGTATAAAATTCAACACTATTAGGGTTATTATAGCTTTGTAAACGTGCACCAATTTCGTTAAAAGCGGTTTGCCATTCAACCGGTTGATAAGTATCCGTTGCTGAATCATATTTCATTGGATGCGTTAAGCGACCTTCGTTTTCTAAATCATAATCTGACCAAGTCAATAATTCCGATACGGTATGGCGTGCAAAAAATTCAGGAGTTGTTCGTTTAGCGGTGGTTTCCCACGCAAGCGCTTTGGCGCCATTTTCACAAATCTCGACCATCGTTGCATGCTTTTCGTCAGGCCATGCACAACCCGGGCAGTCAAAGCCAACACCTTTGTTCATACGGAACATAGCAATGACATCATGGTGAATATTTTTTTGGCCTGTAAATGCTTCAGCTACCGCTTTTAGTGCTCCCCATCCGCCAGCAGGACCATCATACTTTTCAATCTTCGATTTCATCTTCAACTCCTGTCTATCTACATTTGCACAATACACAAGTTAAGTTACCAGTATAATATAGAATAACTTGCAAATCATTATATAAAAGAAAAATTAAAAATATAAACACCGCGTAGTACGTTAAAAAATATGATAAAGCAAGCTCGATGATACTAATAGCTAACTATCTAATTAGTTTGCTATTATTGAATTTGAGATGGTTTGGTTTGCCAACCAGAGTGACCACACCGATTTTTACGGTGTGGTTTGATAATAAGCTATTATTGCTCGATAGCAGTAAATCGCGCTTTGATATGTTTTGCATCCTCGGCTTCGTCAATCATGGCAATCGCATAATCGGCATAACTAATTTTGCTCTCACCTTTACTGTTGGTAAAAAACTCTTCATTACCAAGACAATAGCTCCCCGTGCGTTTTCCATCGGCGATAAATTCAGCGGCAGGGCTAAAATAAGTCCAATTAACATTGGTTATTGTGCGTAAAAAATCCAATCCTTTTGCCATATTTGATGCGAGTGGTTTATATGAATCAGGGAAATCTGGCGTATCAATTAATCGTACGGTGTGCGTTTTATCAGTATATAAGCTTCCAGCTCCGCCAACGATTAATAAGCGATTAGGTTTGTCTTTTAGTAACGAAACAAGGTGATGTAACGAGGTAACATGTTTAGGTAGATCTTCTTCACTCCACGCTGCAAAACAATCGATAATCACGTCAAATTGTTTGATGTCATCATAAGTTAACGTAAATAAGTCTTTTTCAATAACGGGTAGGCTTGGTCGTAATTTTTTTGCATCTCGTACAATAGCGGTAACGTCGTGTCCACGCGTGATCGCCTCTTCTGCAATTAAATGGCCTGACTTACCATTTGCACCTATCACTGCAATTTTCATGTGTTTCTCCCATTTATGGTTAATGTCACGATTTAAAATAGATGGTATAATCATCAGTATTAATTGTAAAGTAAGCACCGAAAAGTAATATAGTCACCCAAAAGAAACCATGTATATGAACCGAAAATTACTAAAAACACTTCCGAGCTGCCCCGTCGAAGTAACGTTGATGCTGATGGGCGATAAATGGAAAACCTTAATTATTCGTGACTTACTTGAAGGAACGAAACGCTTTGGTGAGTTAAAAAAATCTCTTACTAGCATATCTCAAAAAGTATTAACGCAACACTTAAGGTTAATGGAAGAGAGTGGTTTAATTAATCGAAAAATATATGCACAAGTTCCCCCAAAAGTTGAATATTCATTGACTAAAATAGGGCGAAGTTTGTCATCTGTCCATGATGCAATGTATAAATGGGGTGATGAATATAAAAAAATCCAGGAAAGCGAATAAAGAAGAGTTAAATAGCAATCTTAAACGTTACATTGTAACTAAAGTAAACTAGACACCTCATATAAATATCGTCAATTAGCTGAAACTATATTACTATTATCACTAACTTAAACATGTTTAACCATCGCTCAAGCAAACGTTAATAATTATGGATAAAAATTCGCCTCGTTTAACCATCAAAGACATCGCAAAATTAAGTGGCGTAGGTAAGTCAACGGTTTCTCGTGTTATTAATGGCGATGCAAACGTAAAACAAGAGACGAGAGAGCTTGTTGAGCAAATTATTTCACAACACCAATTTGTTCCGTCGAAATCAGCGAGGGCAATGCGTGGTTATAGTAATAAAGCTATTGGAATTATTGTCTCAAGGTTAGATTCCGCTTCAGAAAACCAAGCAATTAGCGCAATATTACCCTTACTCTACCAGCATGGTTTTGATCCGATTATTGTCGAAAGCCAGTTTGATCGCAAAAAGGTTATCGAGCATTTAAAAATGTTTGCGCAGCGGCAAATAGATGGCTTAATTATTTTTGCTTTTACCGGGTTAGAGCCGGATTTATTGATTGAATGGCAAAACAGAGCAGTAGTGATGGCTCGTCCATTTAAAGATTTTCACTCTATTTATTATGATGACCGTGGGGCAATCATGCAGTTGATGAACTATTTTCATCATCAGCAGCAATATACTCAAATTGGTTATATTGGTATTAATGAGCAAGATGTGACAACAGGGCAGTTACGCTATCTGGCTTATCTCGATTTCTGTCATCAACATCAATTAGTACCTTCAGCTAAGCTAGGTGAGATGAATTATCATAGCGGTTATCAATTTGCGGCCGAGCTAGTCAAACAATATCAATCAACTCGAGTAGCAATAGTCTGTGCGACGGATACTATTGCCTTAGGCGTAAATAAGTATTTGCAGGTGAATAACATTACACACATAGCAGTAGGAAGCATTGGTCAAAGCAAATTGTTGCATTTTTTATTTCCTAATACGGTTTCAGTTCATTTAGGTTTTAGTGAGGCAGGTATTTTAGCTGCACAAACCTTACTTACTTTACTAAAAAAACCTGCCCCCGCCACATACACTATTGTGCCATCAACACTACCTATAGCGCCTATTTAAGTAAAAAAATCACCCGTTTTTAATTGATTTGTGACTGTTATCACAAAATGGGAACGTTCCCATTTAAAGGTTAAATAGAATCTTTTATACTCGATTTATTCAAGCAAGCGATCATTATAAATAAAGGAGATCGTTAAAATGAGCAAAAAATCATTAATCGATCACGATATGATAGTACAACTAATCAATTTTATTGGTGGGAAGGAGAATGTTGGTAGCGTGACTCATTGTTTAACACGCCTACGTTTTGCCTTAAATGAGCCAGATAAAGCCGATATTGAAAAAATCAAAACATTACCCTTTGTTAAGGGTTGTTTCACTAATAGTGGGCAATTTCAAGTCATTATTGGCACCAATGTTGGTGACTATTATAAAGTTTTAATTCAAGAACTAGGCATTAGTGAAGAGAGCAAAGAGCAGACCAAAGTTGCCGCTAAAAAAAATATGGTTTGGTATGAAAGGCTAATTGCTAATCTAGCTGAAATTTTTGTACCACTATTGCCCGCTTTAATTGCTGGGGGGCTATTATTAGGCTTACGTAATATTATTGGTGAAATGCCAACCATCAATAATCAACCGCTGATTGCTTCCTTCCATTGGTTAAAACCAATCTATGATATGTTGTGGCTACCGTGTGAGGCGATATTTCATTTTTTACCGGTGGCGATTTGTTGGTCAACCGTAAAAAAAATGGGGGGCTCGCCTGTTTTAGGGATCGTACTTGGCATAACGCTAGTTTCACCGCAATTAATGAATGCCTATGATCTTGGCATAAAAATACCAGAAGTGTGGAATTTTGGGTGGTTTACAATTGAAAAAGTAGGCTATCAAGCACAAGTTATTCCATCTATTTTCGCTGGTATTTTACTTGGTTGGTTGGAAATGCGATTACGTAAAATTATCCCTACTTATTTACATATTGTACTTGTGCCTATTATTGCCTTATTGGTTTCTGTTTTCCTAGCACATATTTTATTAGGTCCATTAGGGCGACAATTAGGTGAAGGCGTCGCATATTGCGTAAAATTTTTAATGACAGGGGAATTTGCACCAATTGGCGCTGCATTATTTGGTTTTTTCTACTCACCGCTAGTTATAACAGGAATTCACCATACTACTTTAGCTATCGATTTACAAATGACCAATAGCATGGGCGGCACACCAATTTGGCCAATCATTGCCTTATCAAATATCGCTCAAGCTTCGGCAGTTGTCGGTATTATTTTGGTCAGTAAAAAATACAATGAGCGAGAGATCTCTGTTCCAGCGGCGATTGCAGGCTATTTAGGCGTAACTGAGCCGGCAATGTATGGTATTAATCTACGTTATAAATTCCCCATGCTTTGTGCAATGATTGGGGCAGCTATATCTGGACTGATTTGTGGGCTTTTTGGGGTATTGTCCAACGGGATTGGTGTTGGCGGCTTACCGGGTATTTTATCAATACAACCAGCATATTGGTTGGTTTATGCTTTTGCCATGGTTGTTGCTATTGTTGTGCCAATTTTACTCACCATGGCAGTATACAAAATCAAACTAAACAAAGGCACATTATCGGTTGATTAATTGCCGCGCAATTTAACCATTTTATTAATACCTATTTATACTTGAGAGAATATATATGTCACAAGATATGCTTCCTTGGTGGAAAACCGCAACAATTTATCAAATTTACCCGAAAAGCTTTCAAGCAACCAATGGACGGGCAACAGGCGATCTACGCGGTATAATACAGCGTTTAGACTACCTGAAAAAGCTCGGTGTTGGTGCTATTTGGTTAACACCGATTTACCCTTCGCCACAAATCGATAATGGTTATGATGTTTCTGATTATTGTGCGATTAATCCTGAATATGGCTCAATGGCTGATTTTGAAGAGCTGGTTAATAAAGCACATCAACTTGATATCAAAATAATGATGGATATGGTGCTTAATCATACCTCAACAGCACATCCTTGGTTTACATCGGCTTTAGATAAGACCAGCCCATATCGTGCATTTTATATTTGGAAAGATGCTAATCATGAAGGGGAGGAGCCGAACAATTGGCGATCCAAATTTGGCGGTAAAGCATGGCAATGGGATGAGGCATCTAACCAATACTATTTACATTTATTTGCAGCACAGCAAGCCGATCTTAATTGGGAAAACCCAGTTGTAAGGAAGGAACTGAAGCAAGTTTGTCAATTTTGGGCCGACAAAGGTGTTGATGCTTTAAGGTTAGATGTGATTAATTTAGTGTCAAAGCAGCAAGATTTTGCCAATGATAATCAAGGAGATGGGCGACGTTTTTACACTGATGGGCCAAGGGTCCATGAGTTTTTACAAGAGATGAGTCGCGATGTATTTATGCCGAATAATTTGGTAACCGTTGGCGAGATGTCATCTACTTCATTAGAACATTGCCAGCAATACGCTACTCTTGATGGTAAAGAGCTCACTATGACCTTTAATTTTCATCATTTAAAAGTCGATTACCCTGATGGCGAAAAATGGTCATTAGCCAAACCGGATTTCATTCAGTTAAAGCAAATTATGGCACACTGGCAACAAGGGATGCATAATAAAGCGTGGAATGCTTTATTCTGGTGTAATCATGACCAGCCTCGTATTGTTTCCCGCTTTGGTGATACCGTCAAATTTCATAATCAATCCGCTAAAATGCTCGCGATGGTTTTATATGGATTGCAGGGTACACCTTATATTTATCAAGGCGAAGAGATCGGTATGACCAATCCTAATTTTACAGACATTGACCAATATCGTGATATCGAAAGCTTAAATATGTTTGACGAGATGCGGCAAAAAGGCCTAGATATCCTACACATAATGGCCATATTAGCATCTAAATCTCGGGATAATGGCCGTACGCCAATGCAGTGGGATAATACTGCTAATGCCGGTTTCACCAGCGGAATTCCATGGATTAGTGTTGCCAATAATTATCCATTGGTTAATGCTAGCGCGGCTTTAGCCGATAATAATTCCATATTTTATTGCTATCAAAAGTTAATAGCGCTGCGCAAGCAATATTCTATATTTAGTTTAGGTGATTATCATGATTTAGATCCCAATTCTGATAAAATTTGGATCTACCAACGGCAATATAATGATAAGTTATTGCTCGTTATTGCTAATTTGCATGCAGAGCCATTAACCTGTTCTTTGTCAGCCTCTTTGATCGATAAAAAATGGCAGATATTGCTGAATAATTATTCAGAACCATGTCAATTATCGTCGTCGTTTGAGTTAGCACCATACCAAGCGATCTATCTTTACCATGATGGAATAGAAAAATAAAAACCTAATACATTTTATCGGTTCATTTAATTAAACATAAATAATAAATTATCTTCATTCAAATAATAAAAGGTAGGTAATCATAAATGAAATCATCAAGTTTAATTTTTGGTCTATGTTGTTTATATTCAATACCCGCTTTCGCATCAATTGAGTGGCAAACGCCGCAAGGTGAGTTAAAACTTTATGGCGATGTTGAGTTTAATGTTGATGCAGCAAGTAAGAAAAAACAACTTACTTCAGTTAAGACAACGGCGAAAAAGGATTTTGATGCCGATGACATTAATCGCTGGGATGTTAACGGGCGAATTTTAATTGGCTTAGATGGCAAAAGGGTATTAGAAAATCAAAGTTATGCGGGGTTTTCCGTGCAGCCTCTTGCCGATCTAAGCGGTAAAGTGAATTTGGATGATGCGGATTTTTATTTTGGCAAGCAACAAGACTGGCAGCTAAAAATAGGTCGGTTTGAAGCATATGATATGTTTCCATTGGGCCAAGATACTTTTATTGAATACTCGGGTAATACGTCTAATGATTTGTATCATGATGGTTTTGGCTATATTTATATGATGAAAGAAGCCAGAGGGCGCAGCAGTAGCGGTGGCAGTTTACAGCTTATTAAAAACTTAGGTGGCTTTAATTTTGAAGTTAATACGATGATAAAAGATGGCACAACCCTTTTTTATGATGATCTTTATCATGGTTATAAGTTAAAAAATGACAAAAATGTGGTTTATTTGCGGCCGGTTATCTCGTACAAAGATCAAGACGTTTCTGTCGCTGCAGCCGTTGAAAGTAACGTTGTTAATAATGCTTATGGTTATTATGATGCGAATGGCGATTGGCAAGATCAATCGAAAAGAACCGGTTATGGGGTTACCATGAGTTGGAATAGTGTCGGCGATTTTAGCCAAGCTTCACAAGGTTTACTGGTTAACCTAAGCACCGCTTATTTAGATGCAGAGCAAGAAAAAGACTTTACTGCTGGTATTAATGCGATTTGGCATCAATATGCGTTAGGTTATATTTTTGCCGCTAATGATATTAAGGCATTTAATCCTAGTTTAACTAACCTTAATGGGCTCGATACGGTAGGTAAATATAAGGTACATACAGTTCATGCCTCTTACCTTATTGATAATGTAATGGCAATGGATAATTTTAATATTTATTTAGGCGCATACTGGTCACTGCTTGATCGTGATGAAAAACAAGGTGGTGGTGATGATCATCGCTATGGCGGAAGGATCCGATTTAAATACTTCTTCTAAAACTAAAAGAACATTCAGAAGGCTTACCTAATAGATATTATAGGTGCACTAAAATGAGTTTAATTTTTTTATTACTATAATCAATAATCGGCTTGTGTCATTAAAATATAGCTCACCTTATATTAACCAAATTAAGGTGAGCTATTTTTTTTGTTATAATTATTTATTGAATAACCTCTTCTTTTAAGATAACGTAGCAAACGATCTAAATTAAGCGGTTTAGCTAGGTTAGCTTATTGCCACTTTTAACAGTCAATATTAAAATAATCGACGATATTGTAATAAGGAAATTAGGATGAAAAATAATAAAAGGATCTCAACATAATGTTATTTAATAATAATCAAAAATTAGGCATTTTTTGTGTAGTTGGATTTGCTATTTTTTTCATTATCCTGATGCAAGTCCACTTGATGCCGGGGTTAATCGCCGGTTTATTAACCTACACCTTGACCCTTAAGTTAGATGCTTTTTTATCTAATAATATGCGTCAATTAGGGCATACCTCAAAGTTAATTTCTGTAACGATACTACTCACAATTATTATGCTGATAATTATTGGTGGCTCTTGGTATTTATTTACTTGGTTTGTCGATATGGCAAAAAATCCGGCTGAAACAATGGCAACGATTAAGCCCGTTATTGATAATGTATCGAATGCTTTACCTGAAAGTATTAAATCCTATTTACCTGATGATATTGAGGGAATTAGAGATAATATAACCTTTTATTTAAAAGAGCATATTTTTTATCTACAATCCATTATTGCTCACGCATTTCACATTTTAGTGATACTCATTGTTGGCATGATCATTGGTCTGATTTTTGGCTTTAAGCATCAAAGACAATTAAGTTTAGTCAAAAAAGCGCAAAAAAAACCACTGGTAAACGCATTTCGTGCATGTATTGATCGGCTTGTTGTTGTTTTTCAATATGTGGCAATCTCGCAGTGTGCGATTGCTTTATTTAATGCGGCTATGACCGCTATTTTCCTATTTGCGATATTACCTATTTTTGGTATTCATTTACCCTTTAGCAAAAGTTTAGTATTAGCAACATTTGTGCTTGGTTTAATTCCTATTGTAGGGAATTTGATCGTTAATGTTTTAATGTTTTTAGTTGCCTTTACGGTATCATTTGCTGTTTCAATTGCGGTTATAATTTATCTGATCTTAATTCATAAAGTTGAATATATCTTAAATGCGAAAATTGTCGGGACAAAAATTCAAGCAGGGATCTGTGAATTACTTATAGCCATGCTATTTTGCGAGACATTATTTGGGATTATAGGCCTCGTTTTTGCGCCTATATTTTATGCGTTTATTAAATTATCACTCAAAGACTTAAAGTTAATTTAATTTGAATGATAACTTATTATTTTAAAAGTTAATTAAGTCTACTTATTAGATTAATCCTATTTTGGAGATATGATGTCAATTTTAAAAAAAATTGTACTACCACTTTTTATCCTATTTAATGTTTCAGCTTTTGCAACAGTACCATTAATCACATTTGTCTGTACAGGTAATACCGGAAGAAGCCCTATGGCAGAAGCGTTAGCTAAAGACTATATAGCTAAAAACCTGCTCGCTATTAATGTTCAATCAAGAGGTGTTAGCGTTGATAGAGGTGAGATCACCCCTGAAGCAGGCACCGTGACAGTACTAAAAGAGCGGGGAATTGATATTTCATCACACAGGGCAGCCCAACTTACAGAAGAAGATATTGTGCGTTCACACTATTTGCTTACCATGACCCAGTCACATAAAGATAAGATCCTCGCTAAATACCCACAAGCAGTAGATAAGGTGTTTACTCTAGCGGAATTTGCAACAGGTGAGCATACAGATTTATCCGATCCGTATCAGTTACCGTTAGACGCATACCATAGGGTTGAACGACAATTAGATGAATTTTTACCGCTGGCCTTAGATAAGATTACCGATGAATAAATGAGTGTTTATTTGCTCATAATTTATCGTTTATTGATTATGGGCAAATCATATAATTTTAGCCAACTACAGATAGTTTTTGATTATTATTTAGAAAATAAGCTGTATAAGATCATGCCAATAATCACAACCCCCATTCCTAATAGTGCATAAAAGCTTGGTAGCATAATATGTAAAACAGCCATCTCGCCGAGTAATGTAAAAATTACTTCGGCTGACTGCGTTGATTCTACACAGGCTAATGCTTTATGATTGCCACTTACGATTTCTGTTGCATAAAAAAACAATGAAGTCGCAATCACCCCCGAAAACAGACCAACGATAAATGTTTGCTGGATTTGTTCTGTTGAAGGAAGCGATTTCTCAACTAATACCGCATAGAGATTTAAGATAAGCCAAAAGGGTAGGCTGCATATAATCATCCCTAAAATCCGCTGGTATACATCCAATTCACCTTTAATCATTAGAATCGTTTTTCGATTACCTAACGGATAACAAAAGGCAGCTAATATGATCCAACTGCTACCAACGACTAGTGTTGCTATATCAATATTATCTATTTGGCTTAACTGCATGATAATAATACCGAGTAGAATAATTAAAGAGAATGAAAAATTAGCAATAGAGAAGTAAGATCGATGTTTGTAAATAAAAGGCGCCAATATTACGCCCGCAATAATAGTAAATTGCCAGGTGCTAGCAACTAACCAAGAAGGACTAAAGCTTGCTGAATAGGTTAATGGCGCATAAAAAAAACCAAAACCTACTGTGCTCCATATAATCCAACTAACTACGTTTTTTCTGATATGGATAAATAAAGGCAATATATTTTTTCGGGCCAGAACAATGGCTAAAAAGAAAGGCAGCATCCAGTAAAATCGCATTGATGATGACCAAATCCAGTTACCACCAGAAGCCGCCATGAGCTTATTCATCAAAAAAGTAAATGCGAAAAAAAAAGCAGCTAAAATACCAAGAGCAATTGCTTTACGGATGGGGGAGCATATCATTTTATATCAAAAGTTATAAGCTATATAAAATCTATATTATCATGATGTGATGCTAACTGTTAACACTAATAGTTAGCTCATCGTTATGATTAGAACGGATGTTTACACTAAAAATTAGCGATAATATTGCCGATTTTAATCGGCAATATTGGTTGAAAATAATGTTATGAGCCTGTTTTTGGTGCAGTATTTTTACGTTTATTGGTGATGGTTTTTTTTAATGTTTGGGCAATAAATACCCCGATAAGAACCAACACAGTGCCGATAGTAAAATGTATCGTAATGGATTCATCTAAAAATATTGCGGCAATAATTAAAGTAAAAATAGGTGCAAAGTTTAAAAATATTGATGCTTTATAAGCGCCAAGCAAACGAATTCCAGCCATCCACGTAAACGGGGCAATGATTGAGGCTGGGATCCCTGCAAATAATACTAGAGGAATATTCTGCCCAGTTAAAGCCACATTATCCACGCTTAGGAATAATGGCAGGATACACAGTAAGCCAAAGAATATTTGTATATATAATGAAGCCCAAGCCGTAACAGGGATTGCCCATTTTTTTAGTAGTACACCATATAATGCGTATGCTAATGAGGCCAATAATATTAATAATTCGCCTTTATTTATTCCATTAG
The DNA here is from genome assembly GCA_036251875.1 of Orbaceae bacterium lpD02. Classification (NCBI taxonomy): domain Bacteria; kingdom Pseudomonadati; phylum Pseudomonadota; class Gammaproteobacteria; order Orbales; family Orbaceae; genus Orbus; species Orbus sturtevantii. The sequence goes on along the minus strand of CP133960.1, from coordinate 569,201 downwards.
AAAACAATGCTAACGGATGACCATTGGTAACTAACCAGACTAAGCCAATAAAGGATAGCATCCCGCCGATAATCAATCCTAATGTGATTGTTGTACGTAAAATAAAGAGACTAAGAATTAATGTTAATAGCGGAATGACACCATTCGCCACACCCATTAAGGCTGCTGAAATTGTTTGGGCAGCATAGTAAGCTAAGCCTTGAAACATACACATGCCTAAGGCACCCAGTACAAAAAATTTAAGTAAATACTGCTTGATTATTTTACGTTGGCGGATGACCGATGAAATAGCAAAAGGGCTGATTACCAGAAAAGCAATAAACCAACGATAAAATGAAATAGCCGCGGGATCAATTGAACTAGCCGCAAGCTTGCTGACAATTGAGTTGACAGACCAAATTAAAACAGCAATTAATGGATAAATAAAGTTCATAGTGTTACTTATAGCAATAGTGCCTGAGCATAAAAGTTGCAGATTATAGCATTAAATTACACAATTCAATCAGAAAAGTTTACTAATGGTTTTGTATATAGCATAAAACGATGTACTAAACATACAAAGTAAAGTCGTTGAAATGAAAAGGCAGCAAAAAGTCAATATTGGCTAAGTGTGTTTAAATTTACTACAATTTGATTTAATATGAGTTAGCTGATTTTTGTATTGATATTGATGATAAGGCAGTATTTGAAAGATACGGCATTGAAACTAAAGAGCATGATTTCCATTGTGAAGCCTTATTTTTCAAAGATGAAATTGTCCCCAGTAAATTTGAATGACCCCGTTCGTTTTTAATAAATATATGGATAAGATAATGGTCCTTACAATTACGATTTTTTTATTAGTCTATTTAGCAATGTGCATTGGTTTTTTACCTGGCTTTAAAGTTGATCGTACTGGAGCGGCAGTGATTGGCGCCTTTGCCATGATTGCTTTGGGTGTGATTTCACCGCCGAATGCTTGGAATGCCATTGATTATCGTACAATTAGTCTATTATTTGGCTTAATGGTGGTCTCTGCTTCTTTTATTGTTTCAGGTTTTTATAGTTGGACTGCGGCTCGCATCGCAACGTTACGAGTTTCGCCTAGTTTGTTGCTTGCGGTGATGGTCTGTGCTGGAGGGCTATTATCTGCTCTATTAACTAACGATGTCGTCGTTGTTGCGATGACGCCCTTATTAGTATCCGTGACAATGTCACGCGGGTTAAATCCTGTGCCATTTTTATTAGGCTTTTGCTTTGCCAGTAATACGGCGGCTTCTGGTTCGCTAATCGGTAGTCCACAAAATATGATTGTAGCGCAAGGGCTCGATATTTCTTTTACTGGCTTATTGCATGTTGCGGCTTTACCCGCGTTATTATCCTTACCAATCATTTGGGGGATTTTAACATGGTTATATCGTAATAAGTGGTATTTAGCTAAGACTGCGGCGCCTATAACCTCTACAGCGATAAATAAGTCGCAAAGTTCACTTGATATAACCGAAACGGTAAAAGCTGGCATTATTACGCTGCTCGTTATTATTGCTTTTATTGCTACCAGTATTCCAAGAGAACTTATCGCATTTGGTGCTGCTGGATTTTTATTACTTAATCGCACAATCTCGACAAATGATATGCTTAAACATGTTGATGGTAACTTATTATTATTAATTATGGGATTGTTTATCGTCAATGCGGCGTTTTCATCAACGGGTTTACCTCAATCATTGCTTAATGATCTAAAGCATATTGGAATTGATCTTAATAATCCTATTATTTTATTTTTGGTGACGGGAATATTAAGTAATATTATTGGTAATAACCCATCAGTTATGTTACTGGTTCCTTTTTTACATCATGGCGCCAATAATGATGCGCTAGGTGCGGCTTTAGTACTTGGTTCTGGTTTTTCAAGTAACATGTTTGTATTTGGTAGCCTTGCCGGAATTATTGTTGTTGAACAAGCCAAGCAATATGGCGTAAAAATTTCGTTTATAGAATTTATGAAATCAGGATTTATCATTACTGTATCATGTATGTTAATGGCGGCGGTTAATATTTTATTATTGTCGTCGTTATAACGCCAATTGCTGTACTTAATGCAAATGGGGCTTTAAATATTGCGTTAAAACAAGTAGCAACTTTATCAACATTAAAAGTAGCAATAAATTAAGCGCATCATAAGAACAACTGAACTACACTGCATGCGGCGTTTGATCATTTTGCCATCTTAATAATTCAATTAAGGCGATCATTACTGGCGTTTTGTGTTTGTTTTTAGCATAGTAAAGGTACATTGGCGGATAGGTAATATTTATATTTGTAAAAAACTCAATGAGCTTACCCGTTTTTATTTCGGCCTCAACCGTTGTTCTTGGCAGCCAAGCGATACCGAGCCCGTCATTTGCGGCAAGTTTTACTAAGCCTAATGAATTAAATACTAAACTTTCAGGCACTCGGATTTTATTTAACTGATTTTTTACCATAAATTCCCATTCGCTTAAACGGTAATCTGGGTTAAAAGATGCAACAATACAGCGATGAGCATTAAGGTCTTTCAAATCGTTAGGACTACCTAATTGATTGATATAGCTTGGTGATGCAACTACCGTCATGGTATTTTTTGTAGATATTCTAACCGCAATCATATCTTGGGCGATATCTTGCCCTAAACGTACACCAAAATCGAAACGTTCAGCGACGATATCGCAATAACGGTTATTGATAAAAACCTCTAATTCTATTTCGGGATTTTCAGCTAAAAAACGGTTTATTTTAGGATAAATTAATTCAAATGCAGGGCGCTCTGGGGTATTGATTCTAATCTTTCCTATCATTTTATCAGTATAATCAGAAAGCGCATATATTTCCTGTTGAATGATATTAAACATCGGAGCTGTCCGTTCCAATAGTTGTTGCCCAGCTTCGGTAGTTGAAACAGATCGAGTAGTTCGATTAAGTAATTTAATTTTTAAACGCTTTTCTAAATCATTCATTCGGTGGCTTAGTGCTGATGGTTGTACATTCAATGCCATTGCAGCTTGGGTAAAACTCCCAAATTTAGCCACCTGCACAAAGGCATATAGGTCATTGAATTGTTTACTATCGTTCATTGCTTACCTCATTATTGAGTTTTTTTCACAAAAGCATTGTAATTATTCTATCTTATCAAATTAATGTTGCCTATTTATAATGCAACTCATTGAGTAATTAACAGAAAAAGATAATGAAAATTTTAAAAACCACATTAAGACTAACACTATTAGCCACAATCATAGGGGGACAAGCTATGGCGAATGATTATAGAAATAATCCATTCACGTTAACTTACGATAATGCCATCACTGAAAATGTAATAGGAAAAGTGAATATCCATCCAGTAAAATACACACAAAAGGAAACGGGTATAGAGGTTGTGGCAAATATCTATACGCCAACTAATTATGATCCTACTCAAAAATATCCAACAGTTGTTATTGCTCATCCAAATGGTGGAGTAAAAGAGCAAGTTGCAGGGCTTTATGCTCAAAATTTGGCAGAACAAGGTTATATTACTCTTGCCTTTGATGCTGCATATCAAGGTGGTAGCTCAGGTATTCCTCGTTACACCGATAAACCACAAAACCGCATTGAAGATATTCGAGCTGCTGCTGATTTTATTACTCAATACCCCGGCGCAGATACTGAGCGCTTAGGATTACTCGGTATTTGTGGTGGGGCAGGTTATTCAATTAAAGCGGCGCAAACAGATAAACGATTTAAATCAATTGCAACCATAAGCTTGTTTAATTCTGGTGATGTGCGTCGTAATGGTTTTATGCACAGCCAAAAAGCGACGATAACACAGAGGCTAAACGATATTGCCAAGATGCGAGCCAATGAGGCAAAAAATGGTGAGATCCAATATACTCCGTCTTTTGGCCAAAATATGACAAAAGAGCAGGTTGCTGCCATGCCTTTTGAACTCTATCGTCAAGGTTATGAATACTATGCAAAGACTCATGCTCATCCAAATTCTCAAACCAATAGTACGGTAGATAGTTTACAAGATTTGATGGAGTTTGATGTTAATACTCAAGTTGAATTGATTAACCAACCGCTATTAATGATTGCAGGTGAAAAGGCAGATTCGCTTTATATGACGGAAGAAATTTTTGCCAATGCAAGTGGTACAAATAATAAAAATCTAATAAAAATCCCTAATGCAACACATATAGAAACCTATTGGAAACAGCCTTATGTACAACAAATTACCGATAAATTAATTCAGTTTTATGACGAAAATTTAAACTGATCATCTAAAACTCACCAGTTAAAGCAATAAGCTGAAATAAGATAATGCTATTTAAAAAGGTTTAAATAGCATTTTCAAAATGAGAAAACAAACAATGGATAAAATAAGTCAATTTCTTATTTCATTTTCTTTTATCATATTTTCTATGTTTAGTATGGCGCAGACAATGAATACTCAATATACACCAAAAGAGCAACAAACGTTACAGTCAGTTGACCCAGCGTATTTTAGTGGCAAGGCAGACTTTTATCGTTTACCTATCATGCCGAGCAATGGCGATATCTTACCGACTATTGTACATTTTGAACCAAATAGTGTTACTAATTGGCATAGCCACAGCCAAGGGCAATATTTAATTGTGACTGATGGAATAGGACGTTTTCAGCAATGGGGTAAGCCAGTTGAAATAATAACGAAGGGCGATGTAGTATGGGTTGCCCCTAATGTTAAACATTGGCACGGCGCAGATGAGTTTACCGCAATGACGCATATTGCCATTAGCCCAGTAAAGGACAATAAGGTGATTTGGCTCGACAAAGTGCAACTAGATAAAAGGCATCATATAGTTCATATCGATACCATCACTGATAGTCAATTTACCAGCAAACAACTTGCTATTTTGTCATTAGCGGTTGCAGTTACTCAGGGCGATCAAATTGCGGTAATAAATGCTATTGAGCAAGGCTTAAATGCGAAATTAACTATTAGTGAACTGACTGAAATAATCTCACATCAGTTTTCTTATATTGGCGCCCCTAAAACATTAAATGGCATAATCACGCTAAAGTCAGTTATTGAACAACGAGCGAAATTAGGTATCGTTGATCCAAAAGGTAGGCCCGCCACAGATCTTGGCAACGTGGATTATTATCATCTTGGTGAACAAAAGTTGGTAGCTTTAACCAATCGATCTGCGGCATCTGCGGTTTTTGATTTTGCACCAGCAGTCGATTATGCGATCAAAGCACAATTATTTGGTTATCAATTTAGTCGAGATAATTTAGGTGATGTTGAGCGTGAGCTTGCTACCGTTGCTAGTTTATTAGGCTTAGGGGAGAGCGTTAATGATCAGCTGCGATCACATTTAATTATCCTAAAAAATTTAGGTTTAACTGATATTGGCGTTAACCAGCTTGCAAGATCAGTTGCATTACCGCAGGCAAAAAATTTACAAGCAGTGTGGGTTGACGTAAGCAAATAATACTTTCGCTTATGATCGAAATTTGTCTATCTATTTTTAAGATAACGTTTCAAATTGAAGGGATATCGAATGAAAAAAAGAACCATTTCAACTACACTTGCACTAATGGCATTTTCTTCTTGTGTTATTGCAAGCCCAAATCAAGCGAATAACAAACCCTTAATCATTCAGCAACAAGGCAGTTTTACTGTCGGTGGCATAGTAAAAACAAGTGCTGGTCACTATAATCCCCGCCCTGAAATTACCATAGCAAAAACCGATAATAATTTTATCGACGTATATCAAGCTAGTATTAGCAATGGCGGGCAAACATTGCACGGCGATCATGCAACAGTTGCTTATCAAATACCGGTTAATAGTAAAACGTTACCGTTAGTATTTTTACATGGCGCAGGGCAGTCAATGCGCAGTTGGCAAACCACTCCAGATGGGCGCGATGGTTGGAATAATCTTTTTTTACAGAAAAATTATTCAGTGTATTTAGTTGATCAACCGCGTCGAGGTTGGTCTGGCCGATCTACAGTTGATAATACTATTTCATCGACTCCGGATGATCAATTTTGGTTTGCACAGTTTCGTATAGGGGAATATCCTTATTTCTTCAAAAATTTAGCTTTCCCTACAGATAACGCAAGCTTAGAGCAGTTTTTTAGGCAGATGACACCAAATACCGGATCATTTGATGAAGAAGTAATATCTGCAAGCCTTGACGCTTTATTTGACCGTATTGGCCATGGCATTTTGGTGACTCATTCGCAAGGTGGCTCGGTTGGCTGGCTTACTGGAATAAAATCGCCCGATAAAGTAACCGCAATTGTTGCAATTGAACCTGGTAATTTCCCATTTCCTCAAGGGGAAGTACCTAAGCCTATCGAAAGTTCATTTGGTGGTATTTTACCGAATGAAGTGAGTAAAACTGATTTTGATAACTTGACAAATACACCTATCATTATCTATTTTGGTGATAATATTCCAGATACACCCTCTCATATTCAGGGTGAAGACCAGTGGCGAATTCGTTTGGTATTAGCGAAACAATGGGCTGATATTGTTAATAAACATGGTGGTGATGTGCAAGTAATCCATTTACCAACAATTGGCATTAAAGGTAATACGCATTTTATAATGCAAGATTTAAATAACATGGAAATAGCTGATCATTTATCTAATTGGTTAAAAGAAAAAGGGTTAGATAAATAAAGCGATAATATTAAGCAGCATGATAACTTTACTAGCAACAAGGGTAATAATATGAATTATTTAAAACTTGGCAATTCAGACTTAATGGTATCTCGTTTGTGTTTAGGTTGCATGAGCTTTGGCGATCCCGCAAGCAATATGCATGCATGGACATTAAATGCCGAAGAAAGTGAAACGATTATTAAGCATGCACTCGATTTAGGGATTAACTTTTTTGATACCGCAAATACTTATTCCGCAGGAACTAGTGAAACATATTTAGGTCGAGCAATTAAAAAAAATATTGCTCGGGATAAAGTGATACTGGCAACCAAAGTTTATTTTAATGAGGGTAATCTATCAAAGAAAGCGATTCTAAAAGAGATAGAGGGTTCATTACAGCGTTTGGGTACTGACTATATTGACTTATATATCATTCACCGTTTTGACTATAACACCCCAATAGAAGAAACAATGGAAATACTCAATAATTTAGTAAAACAGGGTAAGGTTAGAGCACTAGGCGCATCAGCGATGTACGGTTATCAGTTTTTTAATATGCAGCTGATCGCCCATCGAGAAGGGTGGGCGCCTTTTGTCTCAATGCAAAATCATTACAATTTATTATATCGGGAAGATGAACGAGAATTAATCCCAATTTGTAAGCAGCAAAATGTAGCATTAACGCCATATAGCCCGCTTGCGGCAGGGCGATTATCAAGGCCACAGTGGGATGCTCGTACATTACGAAGTAAAACAGATAAAACTGCAGCCACAAAATATGATCTGACTCAAGATACTGATACTCATATTGCAGTTAGAGTGAAAGAGCTCTCAGATAAATATGGCGTAACAATGACGCAAATAGCTTTAGCTTGGCTGTTTGCAAAAGGCGTAACAGCACCTATTATCGGCGCAACTAAAGAGGTATATATTGATGATGCGATCAAATCGCTAAATATTTCACTATTAACTGAAGATATTAAATATCTTGAAGAGCTATACACTCCTCATTCTATTGTTGGGGCAATTTAGCTGTACTAGCTCAAACTTGATCTGACAGTTACCCGTTTTTCACTAGGTGTCTGTCAGGTTAAATCTGGTTCAAATTTTTCTCTTCCCAGATCTGTTTTCCATCAAGTAATGTTTCCATTGGTGTCCGACCACAGCACATTTTACCCTGATGAGTTCGTTCATTATTGTAATAATCTAACCAATTGTCCAGATCCGTCTGTAATGTCTCCAAATCTGAGTAAAGTTTTTTACGGAATGTGACCATATAAAACTCATGCAAAATAGTCTTATGAAAGCGCTCGCAGATCCCATTGGTTTGTGGTGACATGGCTTTTGTCTTAGTATGGTCAATATCATTAATCGCCAAATAGAGTTGGTAATCATGTTTTTCAACCACACCACAAAACTCCGTTCCTCTATCTGTTAATATCCTAAGCATTGGTAACTGGTGTGCATTATAAAACGGCAATACTTTATCATTGAGCAAGTCTGCCGCCGTTATCGGTGTTTTTGTAACGTACAATTTGCAATGTGCAACCTTTGAGTAGGTATCAACGAACGTTTGTTGGTAGATACGACCCACACCTTTTAAGTTTCCAACATAAAAAGTGTCCTGAGAGCCAAGATAACCAGGATGAATGGTTTCTATTTCACCGCAAGCTTCATCATCATATTTTTTCTTTTCTAATGCTGCTATTTGGTTATCATTGAGCTCAATGCCTTCTTCAGCTATCTTTTGCTCTAAGGCCCTAAGTCGTTTTTTAAAATTCTCAAGGTTGTGCCTTAGCCAAACAGAACGAACGCCACTTCCAGAGATAAAAATGCCTTGTTTGCGTAGTTCATTACTACTACGATGTTGCCCATAGGCTGGGAAATCAATGGCATAACGAATAACCGCTTGTTCCGTTGGGTCATCAACTCGGTTTTTAAGATTAGGTGTTCGCCGGCTCTTAGAGATTAAAGAATCGAGTCCACCTTCATCAGCAAGCTCTTTATAACGATAAAAAGTATCTCTTGATACCCCCATCACCTTACAAGCTTTTGATACATTTTGCAGTTCTTCCGCTAAATTTAATAAGCCTACTTTATGTTTTATGATTTGATTGTTAGTATGAAGCATGAGCATTACCTCTTGTTGTTTTGATTATAGATTCAACACCTAATATCAAAACGGGTAATGCTCTCTTTTGCAAGTGCTGTGTCAGATTAAGTCGGAACTAATACAATTTAGCTGTTGGGATATAGTTTTAATCTGATTTTATTGTATATTGCTCTGTTATTACTTTCGAAATGTTTTCTATCTCAGGATAGATAAAAGCTCTATCTATACCTAGTAATTTTAGTTGATTAACAAGCTGCTCTTTCTTATTTTTTGGTATCTTAATATGTAGATGTTTACCACTATTACTATTTAATGCTTTATAGTTAAAATGTTGAGTTACTGTACTGGATTTGGTATCAGTTAAGCTCGCAAAACCAAAAATTAAAAAAGCACCATTTTGATTTATTATTCTTGGATTATTCAATTTTGGTTTTACACAAAAAACAGATGTCAGATCTTTATAATTTATATTATCATGAACAAAGAATAGTTTTTCTTGTTTTATATAATGATCAAATCTTATATCTGAATGTGGGCGATTATTTTGGATTGTAGTTTCAATTCTTTCCATTTTTTTTAAAATCGTTTTTTTCTTGCTTGATTCTTTAAAATCTAAATAGTCTTCTCTTGCCCCAACTAAAAATTCTTTATCTATATTGCTTTCATTATCAAAAATCTCTCTATATTTGTTATTCTGTTCTTTTTCTAGACTCTTTTTAATATCATCATAACTATCTAGATAATTTTTAATTTCTTCATCATTACAAATACCTTTATAAAATTCTCGAATTTTTTTACAATCTTTGGCAAATTTATTGAGTAACGCATATAATGGTTTGTAATTATTGTCTATTTTTGAAATATTACTTAATATTGTAACGGTATCACTATTAAAATTTTTAACATTCGATTGTGGTATATCATATATAACTATAGCGCCATCGTTTTCAAAACTAACACTGCCATCAACGCCTACACAAGAAAAATATAAAGCAACCAGAGGATTTGAGGTGACATCTAAAAGACGAGTAGGGGCACCATAGTGTTGCATTTTAACTAAACATTCAAAAGTATTCTCACATTTACTAAAATCTTCAGGTGCTTTAGCGATAATATCATGAAATATTTTATCTTCATATTTGATATATGGCTCATGTTCGCTCGTTTTTTTGCGATAAATAGACGGGCAGTCAAAATCTATGTATTGCCGATCACCAAGCCCACGATAAAAGCGCTCGTGACTTCCATTCAAATCTCTTAAAGATTTTATTGCAGTTAATAAATCACTAATAGTACTTATTTCCATTATTTCACAATCTAAATCGCTCATATAACCTCTAAAAATTTAATTTTGATAATGGGTTTAGCTGCGTTGCCTCTTCTAAATGCTCGGGTGCTAAATGTGCGTAACGTATTGTCGGTACGTCCCAGTATTTTTTGTAACGCTAAAAGATTGCCTCCATTCAACATAAAATGACTTGCGAAGGTGCACCATACTAGCATTAAAAGCAGAAATAGTAAGTGATTTAATATCAATAAGAGGTGTTATTGAGAATTTAAAAAATTTGATAGTTTTAGATAAAAAAACACAAGAAGCAGCATTAAGCATTAGCGAGCCAGAAAAAATCAAAAATATAGGCGAGCTAGTAGAAAATTGTGAATATGTCATGTTAATGACATTCGAAGATAACCCCATTCATATAGGTTACTACTGCTGTACCCGACCTAGCGGTGAAGTATGCAAATTTTATGAAGATGGTTCTGAATATAAATAGGTAACAGTATGTTAATGGTTATTAAATATATTTTTTATATGCTATATCAATAGGCACGGTTTGGCTATGCTTTTATTTTAGACGATTTTTATTAATTGATTACAAAAATAATAAATCATTGCAAAAGAAACGCCGTTTTATGATTATTTGGACTTATCTTATAATATTTTTACTACATGCAGATGTCATTGCACTTAGAAAAATTATTATATACCTGGTTAAAGAGCTTCTGCTTATTTTTTTGTTATTTTATATATTATTAGGCTGTGTAGAAATTCCTAAGCAAACTTGTAAGAAAAAAAGTTTAAATAGTATTTAATGTTATAACGAAAGAGCTTGAGAAAACCTTTTTTATATTTTGAAGGGACATGATATTTTACATAGCTATATAATATAGAGGAAATTATCCAACCACCATTTTAAAGAGTTTTTTAAAATTTTAAAAAAATTTGCTATAGATATTGAAAATAAAGGGTTTTAAGTTGGTGCCTGAGGTCGGACTCGAACCGACACGCTTTTAAAGGCGGCGGATTTTGAATCCGCTGCGTCTACCGATTTCGCCACTCAGGCATTGAAGGTAAATAAAGTAAACTTTGGCATTATACTAAGCTATGCTGTCCTTGCAACTATAATTGTATTTTTTTTCTTTAGTTGCTGAAAAAATCATCTTTAATTAAGTTAATTATCAGGTTTTTCGGCTAAATAAGACGTAACTAAAGCCTAAAAATGCAATACTCGTTAGCATTGCGCCTAATATCGGCGATAAACCCATCACAACACTTAACTGCGAAAATAAGCTATCCGCTACAAAAAAGATAAAACCACCAAATATACCCGTTATTACTCTTATCCCCATAGAGACACTGCGCAGAGGGCCAAAAATAAATGATAGCGCCAGTAGCATCATAACCGCAACCGAGAGAGGTTTTAATAGTTTTTTCCAAAATAATAATTGATAATTACTTGAATCGAGCTCCGATGATTTTAAGTATTGCGCGTACTTATACAAGCCAGATATTGATAGTGAGTCAGGATCTTGAGCAACAATACTTAATTTATCCGGTGTTATTGTGGTGATCCACTCCATAGAGATTAAATTAGATCCTTTAACTTCATTTGGATCCGTTAGATCGGTTTTATCGACCTGCGAAAGCTGCCAGGCATTGTCCTTGAATTTACCATACGATGCATGGGTAATCGATTCTAATTCACTATTGCTATTCACTAAAAAAATATCAATATCAGAAATTGAATCATCAGAATCGACCTTACCTATGTGCACATAATCGTTGCCATCTTTAGCCCAAATGCTATTTCTATTGGCAATTAACGATCCTCCATAGGATTTTTCTGAACGCATATTCCTTGCTGTCTGTTCGCCTAACGGTGCAACCCATTCACCTATTGCCATAACAATTAAAACCAGTGGAATCGCTGTTTTTAATACCGCTTTGATAATATGCAAACGACTAAAACCAGAAGTTTGCATAACAACCAATTCACTTTTTGATGCAAGTAACCCAAGCCCAATTAGCGAACCAAGTAGGGCGGCAATGGGAAAGAATACTTCTAGATCTTTAGGGATCATTAGCAGTGCATAGAATGCGGCGAATAATGCATCATAATCGGCTTTAACTCGCCTAAGTTGATCAATAAAGCGAATAATACCCGATAGGCTTACAAGCAAAAATAGCGTAATGCCGATCATGCTCAATATGGTTTTACCTATGTAACGATCTAAAATAGATAGCATGTCAAGATGTCCTTATGATGCAAAACGAGCAGGGATATATCGATAACGAATTTTTCTCATAGGTATGCTATCCCAAATATTAAAAACAATTGCCATAAAAAAATAAATACCATTAACAAAATTAAACCAAAATGTAGGATCGATCCGACCTTTGCTTGCATGAGCCTTAATCGAGCTTTCAATCAAAAAGTAGATCAAATAAAGCAAAATTGCTGGTAAGACTCTCGCTAAACGCCCTTGTCTTGGATTTGATGCGCTCATAGGAATAACTAAAAACGCCATTAATGGTACAGAAATAATCAACGATATACGCCAATAATATTCAGCCTTAGATTTTGGTGTATTAACTTTTCTAAGCTCAGCGAAAGATAGTTGCTCAACTTTATCTTTTGTTTCATCTTCCGACAAAACTTGAGTCTTCGGTTTAATAATCGCTTGGTAATTATTGAAATGAGAAATTCTAAAATCTTGCAATTGAGCTGAACCTTCATAACGGTTGGCATCATCAAGAACAATAATTTGATTACCTTCAGCATCACTGGCAATTTTACCTTTATTCGCTAAAATAACCGATGGCCGTGAGGTGTTAGTAGGATCAGTTTGCGCAATAAAGATATGTTTAATGTTACTACGTTCAACTTGACCAATATAAATAACCGAATCGCCTTTTGGTGTAGTTTGAAATTGTCCGGCGAGCAGCCCTGCAAGGCTCGGATTCAACTTGGCATTTTCAATTAATTGCTCTTCTTGCACACTAGACCATGGACCAAACCAAACCAAATTAGCTACACTAAAGCAGCAGGTAATAACCGAAAGAAAGATGACAACCTGATAAACGACCCGTTTTCTGACCCCGCAGGCATACATTGCTACCATTTCGCTATCAGTATAGAAGCGGCCGAAAGCAACTAAAATCCCTAAAAAAAGACTTAGCGGTAAAATTAATTGCGCCATATTTGATACCCCGAGCAACAAAAGGGGCATAACTAAGTTATTTGGCACATCACCGTTTACTGCGCTAGCAAGGATCCTGATTAGCTTTTGTGAAAAAAAGATCATAAATAGAATAAATAAAATTGCCAGCTGCGTTTTGAATGTTTCTTTTATGATGTAGCGACGAATAATCACGTATTAGGCCTGTAAACAGTAATATGCATAAATAAATTATGCCTATTATAGCGTGAAATCGCATTTGTCGTTATCACTTTTTTGTTGATATGAATTTGTTAAGCGCTAGAATGGAAGAATGATATTGTAAACAATAAATTATTTATTTAAGGATTGGTAATGAATTTTGAGATTAAAAATAATAATGTGCTTAAGCAAAAGGCTGATTGCCTAGTTTTACCTATTTACCAAGGCAAAATACAGCTAGATGTTGTACAAGAATTTGAACAATTAAGTAATAATTTAATTAGTAACTTACTCAAAAAAGGAGATTTTAGTGGCAAAGTCGGCGAAACATTAATATTGTTTAATGTGCCTAATATAGCCACAAGCAAAGTGCTGTTAGTCGGTATTGGTGATAGAAAAAACAATGTTATCAATAGTGTCAGTAAAATAAGTCAAAGCGTGGCTAACCAACTTAGCACATTAAATAGCAAACAATTAAGCGTTTTAATGCCAGATTTGGCTAAAACACATGTATATACTTTTGTTCGACGCTTTGTTGAAGAGGTTATTTACCATTGTTACCGCTTTGATCAGTATCAAAGTACTAAAGCTGATAGCATAAAAACAGAAAAAATAGTGTTATCGATTACCGATAAAACATTAGTAACGCAAGCTGAGCTAGGCTTAACACACGGCAGTGTTATTGCAAAAGGCGTTGCGACAACCCGCACATTAGCAAATCAACCTTCTAATATATGCAATGCGCAATATCTAGCAAATAGTGCCAAGCAACTTAGCAAACAGTTTAGTTCAATAAAAGCATCATATTATGATGAAAAAGCATTGGCCAAATTAGGTATGAACACTTATTTAGCCGTTGGTCAAGGTTCGCAAAATGAATCGATTATGACGGTGATGGAGTATCATGGCGCTAAAGATAAAACATCGCAACCAATTGTGCTTGTGGGTAAAGGTTTAACTTTCGATTCTGGCGGTATATCAATCAAGCCTTCAGCAGGAATGGATGAGATGAAGTACGATATGTGTGGTGCAGCAACCGTATATGGTGTTATGCAAATCGTTGCGGAATTAAACCTACCGCTTAATGTAATTGGCGTTATGGCCGGCTGTGAAAATATGCCTGGGACTGGAGCATATCGCCCTGGCGATATACTAACAACATTGTCGGGGCAAACGGTTGAAGTAATTAATACTGACGCAGAAGGCCGTTTGGTATTATGCGATGTATTAACATTCGTTGAGCGATTCAAGCCCGCAGCCGTTATCGATATAGCCACCTTAACGGGGGCTTGCATTGTCGCCCTCGGACATCATTATACTGGCATTATGGGTAATAATGATAAGCTTATTGAACAATTAGTTGCAGCATCAAATCAAGCAGATGATAAAGCATGGCCGTTGCCATTGGATGATGATTTTCAACAACAAATTAAATCAACATGTGCTGATCTTGTCAATTCAGCTGGGCGAGATGGCGGAACAATCACAGCCGGTTGCTTTTTATCTCGTTTTACTAAAAACTATCATTGGGCTCATCTTGATATTGCCGGTACCGCATGGGTTTCTGGAGCTAAAAAAGGGGCAACAGGACGACCGGTTGCAATGTTAGTTGAATATTTATTACAGCAAGCTCATTAATATATTGTTGTAATAGTTATACAGTATGTATCTATAGCACATTAATAAATGGAGTAATGATAGTTGAAGAAAGTTATTTTTTATCTGATTGAAGAGGACACTTCGTTAGCCGATTCAATACTATTACCTCATGAAAAACTGGCATGTGAAAAGATTATTGCCAGTTGGCAGCAAGGGTTTCGTATCCTTGTTAGCTGCCAAGATCAACAACAAGCAGAAAAAATAGATGAATTTTTGTGGCAACAAGATTCAGCAAGTTTTGTACCACATAATTTGGTTGGAGAAGGCATGCCAAGTGGCTCTCCAGTTGAAATAGCCTGGGTTGGTAAAAAAGGTAATAATAATCGTCATTTATTGATTAATCTACAAGAAGCATTTCCTGAATTTGCGACTATATATCGAGACATTATTGATTTTGTACCGTTTGAAAGTAGGTTAAAAGCCTTGGCAAGAGAGCGCTATATTGCTTACAAAAATGTAGGATTCAATTTAAAAACTATCACCATAACAGATTAATTTTTCTTAAATAACGCATATTTTATATCCAAGAACCGAGTTTATCTAATTTTTATCTGCTTAGGATTGTATTATTCCATTTTTATCTGTGTACAATTTGATGTAGAATATCGTCCATTTCTTTGTCTTTATTGTTTGCCCTATGTGGCTGGATCTGAAAAGTATTATGAAAATAACATTAGATAAAACTTATAATCCTCAAGAAATTGAACAACCCATCTATTCGCATTGGGAAAACAGTGGTTACTTTAAGCCGAATGGCGATAAATCTGCGCCAAGTTACTGTATTGCAATCCCACCACCAAATGTAACGGGTAGTTTGCATATGGGGCATGCGTTTCAGCAAACGATTATGGATGCTCTTATTCGTTACCATCGTATGTTAGGTAATAATACTTTATGGCAATCAGGCACTGATCATGCCGGGATTGCGACCCAAATGGTGGTCGAGCGTAAAATAGCGGCTGAAGAAAATAAAACACGTCATGATTATGGTAGAGATGCCTTTATTGATAAAATCTGGCAATGGAAAGCGGAATCAGGCGGCAGTATTACTAAACAAATGCGTCGTTTAGGTGATTCAGTTGATTGGGATCGAGAGCGTTTTACGATGGACGATGGTTTATCTAATGCCGTTAAAGAAGTCTTTATTCGTTTATATAAAGAAAATTTGATCTACCGTGGTAAGCGACTCGTTAATTGGGATCCTAAATTACGCACGGCGATCTCTGATCTTGAAGTTGAAAATAAAGATGTGAAAGGATCAATGTGGTATATCCGTTACCCATTAGCTAATGGCTTTAAAACCACTGATGGTCATGATTATTTAGTGGTAGCTACAACCCGCCCTGAAACACTACTTGGCGACACAGGGATTGCAGTTAATCCTGCAGATCCAAGATATAAAGATCTGATCGGCAAACAAGTGATCGTGCCATTTGTTAATAGACGTATTCCAATTTTAGGTGATGACCACGCCGATATGACGAAAGGAACGGGCTGCGTCAAAATTACACCAGCGCATGATTTTAACGACTATGAAGTAGGTAAACGTCATAACTTA
The DNA here is from genome assembly GCA_036251875.1 of Orbaceae bacterium lpD02. Taxonomy (NCBI): domain Bacteria; kingdom Pseudomonadati; phylum Pseudomonadota; class Gammaproteobacteria; order Orbales; family Orbaceae; genus Orbus; species Orbus sturtevantii. Next base: position 552,553 of record CP133960.1, on the reverse strand, counting down.
CCGATGATTAATATTTTTACTTTTGATGGCGATATCCGTCAACAGGCTGAAGTTTTTAATAGTAATGGCGAAGAATCTACTGACTATTCGACTGACTTACCACAGAATTTTCAAGGTTTAGAACGTTTTTCGGCTCGTAAAGCGATCGTTGCTGCATGTGAAGCCTTATCGATTTTAGATAAAATTGAACCTCACGACTTAACCATCCCTTACGGAGATCGTGGTGGGGTTGTTATTGAGCCAATGCTTACCGATCAATGGTATGTAAGAACGAAACCATTAGCAGAAGTTGCAATTAACGCAGTTAAAAGTGGCGAAATTCAATTTGTCCCTAAGCAGTATGAAAATATGTATTTTTCATGGATGAATGACATTCAAGATTGGTGTATTTCAAGGCAGCTTTGGTGGGGGCACCGTATTCCAGCTTGGTATGATGAACAAGGCAATGTCTATGTTGGTCGAACTGAAAATGAAGTGAGGAGCGAAAACAATATCGAGGAAAGTATCAAATTAACTCAAGATGATGATGTACTTGATACTTGGTTCTCATCAGGACTTTGGACATTTTCAACGTTAGGTTGGCCAGAAAATACCGAAGACTTAAAAACCTTCCACCCGACAGATGTGTTAGTAACTGGTTTTGATATTATCTTTTTCTGGGTTGCTCGCATGATTATGTTAACCATGCATTTTATTAAAGATCAAGATGGTAAGCCACAAGTGCCATTTAAAACGGTCTATGTCACTGGACTTATCCGTGATGAAGAAGGGCAAAAAATGTCAAAGTCTAAAGGTAATGTTATTGACCCTTTAGATATGATCGATGGGATCTCGTTGCCGGATCTATTAGCAAAACGTACCGGTAATATGATGCAGCCTCAGCTAGCAGAGAAAATTGCAAAACGTACTGAAAAACAGTTCCCTGCGGGTATTGAACCTCATGGTACTGATGCGTTACGCTTTACTTTAGCGGCACTTGCATCCACAGGTCGCGATATCAACTGGGATTTAAAACGTTTAGAAGGTTATCGTAATTTCTGTAATAAGCTATGGAATGCAAGCCGCTACGTGCTAATGAATACAGAGGGTAATGATTGCGGTTTTAATGGCGGAGAACTGGAATACTCATTAGCTGATAAATGGATCCTAGCAGAGTTTAACCAAACCATTAAAGCCTATCAAGAAGCCTTTGCCACTTATCGTTTTGATATGGCAGCAAGCATATTATACGAATTTACATGGAATCAATTTTGTGACTGGTATTTAGAATTGACCAAATCAGCAATTGCCAATGGCAATGCTAATCAACAACGTGCGGCTCGCCATACATTAATATCAGTGCTTGAAGCTTTGTTAAGGCTTGCTCATCCAATTATTCCATTTATTACAGAAGCGGTTTGGCAAAATATAAAAGAGCTAGTAGGAATTAATGCTGATACGATTATGCTGCAGAAAATGCCAACATATGACGCAAAATGGCATAATGAGCAAGCCGTTAACGATCTTAATTGGATTAAACAAGTCGTTATCGCAGTGCGTAATATTCGTGCAGAAATGAATATAGCACCAAGTAAGGAATTAGAACTGCTAATTAGGGACGCATCGCCGATAACACATCGCCGAATTGGTGACAACGTCACATTTATCAAGTCTTTAGCGCGTTTATCTGAAATCATTATTTTAGATGAAGGTGAAAAAGGACCTATGTCAGTAACAAAATTAGTTGAAGGCGCTGAATTACTAATCCCAATGGCAGGGCTGATCAATAAAGATGATGAACTTGCTCGTTTACGTAAAGAAATTGACCGTATGGATAATGAAATTAACCGCATTACGACCAAGTTATCTAATCCTGGCTTTGTCGATAAAGCTCCAGAAGCAGTTGTAGCTAAAGAGCAAGAAAAACGTCAAGGTTATCAGGATGATAAAATAAAACTATTAGAACAATACGCTGAAATCGAAAAATTGTAATCGCGGTTGTATTTATCGTTTTTAAGCCCACAAATTTAGTGGGCTTTTTTTGTTTTGTAATTAATTATTTAGTTAAAAAATGACCATAATATATTAGATTGAATAGCAAGGAACAAAGCTAAACAAATAAAACAACCTAATTTTCATTACGGCGTCACTTCTATAAAAGTTATATTTAGTAATTAGTAATATTAATCCACCAATAGATATCGGCGACAGTGTAAACTAGTATTTACAGCCGCATTCATTCACAAGTTATCCACAGAAAAGAAACATGAAAAGTATTTTTTTCTTAATATTTGGAAACTCGAGGTAAATTAACACGAAAGGAATAAATTATTCCATAGTGAGCTGCGCGGTAAATTAACTGAATGCGTCTTACATAAGAGTTGCCAAGCACAGTACATCAAACATTTAGTTTCTACATAGTTTTATGTATAATATACAAGATGCAATAATTTAATAAGGGTATAAATATGCGAGACCAAAAAGAAAGAGTTTATATCATTGAAAGCACCATGAAAAATGAGTTTCGTCATGCATTAGCTACGACTTTAATTACTCAAGAACAGCACGATAAATATTTAGATGAGCTTAATAAGTTAACATCTTACATTTATAATAAATATGAAAATAGCCTAGCTTTTTATGATGAAGATTGGAATAAAATTAATCATTACTATGAAAAAATAACAACTTTGGAGTTTGTTAGAGATTACATAAAAGATAGCTTGGAAGATTGTTGGCTCATAGAGATGTAAGCAATGGAGAACAATTATACTGATGAGTTATTTTCTGCAATACAACAAACAAATAAATCAGCAACTATTGATAATTTTATTAAAACAGATATTAATTATCCTAAGAATCCGTATAGCCAAGAAATATATGAAGCTATTTTTTTACACAACAATGGCCATAAAAAAGGATTTAATGAAACTCGTTGGTTATCTGAAAATGAAATACAAGCAAATGGCTTGAAACTAGAACTTGGCGAAGAAAATAATTTTATCCAAAGCGATCTGTATCAAAATAACCAATATCACGAAAATATCAAATTTTACAATGTTGAACAATTAGATAAAGCGTCGTTTGATAAATTACCTTTGGAAGTAAAACCGATGCCGAGCTGGAGGGCAAACCCTCAAATAGAAGAATTTATTGAAAGCCAAGGTGTGAAAATCTTACACAATAGCACCTCGACACCTCGTTATAATCCTAAAAACCACACGATCTATATGCCTCACCGATCACAATATCCATCCTCGGAAAAATATTATAATGATATGTTTCATGAAATAGGTCACTCAACAATTATAGAATTAGGGCGTGAACCTAAGTCAGCAGAGCAAAAAGCCAATTTTGCTAAAAGAGATGAATTAGTTGCAGAAATATCTGCAATCAAATTAAATGAGATGACTAAAAATAAGTTAGATAAAGGAAATAGTTTAGCGTATCTAAAAAACTTTTTAAGTAAATTTGGTGATGATAAATCTGTACAGAAAGAGGAATTGAAAAAAGCATTAACAGAATCAGATAAAGTGCTTAAGCTAACAAAAGATAAATATATTGAGGCAACAAAAGGTAAAGATATTAAGGCAACAAAATTTGAATCAGTATCTAACAACGATTTTGTCAAGGCTCGTCAACGTGCCATACAGAAATTGGAAGGCAAGCAATCCTTACCAATTCCAAAATCTTTACATAAAGGAATGAATAAAGGCATTAAGAAATAGGGCGACTTTGAAAATTTAGTATAATCTAAACTGTTAATTATAAATAATCACAAAAAGGAAAAAATTATGGCAACCTTTGATGAAAAAGAGTTTTTATGGGATGAAATGTATGCAATTGTTACCCACGCGATGGGAAAGAAAGTATCATCGACTGATGGGTATTCTAAAGAGTGGCTTGAAGATAGTAAGAAATTGGATGATTTCAGAGATTGGATTGGAAATACCCCTTACCAAGAAATTAATTATGAAGAAGCATTAGTTTTTTTTAAAACGATAAAATCTAAATATGAAGCTATGCCAGATAAATGGTGATAGCAATGAAAAATAATGAATCTTTATCATTTGTGAGCACTGAACAGAAAGAAAAAATTGTTAATGAATTATGGAGTAGAATTCTTGCAAAAAACAATTTGGTACAAGAAAACAGCCCCCATTCTTATGTTATGGGAGGCCAACCAGGAGCGGGAAAATCGACATCGACAACGATATTAAAAGAAAAATTCGGTAATAATATTATTTTAATTGATTTAGACCAATATCGAAAAGAGCATCCAAACTATAAAGCCTTATATGAAAAATATGGTAAAGAGTTGTCTAGTTATACACATGAATTTGCCGGTGAAATCAAGGAAGAAATTCAAAAACGTGCGATAGATAACAGATATAATATTATTATTGATGGCACCTTAGGTAATGTAGGTCGAGCTGAAGAGTTAATTGATAACCTCAAAAATAAAGGTTATCACGTTGATATTGTAATCCACACTTGTCCGAAAGAAATTAGTTGGAATAGTGTTAATATGCGCTATGAAAATGCATTAAAAGCGGGTGAAATCCCTCGTCATGTACCAAAAGTAGTTCATGATCAAATTATTGAAGCTTTACCACAAAATACAGATAAACTCAGCCAGTCAAAGCAGATTGAATCTTTAACAATTCATAACCGACAAGAAAAAATATATGATTCAAAGATTGATAAGATATTGCCATCTTTAGTTGTTCAAGCTGAAATTAATAAAAATGACAAAAAATTATCAAAAGATAATCTAGCACAATCATCTAATGATATCTTTGCACAAGTACGCCAAGCTGCAGCTCAAAAATTAGTAATCAAGCAATCCTTATCAGACCAAAAATCAACAAATAAAAGAATAGGTAAGGGGATTGAAAAATAAATAAGATTTAATAATGCTACTAGTTCGATCGAAAACAGACACAACATTTATTTGCACTTTTGCTGGTAATATTTATTGTGAATCTTGTTTCTACTTATACAACTAAGTATTTACGGCTTCGCAAAGCGATCAATTGATAGCATTAACTATCACTACCAATAGATCCTTTTCGGCAAACGATGATCAATTAGGATCCATTCAAACGCCACTAAACTGTCTAGCATATTGAGATTGCAGATAAAATTAAGTAAAACTAGCATTGTTGTCGTAAGACATTTCGAAAAAATCACTAAATAACCGGATTATTGAACTCAATAAAAATAGGGTTATTGCATAAAATAAATAAAGTCAGGGTTAGCGCTAAGCACCGCAGGTAACGAGGAGCTTTGCGCTAATTCTGAGTGTCTTTTTCTTGCGCATTAGGCTAATTGATTGAATCTGATCAGGTTTAAGGGGTTATACACGGTTTTATAAACTGTTTTTGTTAATAACTCATGACGTTACCGTTGTTTATTTGTCAATGGCAAAGCGCAAGACGCAGCTTATACGCAGTAAGACCGTGTGAGCATTTGACGAAGTGCACCATTGATAACCCCTCCAATTTTATTATCTAGGTCAGGTGGAAAGGAAAGCAGTTTTTTCCTTTCCTCATGGCCAGCCTTCAAAATGCCCCTTAAAAAACAAGGGTTATTATAGTTGGGACAGCGTCACTTTTATGATATTGGTCAAAAAACGAGCTCTTTTGTTATCAGTGTTGCATATTGATTTGATAGTTTGTGCCTATTTTGATCGGTTGGCTGGATAAAGTCCTCTAAAATGCACATTGGTTCGCATAATGTATATTATGTTAAATAATAAATGTGATTTAATTTCTATTTAACAATAAGTTAAAATTTTCTTTATTTATTAGTGAATGCACACTAACTCATCATGCGATAGCCTCCCTATTGTTCTAATAGAGTTTTTTTGCAATGAAAAATTAGTATCAAACGAATAAAATTACCTTTTATTGATAAAATTATTCAATAATATTTATCAAATAGTACTAGGTTATTCTTGGTGATTTAGAATAAAGCTGGTAATCTTGTCGGGCGTTGCAATTAATATTGATTATCACTATGCAAGATATTTACAAACCTCTGCGTTCTAAAAGTTATTCAGTGCCTTGTGAACTTTGTAGTATTGGTTCTATGTGTATTCCAATGTTGTTGAATAATACGCTTCATACAGTATTAGACCGAAAACAAGAATTTATTAAAGATGAAGTTGTCATTAATGAAGGCGCCCCTTTTAAAAAACTTTATATTATCCACTCTGGTGCATTAAAAACCTATGTTACGGTAAATGGTATAGAACAAATTAATGGTTTTTATCTACCTGGTGATATTGTTGGCTTAGATGGTATTTCAAATAACAAATATAATAACTCGATAAAGGCACTAACTCATACCCTCACCTGCGTATTAGAATATGATGAAGTCAAAAAACTAGTCAGCCAAAACTCACAAGTTAGAGATATGGTTTTAGACTTAATGAGTAAAGATGTACTTAATTATCAAAAACTTATTTTGGCTTATTCGCAAAAAAATGCTGAAGAAAAACTGGCTTCATTTATTTACTCTTTATATTTAAGATATGCCCAACGTGGACATACATCTCTTAATATAAAATTGTCAATGAGTCGTTCAGATATAGCGAATTACTTGGGGCTAACAATTGAAACTGTCAGTCGTATTCTAACTCGTCTTCAAGAAACAGAGATATTAAGCGTTAAAGGTAAATATATTTCGATAAAAAATATTTCAGCGCTAGCTCGATTAGCGATTGAAACTATTTAGTAACAAAAAGAAGTGACATTGTCACCTAAAAAGAGCTTATTTTGAATGAAAAATTTTAAAAAATCATGTTTAACTTTATTATTATTATCTTCTTTTGCTTCGTACTCTCATGCAGCAGAAGAGCTGACACCAGAAAAAGCAGCATCATTGCAACCCTTTAAAGAGATCTCAATTAGAGGTTCATACTATAACGAATCCGATTATGCTCGAGCAATATCTAAGGCTGCTGACAAACAAGACGCAGCTTATTTTTATATTACCAGTGTAAATCCACACCCTAGCAATGATAGTTTGCGAATTATTTACGCTAAACTATATAAATCTAATGCTCCAGAATCAACGGACAATAAGCAAGATAATCTTCGACAATTTGTAGGGATCTATGAATATCCTAAAACAACTGCTATTCATTTCGAACCATATGATATTATTAGAATACGAGGATATTTTCCTACTCAAGTAGCTCTAAATAATGCGGTTGCAAAAGAAGCTCGAGCTAAAAATGCATATGCCTTTTTTATTGACCGCTTGGTTCAAGTTAACAATAGCGGTAATCAACAAGTTACCGCATATCTCTTTAAAAAAGATGCACCAGAACGAAAAATTCAGCCTGATAATGCTATTCCATATGATTCAGAAGCGGGACAACAAGCTTTAGCACAAGGTGGCGAGGCGGCAATGCAGGTTGAACGACCAGGTTATTACTCTTCATCTTCATTTAATGAGCAATTTTATGCTGATAAATTTAATAATCAGTCCGTAAAAGACGTTACACCAGAGACGAATACTCAAGCTATTGAAATAAATAAAAATACTGATAATGGTAAAATGGTTACAACGGACATAGCGGTTTCTTCTAAACCCGTAGTAGTGGAACAAAAATCATCTCGTTACACTGTAACATTACCGAATGGAACTAAAATAGAAGAACTCAATGATGCCACTGCCGCCAAGATGGTGCCATTTGATAGTATCAAATTTAGAGGCTATTATGCGACAGCGCAAGATATTTCCTTTAATGCGGGTAAGAAAGCACTGGAAAAAGGCGCTAAGTATTATCATATATCTCGTATTGCGCAAGATTCAAAAGGTCCAAACAAAACAGTGTATGTTGATTTGTATCGTTAATTGATATCTTGTTTGAAATATAAAGAGGGATGGTTCCACCCTCTTTTTTATTGTTTAATGTCTTCAATAAATTGATTAATTCTCTTTTCTGAAATAGGATACGGCGTTCCTAATTGCTGCGCAAATAGATTAACCCTTAATTCTTCGATCATCCAACGTAGCTGTTTGAGCTTTTGTTCTGCTATTTTGTGCTGCTCGCGGCTTTGCCATAATTCAAGATACTGTTTGGTCACTCGCTCGACAACGAGCAAATGTAATCGATCTTTGTTCGGATCAGCATAGAGTTTATCGATCCGTTTATCTATAGCTTGTAAGTACCGATAGACATCAGATAGTTTTTGGTAGCTAGTATCAGTAACAAATCCTTTATAGATAAGCCTAGATAATTGTTGTTTTATATCCGCTAGGGATAATGCAACACTAAGGTCTAAGCGCCCTTTTAATTTTTTGTTAATTGCGTAATTTAATGTTAAAACTCGTTCAACTTGGCTAGCTATACTAACAATAACCTCATTTATTTCTCTTTTTATCATATCTAGCAGTGGTATGAACTGGGCTTGATCAAAAATGATCCCATGATCTTTTTCAATTAAATAGTTAATACCACAATAGATACAATCATCAATCAAGTCGATGATGCTACCAAACGGATTAAAATATAAACCTAATTTAGCTTTATTTGGTAGTTTATCATGTAAGTATTTAACGGGGGATGGAATATTAAGATAGATTAAACGCCTTATTCCCTGCAGCATTAATCTGGCTTGTTCATCTTCACGCTCAACCAGCTTAATCGCGACGCTATTCCCCTCATCGACCAAGGTAGGATAAGCTTTAACCACATAATTTTGTTGTTTTCTTTCATAAATTGTTGGTAAATTACCAAAATCCCAATTAACTAGATTAGTTTTCTCTATTTCATTATTTTTAGCTCGAGTTATTTTAGTTAATGCTTGCTGTACTTTATCTTTTAATTGATCTTTAAGCACCTTAAGATCTTTACCTATACACATTGATTTATTGTTTTGATCTAAAATATTAAAGGTCACTTTTAAATGATCGGGCACTTGGTCGAGCTGCCAATCATCTCGGTTAATATTAACGCCTGTCATTTTTTTAAATTCGTGTTCAAGCGACGTAAATAGATCATTTTTATAAAGCTCAGTACGCTCTAAAAATGCAGTGGCATAATTTGGCGCGGGCACTAAATGTCGTCGTAACGATTTAGGCAATGATTTAATTAATGCAATGATTAGCTCTTGCCGGAAACCATTAACTTGCCATTGAAAAACGTATTCATCGTCAATTTGATTAAGGATTGACAGTGGGATATTGACCGTAACACCATCGCAAATACCGCCAATGTCAAATTGATAGGCTAATTTTAACTTCAACTGTTGATTGTAATACCAATAATCGGGATAGTCATTTTTTGTTACTTTATCTGCATTAGGGTTGATTAGCATCGTTTTTGTTAACAATAAATAATCCGCATCGTCGACTTGTTTCTGCTTCCACCAAGTAGCAAATTCTGTTGCTCCTGTTACAGATAACGGTATTTTATTATCATAAAACTCAAATAATAATGCATCATCAACTAGAATATCTTGCCGCCTCGATTTGTGTTCAAGTTCTAGCACTTCATCGACTAATTTATGATTTTTTATTAAAAAATCATATTTAGCTTCAAAGTCACCTTCAATTAATGCATGCCTAATAAACAGTTCTCGGCTCAACTTTGGGTCAATATGGTTATAATTAACCATTCTTGAGGTTACTATCGGCAGACCAAACAGTGTCACTTTTTCATTAGCTATCGTTGTGCCCTGCTTTTTAGACCAACGCGGTTCACTGTAGTGTTTTTTTGATAGATGCTCTGCTAATGGTTCAATCCACTCTGGTTCAATTTTTGCAACATTTCGCCCCCAAAGTTTAGCGGTTTCAACTAACTCACTAGCAACACACCACTTAGGTAGTGTTTTAAAGACACTCGAGCCGGGGAAAATAGCAAATTTAATATTTCTAGCACCAATATACTCAAATTTTTCCAGTTCTTTCATACCAATATGAGATAGCATGCCACTTAAAATAGCCGTATGTATTGATTGATAATTTGCATCTTGGCTGTTAATTGGAATATTTAGTTGTTTAATCGTTTGCCTAATTTGAGTATAAATATCTTGCCACTCTTTAATACGTAGATAATTAAGAAACTCCTTTTTACATAATTGTCTAAATTGATTATTACTTAATAAATCTTGTTGCTCATGAATATACAACCAAAGATTAAGGTAGCTCATAAAGTCTGAATTTTTATCAATAAACCGTCGATGCTTTTCATCAGATATTTGTTGCTTATCGAGCGGTCTTTCTCTAGGTTCTTGAATGGAAAGTGCGGCAGATATAATCATAATCTCTTTAACGCAGCCGGTTTTCCTTGCTTCAACTAACATTCGAGCGAGTCTTGGATCGATAGGTAGCTGCGATAATATTTGCCCCGTTCGAGTTAAGTTATATTGGCCTTTTTTATTATAAAGGGCACCTAACTCTTCAAGCAAACGAATACCGTCTTTAATATGTTTTTGCTCAGGTGGCTCTAAAAAAGGAAAGGCGGCAATATTACCTAAATCTAATGCTGTCATTTGTAAAATAACAGAAGCTAAATTAGTTCTTAGGATCTCAGGTTCAGTAAACTCAGGACGGCTAAGGAAATCAACTTCATCGTATAAACGGATACAAACCCCATTTGATGTCCTGCCACAGCGTCCTTTTCGTTGGTTTGCTGACGCCTGAGATATGGCCTCTATCGGTAAACGCTGAACCTTCGTCCGATAACTATATCGACTAATTCTTGCCATGCCAGGATCTATAACATATTTAATCCCTGGAACGGTTAGTGATGTTTCAGCCACATTAGTGGCTAAAATTATTCGCCTGCCACTATGAGATTGAAAAATCCGATTTTGTTCTGTTGCCGATAGCCTAGCATATAAAGGCACAACTTCAGTGTGACGTAAATTAAGCTTATTGAGTGTATCGGCAAGATCTCTTATCTCTCGCTCTCCAGTTAAGAAAATGAGAATATCACCATGGTTATCTTCGAGCGAAAGCTCATCAATTGCATTAATTATCCCTTGGAAATCATCATCTTCGCTATCTTCGTCATTATTGCAGGGGCGATAACGTACATCAACAGGGAATGTGCGCCCTGAAACCTCAATAATTGGCGCATTATTAAAATGATGAGAAAATCTTTCGACATCAATGGTCGCAGAGGTAATGATAACTTTTAAATCAGGGCGCTTAGGTAAAAGTTGCTTTAAATATCCTAAGATAAAATCGATATTCAAACTGCGTTCATGAGCTTCATCGATAATAATCGTATCATATTGGCTTAATAAACGATCTTGTTGTATTTCAGCTAATAAGATCCCATCAGTCATGAGTTTGATTAATGTATTATCTTGAACGTGATCATTAAAGCGAACCTTATAACCAACTAGCCCACCAAGTTCACAATTGAGCTCTTGCGCAATACGACTTGCAACTGAACGGGCCGCGAGCCGCCTCGGTTGAGTATGACCAATATAACCTTTAACACCAAGCCCTAATTCTAGACAAATTTTAGGGATCTGCGTTGTTTTACCTGAACCTGTTTCCCCAGCGATAATAACGACTTGATTACTTTTTATTAAATCATAAATTTGTTGCTTTTTGGTCGTAACAGGTAATGAATCAGGATAATTAATTGTTTTTGGTAATTGGGTTAAGCGTAATTGATAATTTTTATGCGCTACTTCGATCTTACTTTGCACAGATGCCAAGCATTGAGCTGTAGGGGTTTGCTGCTTAGTTATTTGCTGTAATTCTTTTTGTATCTTATATTTATCATATAGGCAGACCCTACTTAATTGGTCAAAGAGTATTTGTATTGGCTTATTATGTGGCATAAATTCTTAGTAACTTATTGAGTTAATTGTTACCATTATAGCAAATTTTATAAATTAATTTGGGGAGAAATGATAATGAAATATATTTATTATTTTTTTACGTTATTTACTGGAGTAATCATATTATCAGCCTGTGATAATAAACAGCCATCTATTGGGCAAAATTTAGCTCATCATCGCTTTACGGTTATTGAATTGAATAATGAAAAAATTATCAATAGTAAACAAACATTTATTGAGTTTGGTGAAAATTCTACGGTTAATGGACAGATGTGTAATCAATTTTTTGGTCAAGCAAACATAACCAAAAATAGAATTGAAATACCTCATTTAGCATCAACAAACAGGCTATGTTCAGATGAACAGTTAAATAAACTCGACTTAATTATGAGTCAACTATTACAATATGGTGCAATAGCAAATCTTAATCAAGAATTAGGTGAGTTAACGCTAAAAAATGACGAGTATGAATTAAAATTTAGACAGAAAGATCTTATGTAAGATCTAATCGATAAAAATAGCTAAATTAATCGTAACGTTAATATAGTAACTGCACTTAACCATAAGCTTTTGAACTTAATATTTTATGTTTATTCACACAAAAATCTTTATTTAAAAAATTGTTAATATATAATATAGCCAATCATTTAAAACTTTTATAGGCTATTTCAGTGGGAACTACATCAGCAAAAGATATAGGTAATTTTGTCGATATTGTTTTTAATTTTGAGTGTAGCTTAATCGTATCCATATTATAATTATACCAATGCTTGTCATTGGTTTTTTTATGCTCGTTTTCTTATAAATTTAACTTTTAATATTAACTTAACAGCAGATATATATCATTATGAAAAAAACTAAAATTGTATGTACAATCGGACCTAAATCAGAGTCCAAAGAAATGTTAGCTAAATTATTAAATGCGGGCATGAATGTTATGCGTTTAAACTTCTCTCATGGCGATTATGAAGAGCATGGTGAGCGTATTAGAAACCTTCGTGAAGTAATGCAAGAAACCGGCCGAAAAGCAGCTATTATGCTTGATACTAAAGGACCCGAAATTCGCACTATTAAGCTTGAAGGCGGCAATGATGTTTCGCTTGTTGCTGGCCAAAAGTTCACTTTCACTACCGACAAATCTGTTACAGGTAATTCAGAGTGCGTAGCCGTTACTTATGCTGGATTTGCTAACGACCTTAAAGCGGGCGATCGAGTTTTAGTTGACGATGGCTTAATCGCAATGGATGTTAAAGAAGTAAAAGGCAATGAAGTTATCTGTACGGTATTAAATAATGGCGACTTAGGCGAAAATAAAGGCGTTAACTTACCCGGTGTATCAATCCAGTTACCTGCGCTTGCTGAAAAAGATAAACAAGATCTTATCTTCGGTTGCGAGCAAGGTGTTGACTTTATTGCTGCGTCATTTATTCGTAAGCGCTCAGATGTCGAAGATATCCGAACACACTTAAAAACCCACGGTGGCGAAAATATAAAAATTATTTCTAAAATTGAAAATCAAGAAGGTTTAGATAATTTTGATGATATTTTAGATGCTTCTGATGGGATCATGGTTGCTCGTGGTGATTTAGGTGTTGAAATTCCAGTAGAAGAAGTTATTTTTGCACAAAAAATGATGATTAGAAAATGTGTTAAAGCCTCTAAGCCAGTTATTACTGCGACGCAAATGCTTGATTCCATGATTAAAAATCCTCGCCCTACTCGCGCTGAAGCTGGCGATGTTGCGAATGCAATTTTAGATGGTACTGATGCAGTTATGCTTTCAGGTGAAAGCGCTAAGGGTAAATATCCGCTAGAAACAGTAAATGTGATGGCGACAATCTGTAAGCGTACAGATAAAATTATTCCCGCATCTTTAGATCTTCAACCATTAGAAAAGCTACGAATTACAGGCGCTGTATGCTGTGGTGCAGTCGAAATTGCCGAAAGACTAAACGCACCATTAATCATTGTTGCAACGCGTAGTGGCAAATCAGCACGTGAAGTGAGACATTACTTCCCTACAGCTAATATTTTAGCGTTATCTTCAAATCAAAAAACGATTAATCAATTAATTTTAACTAAAGGCGTTGAACCGGTATTAATCGATTCCATCGACTCAACTGATGATTTTTACCGCTTAGGTAAAGAAATGGCCGTTAAATTAGGCTACGCTAAGTCTGGTGATATTGTTGTAATGGTTTCTGGAGCATTAGTACCAAGCGGCACGACAAATACAACATCTGTACATCGTATTTAATTTACGATATCGAAAAAAAGCTGGCTATAGCCGGCTTTTTTTATATGACTTAGTGGCATATTTGCAACTAATATATGCACATACAATTAAATTAAGTATATAATTGATAATAATATTTCTATGGTAGGTCAAATCAAAATTATATGAATAGCGATAACTTATATATTCAAAAAGAGCTTAGTTGGCTTGCATTCAATGAAAGAGTGCTACAAGAGGCGGCGGATAAAAGTAATCCACTTATTGAACGAGTACGCTTTTTAGGTATTTATTCCAATAATCTTGATGAATTTTATAAGGTTCAATTTGCCAACTTAAAAAAAGAAGTCCTCATTAAACAAGAACAAGGTAATGCTTCTAATGTAAAAAATATTTTACGCCAAGTTCATCTAAAAGTTGCTCAAATCGAATTAAAGTTTGATATGCTCTATAATGAGTTATTACTCGAAATGGCTCGTAATCAGATATTTTTAATCAATGAAAGGCAACTAACCTCAATTCAAGAAGATTGGATAAAAAAATTCTATAAACAAAATTTAAAACGTTATATTACCCCGATTTTACTTGATAGCCATACCGATTTGATCCAAATTTTAAAAGATGATCACTCTTATTTAGCCGTTGAAATTATCAATAATGCTGAAATTCAATATGCATTGTTAGAATTACCAACAGAAAAAGTATCTCGCTTTGTTTTATTACCGTCTGATACAGCATCAAAAAACCAATCAATTATTTTTCTTGATAATATTTTACGTTACTGTTTACCCGATATATTTAAAATATTTTTCGATGCAACGGAGTTTAATGCCTATTCGATTAAAATCAACCGAGATGCCGAGTACGAACTTAACAGTGAATTAGATAGCTTACTAGAACTAATGTCACAAGGGTTAAAACAACGTCTTACCGCACAACCCGTGCGCTTTATTTATCAAAAAAACATGCCTAATGCCTTAATTGAACTTTTATTAGCAAAGCTTAAGTTAACAGAGAGTGATGCTACGCTCGGTGGACGTTATCCTAATTTTAAGGATTTAATAGAATTTCCTAATATCGGCTTTAGGAGCCTGCTAGATAAAGTATTGCCGAATTTAACCTATAAGCGATTTAAACAGTTTAGAAATGCATTTGACGCTATCAAAGATCGAGATATTTTACTTTATTATCCTTACTACTCGTTTAGCCACGTACTGGAAATAATGCGTCAAGCATCATTTGATCCGAACGTAACACATATTAGGATAAATATCTATCGTGTTGCGAAAGATTCGCGCTTTGTTCAAGCCGCAATTCATGCCGCGAATAATGGTAAAAAAGTGACAGTTGTTGTTGAGCTACAAGCACGGTTTGATGAAGAGATAAATATTCGGTGGGCAAAAAAACTAATAGGCTCTGGGGTTAAAGTTATATATTCCCAACCAAGATTAAAAATACATGCCAAATTGTTCCTAATTGAGAGGAAAGAACAAGATAAAATCGTTCGTTATGCCCACATAGGATCCGGCAACTTCAATGAAAGAACCGCTAAAATTTATACCGACTTCTCATTACTAACTGCCGATCCGTTAGTTACCGATGAAGTCAAAAATGTATTTAACTTTATTGAGAACCCATTTAAACCAGTCACATTTAACTGTTTACTTGTGTCACCACAAAATACCCGAACAAAGTTAATAGCATTAATACAGCGAGAAATCGATCATGTTAAAGCAGGTAAACCGGCTGGGATCTATTTGAAGCTTAATGCCATAACCGATAAGCAATTAATTGATAAACTATACGAGGCTTCATCTGCGGGCGTTAAAATTAGAATGATTGTCCGAGGAATGTGTGGACTAATTCCGCAAGTAGCGAACTTAAGTGAAAACATTATGGTTACCAGTATTGTTGATCGCTTTTTAGAGCATGCAAGAGTCTATATTTTTGAAAATAATGGCCATAAGGATACCTATATATCATCGGCTGATTGGATGCCAAGAAACATTGATAACCGAGTTGAAGTGGGCGTTAAAATTCTAGATCCTAAGCTACAAAAAATTATTCACGACATTTTTGTAATACAAGTTAATGATAATGTAAAAGCCAGAATTATCGATAAAGATCTACAAAATAATTACATTCAACGAGGTAATAAGAAGAAAGTCAGAGCGCAAATTGCAATATATGACTATTTGAATCAATTAGAAAATCAATAAATAACAAAGGATTACAAATAAGTGACATCTGAAAATAATAATTTTAATGAATATGCGGTCATTGATTTAGGCTCAAATAGCTTCTATATGCTGGTTGTCAAAAAAGTGAATGACTCGTATAACGTTATTTATAAAAATAAACAAAATACTCACCTAGCAACGGGTCTGGATGATGAATATCAACTTAGTGACAGTAGCATTCGACGTGGTGTTGCCAGCTTAACACTCTTTGCCGAGCGTCTAAATGGCTTTCCTGTTAATCACGTTAAAGTGGTCGGGACTTATGCTCTACGGGTCGCCAAAAATAGACATAAATTTTTAATGGCAGCAGCCAAAGTATTTCCTTATCCGATCGAAGTCGTTTCTGGCCAAGAAGAAGCCAGGCTTATTTATATCGGAGCAATCAACAATGAATCCGTTGCAAAATCTGACTTAAAGCTCATCATAGATGTTGGTGGTGGCTCGACAGAGATAGCGATTGGTATAAATTCGACACCAATATTAGTCGAAAGTAGACCTATGGGCTGTGTCACTTATGCAAAACAATTTTTCCCTGAGCAAAAAATTGATCGTCAATCATTTGACCGCGCAAAACTGGCAGCGGAGCAGCAAGTTGAAAAAATAATTAAATCCGTTAAAAGTAAAAACATTGCTATCGCATTTGGCTCATCGGGTACCATAAAAAGTATCTACAATATTTTACTTGATATCGGTGTAACTGATGGCATTATTACACCAAAACGTTTAGATGATTTAGTTTCCTATGTGTTAGAATTTAAACGTTTTAGCGATATAGACTACCCTTCTCTATCTAAAGCCCGTAAACATGTTTTTGTTAGTGGACTTGCTATTTTCTACGGCGTTTTTAAGGCATTTGACTTGCAAAAACTTCACTATACGCAAAGTGCTTTACGCGAAGGCATATTGCATGAAATGGTTGGCGATAATAAGATTAATCAAGATATTTGCCAGCAAACAATCCATAATTTATTTAAACAATATAATGTAGATGAAACTCATGCCAACCAAGTTGCCATAACCGCCAAACATTTTTTTAAACAGTGGCAGCGTGCCTCTCCTGTTGTCATTGATAAAACGTTGGAATCAATGTTGTACTGGTCTGCATTGCTGCATGAAATCGGCTTAAGTATTAATTTTTCGGGAATTCAAAAACATTCCGCTTATATTATACGTCATAGCAATATGCCAGGATTTAATGAGGAGCAACAATTTTTATTGTCAACGCTCGTTAGATATCATCGTAGAGGCTTTAAACTAGACACAATACCTTATTTTAGTTTGTTTGATAATAAGCAGATTTATCCATTATTACAGATCCTTCGATTAGCTATTTTAGTGAATAATCAGCGTTCAAATACATTAAATCCGGATGTATTCAAACTTGCTGTTTTAGATAATGATCCTCATAAAATTGAACTTATCATTGACAAAGAGTTTGCTAAGCATAATCGACTCATTCTATTAGATTTGGAACAAGAACAGCAATATTGGCAACAAAATAAACCTTGTCAGCTAGGGATAAAAATAGGTTAAGACAGTTATGGCAAAGAAGATTTTTTTATCCAATAATATTCGTAGCATTAAGGCGCAGACTAAAAATATTTCGCTTGAACAGCTCCATTCAATTCAGGCTAAATTAGAAGAAATCATTAAGGAACGCCAAAAGGAAGATGAAGAGGCAAAAAAAAATCTTATTGAACATAATAAAAAAGTAGAAGATTATTTAAAACAAATTACAAGCGATGGTGTTGCCTTAGCTGAGTTACTAAAAAAAGCCAATTTACCCGCATTTAAAAAGCTACGTAAAATGCGGCCACCTCGCCCTCCTAAATATAAATATACCGACAGTAACGGCAATTTACGCACCTGGACTGGACAAGGTCGAACCCCAAAGCCAATACAGCATGCCTTAAATAGCCAAACAAAATCATTAAAAGATTTTCTTATTTAGCGTTATATCATAAAACTGACCACTATCTCTGCTGTTGACAACAATCAGTCATTAGGTATGCTTATTTTTCTGCTATTTCAATATGTTGAATCACTGAAATAAATAACAACGCTGGCTAAAAACCATTCAAAATTTTAACAGGATCGAGTTTGCAAGCACGGCGAGCGGGATAATAACTCGCCACTAAGGTTAATACCATCGCCGTACAAAATACAATCATAATGTCAGTTAGATGTAGCTCTGAAGGTAAGAAATCAATAAAATAAATATGGCTATTTAATAATTGACGCCCGATTAAAGACTCAATAACGTGAATAATAGTAGATAATTGCAATGAAATAATAATACCGATTAAAACACCAATAATACTACCGACAAAACCCGATATCATACCATAAAAAATAAACGTTTTACTGATAAGTTGATTTGTTGCACCGAGTGTTTTTAGAATGGCTATATCGCGCTGTTTATCTTTGACGGCGATAACAAGTGTTGAAACAATACTAAAGCATGCCACACTAATTACCACCACCATAGCCAAGTACATAATCTGCCTTATCATCTGGATATCATGATACATATAACCATAATTTTGCTCCCAACTAGTAATATATAAAGGCGTAGCAATATCCATCGCGATATTATGAATTATATAATTTGCATTATAGATGTTATCAACATTTACTTTGATCCCTGTTACGTTGTCACCTAAATTTAGGTATTGTTGCGCATCAGATAGGGGGATAAAGGCAATACTATTTCCTAACGTACCGCTAAAATTCATTATCCCTGCAACACTTAAACGGATCCGTTTAGGTTGTTTTAATTGCCTAGAAGAATCGTCATTAGTCGGAATAAGTAATGTAATCCAATCGCCTTCTTTCGCGTCGAGTGAATCAGCTAACCCAACGCCGATAATAATTTGTTTATTGTCCTGCTTAAAGGCTGGCCATTTATTATCTAAGATATAGGTTGGTAAAATACTCATCTTTGCCTCTTGTTCAAGGTCTATACCCTGAACTTGAACCGCTTTAATTTTATTTGAATTTTCGATTAGTCCCGTAAAACTGATAAATGGTGCTGATGAAACTATCCCTCGACCATGATCTATTTGGCTTTGTATCGCTCGCCAATTTGGTAATGTTCCATTCGGTGAATAAAATTCACCATGAGGGATAACAGATAACACTCGATTTTTTAATTCTTTTTCAAAGCCATTCATCGCACTTAAACCAATAATTAAGGCGGCAATGCCGATAGCAATGCTTAGGGTAGATATAATCGAAATGAGAGATAACATTCCGCTTTGTCTGCGCCCTCGCCTAAATTTCCGTGCTAGAAAAAGTGATAACATAATTTTTTAATCACCCGTAATTAGATTTAATGTCCCTTGAGACATCATGTATTGTTGATCCATTTTTCGGGCTAAACTCAAATCATGAGTTACGACTAAAAATGCAGTACCATACTGTTGATTGAGGGTAATTAATAGTTCAAATATTATTTCAGCAGTAGAGTGATCTAAGTTACCGGTTGGCTCATCGGCCATTACAATTGAAGGGTGATTAATCAATGCTCGGCCAATCGCAATCCGCTGTCTTTCACCACCAGAAAGCTCTGCTGGTCGATGTTTTGCTCGATGAGATAAGTTTATTGCGTTAAGCATATCAAATGCTCTTTCTTGCGCTTCTTTGCTTTTTACTCCCGCTATAAGTAAAGGCATCGCAATATTTTCAAGCGCAGAAAAATCGGCTAATAGGTGATGAAACTGATAAACAAAACCAATCTCTTTATTACGTAAAGCGGCTTTTTGGACTTCAGATAAGCTATTTAATGTCTGCGATTTGAATATAACCTCGCCAGATGTCGGTTTATCCAGGCCACCAAGTATATGCAATAGCGTACTTTTTCCAGATCCCGAACTGCCAATAATTGATGTCATCGCCTTAGCATTAATAGAAAAAGTGACATCTTTTAATACTTCAATCACCGATTTACCATCCTGATAGCTTTTAGATAAATTTTTGGTTGAAATAAGCGCATTACTATCAATTTTAGCCTGATTATTCATAACGTAACGCCTCTGCCGGTTGAGTTTTAGCTGCTCGATAAGCTGGATAAAGTGTTGACACAATTGACAGCATAAGCAATGCAATAAATACTATTACAACCTGTGTTATATCAACAACTGATGGTAAACGAATACCTGAAAAAGTTAAACCTAGAGTCGACATAATATCACTTAAATTATAACTAATGAATAACCCGATGAGGCAACCAAGCACGGTTCCAACAACGCCTGAACTTGCACCTTGTATGATAAAAATCATCATAATTCCTTTATGTGTTAATCCTTGTGTTTTTAGAATAGCGATTTCATTTTGTTTTTCCATAACTAGCAAACTTAATGATGTAATAATATTGAAGGCAGCAACAATCACAATGAGACTAATAAGTAATCCCATAACATTTTTTTCCATGCTAATTGCTTGAAATAGCTCGCCTCGTTTAGCACGCCAGTCATCAAAGTGTAACCCTTCGGGTAATTTCGTTGTAACAATCGACTCAATATTTAATGGATTATTTAGGTATAACCGCCAACTCGTGATCGTATTTGGTGGATAACGCATCAATTTGGCTGCATCGTCAATATTTAAATAAACGACTGATTGTTCAATATCTCGATTAGCAGCAAATAGCGCTGAAACATTGAAAATACGTTGGCTGGGTATTTTGCCAACAGGGGTTATCTGGCTAACTTCTGGCACCATTAAGCGGATAGTATCACCAATATCAATATTTAATAAATCAGCTAAATGACGTCCTAAAATAATATTATATTTACCTTGTTGCAATGACGCATAACTGCCACCATAGATGCGGCTAGAGATAGGATCGTATTGATTTGGTTCAATACCAATAAGAGTACTAATCGTTATATTTTTAGTGCTTTGTAGAATGACATCTGCCGTTACTAAAGGAACGATATTGTCAACTTGGTTAATCGTCGGTATCGATGTTAATGGATATTGAATTGTCGACAGTCGATTAGCTTGACCGATTATTTGCGCTTGGGGAAGGTATTGTAAGATATTTTTTTGCATCTCATTTTCAAAACCATTCATTACCGACATAATAACAATTAGACCAATAGATCCAAGCATAATGCCAATCATTGATAGCCAAGAGACAAATCGACCGAAGCTATCTGATTTTCGGCTATATGCATAACGTAAACCAATAAAAGTAGATAAAGGATAAAACATTCTTTAATTCTCTTTAAAATCAATTTAATATAATTATTTGATTTTTAATATATAATTTTAAATTATGGCAATCATAACGATAGCTCATTATCATATCAAGAATCAAGCAATCATGATATCTTGATTTCTTAATTGTTCAAATTAAGCTATAATTGACCACTAAAATTTATCATAGTTGCTATTAAGATTTACACATGCCTAATATTATACTGCCTAACGCACAAGGAGAAATCCAAGAGTTTGGTCAATTAGTCGGCTCATCAATTTCACTATTTTGTGCGAAAATACTGTCACTTCATCAAGGCCCCGTTGTAATTATTACTGATGATATGCAACAGACAACACGTCTACATGAAGAACTCAAGCAATACTCCTCAATACCTACTATGTTATTTCCCGATTGGGAAACATTGCCTTATGATAGTTTTTCTCCTCATCAAGATATTATTTCGCAGCGATTATCATGTCTTTATCAAATCCCGACCTTAAAAAAAGGCGCCTTGATCCTTCCGGTAAATACCTTAATGCAAAAAATCTGCCCAAGTTCTTATTTAAGTGCGCATGTTTTTATTATGCAAAAAGGGCAACACATCTCTCGAGAAGGTTTACGATCCCAGCTCGAAAATGCTGGCTATCGTAGTGTTAACCAAGTAATGGAACACGGCGAGTACGCCACTCGAGGCGCACTTTTCGATGTTTATCCAATGGGTAGCAGTGTCCCCTATCGGCTCGATTTTTTTGATGATGAAATCGATAGTATTCGTATTTTTGACGTTGAAACACAACGAACCTTAGATGAAATAGATAATATTCAATTATTACCAGCACACGAATTTCCATTTGATAAAGCCGCAATAGAGCTATTTCGTAGCCAATGGCGAGAAAACTTTGCAGTCAGGCTTGAAGCGGAAAGTATCTATCAGCAAGTCAGCAAAAACATTCTACCTACTGGCATTGAATACTGGCAACCGCTGTTTTTTAATGAACCCTTGGCCTCTCTTTTTAATTACTTACCTAATAATACTTTATTAATTAATACTCAAAACATTCATCAATTTGCCGAAAAATATTGGCAAGACATTCAAAACCGTTACGAAAGTCGCAATGTTGACCCTATGCGACCGTTGCTTAAACCTGAACAAATTTGGTTAAAAGTCGATGAAGTTTTTGCCAAATTTAAACACTACCCTCGCGTAATTATCAGTAATGAAAAAATAACCAGTAAAAAAGCACAGAACTTGGGCTATGAAGCGTTACCCGAGCTCGCAATACAAATTCAACAGAAAGATCCTTATCACCATTTTCAACAGTTTTTACAAAATTATCATCATAAAATTATTTTTTCTGTTGAATCACAAGGTCGTCGTGAAGCGCTACAAGATGTTCTTGGTCGAATAAAAATTTATCCCAACTATATTGAAACAGCGAGTGAAATTGAAACGGCTACTCAACAGTTTTATTTAATGGTTGGAGCCAGTGAACAAGGCTTTATTGATGTTGATAACCAATTTGCCTTAGTGACTGAAAATGAATTATTCGGTCGCCGCATTATTCGGCGTAAAAAAGAAGCTAAACAAGCGATTAATACTGATAATTTAATTAGAAGCTTAGCTGAGTTAACACCAGGTAAACCAGTTGTTCATTTAGAGCATGGTGTGGGTCGATATTCAGGACTCACAACACTTGAAACCGGCGGAATATCCGCGGAATATTTGATTATAATTTATGCTAATGAGACAAAGCTTTATGTCCCTATTTCATCACTAAATTTAATTAGTCGGTATTCTGGTGGTGATGAGGAAACCGCTCCACTCAATAAATTAGGTTCTGATGCTTGGAGCAAAGCTCGCGAAAAAGCAGCCGAAAAAATCAGAGATGTGGCAGCGGAACTACTTGATATTTATGCCCAGCGAGAAACCAAACCAGGCTTTGAATTTAAACAAGACCGCGAGCAATATGAATTATTTTGCCAAGGATTCGCTTACCAAGAAACGGATGATCAACTTAATGCAATTGGTGCCGTGATTAGTGATATGTGTACGCCTATCGCGATGGATCGCTTGGTCTGTGGTGATGTTGGTTTTGGTAAAACAGAAGTTGCGATCCGTGCGGCTTTTTTAGCTGTGATAAATCATAAGCAAGTTGCCTTATTAGTCCCAACAACCTTACTTGCTCAACAACATTATGAAAATTTTTGCGACCGATTTGCCAATTGGCCTATTCGCATTGAAGCATTATCTCGTTTTAAAACGGCTAAGCAGCAACAAAAAATATTAGCCGATTTACAAGACGGTAAGGTTGATATTGTTATAGGTACCCATAAACTACTACAAACTGATGTAAAATGGCGTGATTTAGGCTTACTCATTGTCGATGAGGAGCATCGTTTTGGGGTAAGGCAGAAAGAGCGCATTAAAGCGATGAGAGCTAACGTTGATATTTTAACTTTAACAGCAACGCCAATCCCAAGAACCCTCAACATGGCAATGAGTGGTATGCGTGATTTATCGATTATTGCCACCCCACCAGCGCGTCGCTTAGCCGTTAAAACATTTGTCCGAGAATACGATAGTTATGTTATCCGTGAAGCCATTTTGCGTGAAATATTGCGTGGTGGGCAAGTGTATTACCTGCACAATGATGTAGCTGATATCGAAAATAGCCAAAAAAAATTACAAGAACTCATTCCTGAAGCACGTATTGCAATTGGCCATGGTCAGATGCATGAACGCGAACTTGAACGCGTAATGAATGATTTTCATCACCAACGTTATAATCTACTGCTTTGCACTACAATTATTGAAACAGGGATTGATGTACCTAACGCTAATACTATTATTATTGAACGAGCAGATAAATTTGGTTTAGCACAGTTACATCAGTTAAGAGGACGGGTTGGCCGCTCTTATCATCAAGCTTACGCTTATCTATTAACACCGCCACCAAAAGCATTAACTAAAGACGCTAAAAAACGCTTAGAAGCTATCGCTTCATTAGAAGATTTAGGGGCAGGCTTTGCGTTAGCCACTCATGATTTAGAGATTCGTGGAGCGGGTGAGTTATTAGGCGAAGACCAAAGCGGCCAAATTGAAGCAATCGGTTTTAATTTATATATGGAATTGCTTGATGAAGCCGTCAAATCGTTAAGACAAGGCAAACAACCATCACTAGAATCATTATTAAGTAATCAACAAGTGGACATTGAGCTACGTTTACCAACACTAATTCCAGATGATTTTATTGCTGATGTCAATACCCGCTTATCGCTTTATAAACGCATTGCCAGTATTGAAGAGCTTGAAGAACTCAGTGATATAAAAGTTGAAATAATTGATCGATTTGGTCGTTTACCCGAGCCTGTACAATTTTTATTAGACGTAACTAAAATTAGATTTAATGCCCAGCGATTAGGCATAAATAAAATCGAGTTAGGGGAAAAAGGTGGCTACATTGAATTTGGCGCTAATAACCAAGTTTCAGTCGACTACTTAATTGGTGAAATACAAAAAGATCCTAAGCGCTATCGCCTAGATGGACAGAATCGATTAAAACTATTAAAAACTGACTTACAAAGGCAACAACGTATTGACTATATCAATACACTACTTAGCCAATTTGCTATGCATTGTGCTAACGAGCAATAAAATAAAAGGATATCGAATTATGAAAAAAGCAGTTATTGCCACCAGTATTATCGTTATTTTAGCTATTGGCTATACTGTTGCTTCTTGGTGTACGGGTAATATTATCGAAAATAATATTGATGCAAAAGTAATACAAATAACAAATGAAATTAATCAACAGCAAAATTTATCGAAGATTAATATTCAGTACACTAACTATCACAAAGGAATATTTTCAACCTCTTTTCGCTTAACCGTAGATGCCGTTAATATTGAAAAGGATAACACAATAATTTTTGATGACATTGTTACTATCTATCATGGCCCTTTCCCTTGGAGTGAAATAAAATCGGCTGACCTTTCACCGAAAATGGCCGCATTTACTTATCAAACCTCTAAAGAGAGCAATCAACAGCTATGGCTTGCGGCGGGCAATAAACCTTTTGTCACCCTGAGTGCAAGTATTGATTATAATGAAAATATTAAGCTAGTAGTCAATAATGAACCGATTAATTATACCAACGAAGAGCTTGATACCAATTTACAAGCAACTAAAAATAGTCTCTCTATATCGATTGATAATCAGTTTAATAATTTGGCTATCAAAGGCGAAGTAAATTTACTAATTTTTAAAAATCAACTAAATGAATTTGAAATAAACAATTTAGAGATGTCCAGTAAGATTGTTAAACAATTGGATTCAGGTTATCAGATTAAAGGTAACTTGAGCATAGATAAGGGATCAATAAGTCAAATTCAACCGAATAATAACGATATCAAAGTCAACCAACTTAGTATAAATATCGATGCCATGGCGCAGAATAAAAATATAACAGGTGATATTTCAACATCTGTTGATAGTCTATTTTTAGGTCAGCAAAATTTAGGTCAAGGTGAGATGTTAGTAAATTATACGTTGCCTATTAGCGGTGACTTAACTGCAGGAACGAATAATCACTTAGCGGTAAGAAATTGGTTTATTAAGCTTGATAAACTATTATGGCAGAACCAACAAGGTAATTTTAATGCTAACTTTATATTAAATATTACCGATCATAATCAAACATGGCCTGAATTAGATCAAGATAACCTAATTTTAGCTGAAGCAAATATGCATTTACCTTTAAACCCGATGGTGTATTTAGTCGCTCAGATCAGCAATCTAGATAAAGAGATACCCGATGATATTGATATCGAATCAGCTCGCCAATCTGTCATTTTATTTTCAAAAATATTATTTAAAAACTCGCCAATCATCGACTTTAACAACGAGCCTAATAATGATATCAAGGATGGAATTGTTGTTGATTTATATTATTCTAAAGATGAAAATCAAGCTAGGTTAAAAGGTAAATCAATAACTACCGAGCAGTTTTGGCTAGCACTAAGTCAGAATAAATTACCACATTTTGAGTAATATTTTGCTTAACCAATAAGCAGTACCTTAATCATTGGTGCTGCTTACTCTTTAAAACCATTATGTAAAAGACTTGATCGCCAAATGAGCGACGTTCAACTCGTTAATTTTTTTGCGCTAAAACTCTTTCGACAGTATCGACTATCGCCTGAGTTTGTGCATCAATTTCAATATTAACTAAGTCCCCTACTTTCTTATTTTTTAAGGTGGTAACGGCTAATGTTTCTGGGATCAAGTGAATATCAAAACCAGTGCTATTAATATTACCCACGGTTAAACTCGCGCCATCAATACCAATAAAACCTTTATAGAGCACATATTTCATAAACTCAGCTGGCATGGCTAAAATCATTTGGCAATTAGTCGCTGTTTTATTGATCGCTACGATTTTGGCGGTACAAGAAATATGTCCTGACATAACATGGCCTCCAATTTCATCGCCATACTTAGCGCTACGCTCAATATTAATCAAATCACCAACGTTTTTGCTACCGAGGGTAGTTAATGCTAATGTTTCTTGCATAATATCAAATGTGACACATTCATTAGCAAATGATGTCACTGTGAGGCAGCAGCCATCGTTAGCAATTGAGGCGCCAATTTCGATAGCTTGAGTTAAGTTTGGTGGTAGTTTTACTTGATAGGTACGTAACTTATTTTTATCAATAATATCTACAATTAAGCCAACACCCTGCACAATACCTGTGAACATAACGCATATTCCTTCGTAAAATTAATTGAACTATTCTAGCATTAAATTATTGCAAAATAACCTATGTTATTGTAACTTAGCGGGCGAGGTGATGGTGTTCCACCTTACCCAACCGCCGTTCTTAACGGATGATGACGCCTGATCGAGTCGTGTAATAACGAGGAAATCAGCGCATATCAATAAAATATCTTGGTTACTGATTCCTCCTTATAATATGGCTATTTATTTGTTTTTTATCCTATAAGGATCTCATATGTTAAAAGCAATCATTGCAATTGCCATCGGCTCTACAGCTGGAGGAATATTACGTTGGATTTTATCAGTTAAATTTAATACGTTTTTTATTATTCCGTTTGGAACTTTGTTATCAAATCTTATCGCTGGTTATATTATTGGCTTTGCGATGGCATTACTCGCTAACACGCCTCACATTTCAGCAGAATGGCGACTCCTTATTATTACTGGTTTTTGTGGTGGTTTATCAACGTTTTCTACATTTTCAGCTGAAATAGTTACTTTCTTACAAAAAGGGCAAATCACGTTAGGGTTAAGTACGATTGCTATTCATGTTATCGGCTCAATATTGATGACGTTGTTAGGTATATTAAGTTATCAAGTGCTAAAAACGCTATAAAAAATCGATTGGATATTTTATTAGCATTACCCGATATTTGGGCAACAAAAAACCGCTTAACCTAATGCGCTAAGCGATTTTTTGTTTTACCTATATTAGCTTTTTAGCGATTGTACGCTTTGTACCAGATCAGCGAGTTGATTAACAATTCTTGCTCCAGTATCAATATCATCGCCTCCAAGCGCTTTATTACGCATAAAGTCTTTCTTAATTTGTGCCCAACGCACTCTTTGCTCCTCGACCATAGTATGGCGAATTTCAGCGAGTTTTAGTAAGTTTTCTTCTGCGCCGGTGGTTAATAGCTGCGCTTCACCTAAATAGTGGTCATCAATGATTTGGTTAATTTCTTGCTGATTCATTACCGGAAAAACTTTTTCTGCCAGTTTGTTCATATTACGATAACTACCTTGCAATTTGAATGGTGGCTCTTGACGGTATTTATCTGATTGTGCAGCACTAATGATATATTGTTGATTAACCTTAAATACAACTTTTCTTATTTGAATTAGATGCTTTAATACAGTACTAATTTCATTGATTTCGGTTTGGCTGTACGCATAACTCAAATCATTACTATTTAGCGGTTTACCATGCGCATAATCCATAAGCTTATAGAGATCGTTTAGGTCTCTTAAGGCCAATGGCGCAAGTACTGAGTTTGATGTTAAACAGTTTTCAATATAGCTTAAAGAGAATACCTCCTCCATGCCACCAAGGACTTCACCTAAATTATAGATATCTGCACGGTTAGTTAGCATGTCCGGAATTTTAAACACCTCGCCAGATTCAGTATAAGGATTTCCAGCCATAATTACACAAAACTTTTTACCTCGCAGATCATAGGTTTTGGT
Organism: Orbaceae bacterium lpD02; assembly: GCA_036251875.1. Taxonomy (NCBI): domain Bacteria; kingdom Pseudomonadati; phylum Pseudomonadota; class Gammaproteobacteria; order Orbales; family Orbaceae; genus Orbus; species Orbus sturtevantii. The sequence goes on along the minus strand of CP133960.1, from coordinate 523,828 downwards.
CTTACCTTTCCATACTCCTTCAATGCGACGAGAACCATCGCAAAGTGAAATGAATTTTTGTAAAAACTCGGGATTAGTATGCTGAATATCATCGATATACAGCATTACATTATTACCCATTTCAAACGCCAAATTTATTTTTTCTAGCTCCTGACGAGCGGTTGCATTAGGTGCTTGCTGCGGATCTAATGACAAAACATGATGCCCTAGTGCCGGCCCATTTATTTTCATAAAAATTAAGCCTAGACGATTAGCGATATACTCCATCAGGGTTGTTTTACCATAGCCTGGAGGGGAAATGAGTAATAGTAATCCCATTAAATCGGTTCGCCTACTTTCGCCTACTGTCCCCATCTGTTTCGCTAAGTTATCACCAATGATAGGGAAATAGACATCATTAATTAATTTATTACGAACAAAAGAGCTAAGTGGCTTAGCTTTAAACTCGCTTAGATGTAAAAATTGTCGTTGTTCATTAAGGACTTCTTGCCTTATTTGTTGATATTGTTGATATTCAGGAATAATTACTCGAGACTGTCTACGCATACGGTTAAAGAAATCATCAAGATTAATCATTAAAGTACCCTGTTTTACTCTAGGATGTTCACCTAATAAGTCAGTGATCTTGATGTCTAAGTCGATTTCACTCATCTTTAATGCAGTATGAGTATCATCTTTCAACATAATTAAAATGATTGCTTCTGGAATATAATTGCTACTCGCTTGATATTCTGAAAGCGAACAAAGCCCTTTTAACCAATTTTCAATTAACAGCCAACGATCGGCGATTCGTTGCTGCAGGCTCAACTGAGAGTGATTAAAACCACTCCACATATGTGTTTTCTCTAAGTGGCTCAGTAATCCATCAAATAATCGTTTACCATATTTACTTAAAATAAACTCTCTTGGCGAATTAGTTAAAACATAACTTAAATATTCTGCGGCTTGTATTAAATGATATTTTTCATGAGCTATTGATTCTTGACTAAAAAAATCCGTCATTGCATTAATCATCTCTTGGCGGAGATTTTGTAATCCATCGTCATGCTTAAAGAGCTCATAAATATCCATACAGGTTTTAGCGCGTTCTGGCCATAAAGCGACAAAATCATTGTCTTGATTATATTGCCAATAAAGAATCGCTAAACTGCGTGCGAGTGGATTATAACGCAGTAAACCAGCACTTTCACCGAGAGGGATAAGCTTGGTAATAATTTTAGCCGCATCGTGATCATGGATACCTTTTTCATAGCCTTCTCTATAACGCATAGCCGCAAAATCACGTACAGTTTTAGCTAAGGCATCCGGTTGATTTATCTGCGAGGCAAGTTCACTGTAAGAGAGGCTATCGGTGTTTTTTAATGTCGATGCGATCAATGAATAAACGAGGTACTCTGCTCGATAAACAGTTGGGGACTCAGACTCAAGCGACATTGACCAAAATGGCTTATAACTTTGCAATTTTGAATGATTAATTTTTTCCTGATAATCTGTCCCTGTAAGTTGTAAATAAAGGTTACCGTCTTTAGGTAAAATCGTTAGGTCCGACTCTTGTGTATTAACACTAAATCGATGGCGTGGACCTAACTTAATAATGTTTCCGCCTGCTTCAAAAATCTCAGATTTATCACGTAATGAACGGACAGATTGATCTCTAGCATTTTTGAAACGCGCTTCGATATCATCTGCTTTGACATTATCCGATAATCCACGGAGCTTTTCGGTTAATTCTGTAATTTTGATTGCCAGCTGATCTGCTGCAAAAAATGCATTAAGTTCTGTTTGATTGGTAAATTTTGCTGTTCGCCTTGGAATGCTATCCAAAATACGCTCTGCAGCAGTAAAAAGTGTTTGAGTTCGCCTAGAACGCTCTTCGATGAGCGATTGTTTATGCGTTTCAAACGTTTCAATGACCTCTTCCCGTTTAGTAAGAATATCATTTAAAAAGGTTTCATTATCGCTAAATTGATTCTCTAACTCTTCAAGCTGTAATGATAAACGGGATAATTCATCATCACATTTTTCAGGCGTTATAGATAAACTTAGTGCACTTGCGATACTTTGACTAAACAGTTTAAACTGTGCACCAAATTGAGCGATCGTCTCAACGCTCGTTAATGATTTGCGCTTTTGATTAACTTTGGCTTTAGTTTGGTTTAGTTTAGAATAGACTTCGGCAATTGATTCAACAATGTTGGTTTGTAAAGTTATATCATCAAACTTTAATGTTGCCATTAATTGAGACAACATATCAAGATCTAACGACATCTGATCGGCTGTTTTAATTAAATCATTTAACTGAACGGCGATCGTCACTGTCGATAACTGTTTTTCAATATCATTAATAGCAAGTGTAAATGGCTGGAAAGCTTTTTCACTGGATAAAAATTCGGCTGTTGCTAAGGAGACGATAACACGGCGCTCCTTTAGCTCGTTTTCCATTTTATCGATTTCATTAACATCAATATACCGATAGCTACGTAAGGTCACTAATTGGCCGAGTTGCAAATTTATTGCATTAAGCGCATCAACAAACTCTTGAGTCTCCTGCCAACTATCTGGATATAACTTTGTCAGCAGCTCTTTTTGTGTCGCAGTAGCTTCTCGCATTGCACTCGTCGATTGACGCCGAATGCTTTCAACTTTTTCATATTCATCTATGACTAATTCACTTGTTTGTGAAATTCCTCGCAAAATAGGTACGAAAGAAAGATTTTTTTCATCATTAAGCCAAAAATAATTATCAAATAATCGGCGCGTGTCTTCACTTAATTTTGCATAAAGTTGAGACGAAATACTCTGATTATCTATCTCACGACTGATGAAATAAAGATCAGAAATCCCTCTAACTAATTCGGCATTACCTATTTTCCCTAAAAAGCTATTATTAGTCGGTTGTTGAGCAGCAAACTCATCACTATAAAATGGTGTCTGCCAAATTTGCATTGGATGTACACGAGTCGGTTCATTATTTTCGCCTTCAAATACCACCACCCGCCCATCTTCAAAAACGGCATAGCCATAGCCTAAGATAGGGTTATTAAGCTTGCGCTCAATCATATTATAATTGAATAGTGCGAGGCGACCAGAAGTGGGTTCATAAAACACATATAATACATCTTCACCATTAGGCGAACGCCTTATACGGCGAAAGTGCATTCCATCCATTACCTGATCAAAAGCTTTATACTCACCATTTTGCAAATAATATCCACCAGGGAAAATAATACCATGATCTTCTGGTAGCTCAATGCAAGCTAAACCAATAGCATCAATACGTTGAACTTTTTGCGTCAAAATATTGAATATCAGGTAACGCCAACTCTCCTCTCGGTATGGTAGTATTTTTAGTAATATTAATGTCCCTACTTTTGCATATTCAATCTTGGCGTCATTAATTGATTGGTTTTTATCTAGCACTTCTTCACGATAAATCCCTAGCCCATCATCGGTGTTATTTTCACACTTAATGGTTAAATCACCGCCAATAGTTTCAACAAAGACAGAATCAAGTACATTAATATGAGGAAAACGTCCATTAACAATATTTTCTCGGCTTGTTTCTTGCCATTCAAAGCTATAAGCGGGGGGGAGTGCAATATCCCGTTCTCCGCGATTATCAATATAATTTATTGTTTTTTTATCGTTTGAAATAGACCAACGAAATACTCTAATATCACTTACTCGTTCACCAATTTGAAAACTAGCCAGTAATTTACCGTCACGTTCAACTAGCTGTAAAAGCTGCGCATTTTTATAGTAGGTATAAAGTTCACTAAAATCTTGGACGAATCGATCTATATTTAAAAAAGTATTATTGAGTTCCACGGGAGCTGCGTCATAAGAACCGTCTTTTTCGACCAGCTGGTAAAGTGAAAAAACATCCTCAATTTTAGTCTCTTTTTTTAATCCGATAAAAACATTATAACCAAATAAAAACCAATCACCAAAACGAACAATATCCCTTGCAATGCAGTTATTACTGGTACGAATCCGAATACGGCTAATAATTGACATATCGCTTTTGCCAAATTCAGCTAATCGTTGTTGATTAAGTTGCTCTGTTTTTTGATTTAATTCTTGACCAAGTACGGTTAAACGTTTACGAAGAATCTCATATGCACCGCCTTCTGCTACTGCATTGTCTATCGCGGTTTGTTGTTGTTTTTTTTGTGGAGTTTCAGCCATATTTAACTCATTGATTTTATCTATAAGGAAGCGGGATTTAGGTAGTAAATCACAATATATTTACTACCAATTGATTAAGTACACCTTAGATTTAGCAAATTAAGCTTACAATTTATTCCTTATCTGACTTATCAGATAAAAATTGTTTAGCTAACGCTTTTAAATCTGTATTGGCTAACGTCTATTTTACATCAATATCCTTATTACCAGATAAACGGGATAAAACGGATTGTAATGCCGATTGCAATATCGGACTTTGACCAACCGCGCCTTCAACGGCTTTACCTACACTGATCGCCTTAGAGAAGCTATTGAAGAAATTATCATTACCACCAACAATCTCAATATTTGCTTTACTAAATGCCGCAGCCAATACATCAGCTTGTTCACGCGCAATCTCTTTATTTGCTGCAATGGCAGACATAGATTGTTCAAAGCTTTTTTCTAACGCTAAGCGGAACTCTTCATGATTCTTAGATTGTTCATCCATGGTGCTCATAGCTTGGAATTTCTCTACCAAACCATTTGCTTCCGCAGTCAAACGTTCACGAATAATAAGCGCTTCAGCTAAACCTTTTTCTTTAGTAGACGATGCTAGTGCTAACCCAATTCGTTCATCACCACGAGCTTGTGCTGATAATTTTTCTTCTAATACTTTTGCCTCTGTTAAGCCTTGTTTTTCAAGTGCAAGTGCTTTTGCCTCAATAACTTTAGCTTCTGATAATCCTTTCTCTTGGGTACCTTTCGCTTCCGCTAATAGTGTTTCGGCTGTCACGTGCGCTCGAATCAATCCTTCTTTCTCTTCTGCTTCTGCCCGTGCTTTGCGGACTTTGGCTTCAGCTAAACCAATTGCCGCTTCCTCGGCTTCAGTTCCTTCTGCTAACTGTTTTTTGGCATCTGATTGTTTAGCTGCGGCTTCTAATTCTGCTTGAGCCATCGTGCTAATTTCAATTGCACGGTGCTTAGCAGATTGCTCATCAGCTTCAGCTTGTTTGACTTGCATGACTAATTCTTGCTCAGCTTTTGCTTGGGCAGCGATAACAATAGTCTGTTTTTCACGATCAGCTTTTGACACTTCACGGACTTCTTTGATATGTTCTTCTTCGATTGCCACTGTTTTTTCAACGGCGACTCGTTCACGAATGACATTGGCAATGATTTTTCGCTCTTCTTCTAGCGCTTTATCTTTATCAATACGCTGTAATTCGACTTCACGCTCCCTAGCAACAACTTCTAAGGAACGAGCTCGTTCAACACGTTCTTGCTCGATTGCAACGGCGCGCAGGCGATTTTGCTGTGCGACTTCGACTTCGCGCTGGCGATTTTCCTCACGAACATCAATTTCTTGTTGTGATTGAATCCTCGCCTGTTCAGCTTTTAAGCGTTCTTCTTCTTGTACTTTTAACGTTTCTGCCTGCTCACGAGCTCTAATTGTTTCAATTTCACGCTTTTGACGCGCTTCCGCATCTGCTTGTTGACGCTCAAGCTCTAATTTTGCTTCGATGGTTTCAGTGTCTTTTTTCTTTAACGCGAGTTCAAGATCTCTTTCTCGCTTATTCGTTTCATCTTTGTGAACTGCGGTAATTGAGGTTATTTTATTAATCCCTTCCGCATCAAAAATATTATCAGGATCAAGTGATTTAATAGGCGTTTGTTCTAAATAGTCAATAGCGACATCTTCTAGAGCATAACCATTGAGGTCTTTACCAATGACATCAATAATTCTTTCACGGAAATCCATCCGGTCTTCAAATAGTTTTGCTAGCTCAAATTGCTTGCCAACCGTTTTCAACGCTTCTGAAAACTTAGCACTAAATAATGAACTGACCGCTTTTTGGTCGGAGGCTCTGTCAACACCAATTGATTTTGCAACTTTTAATACATCTTCAGTCGTTTCATTAACTCGAAGATAGAAAGCAACGCAAATATCTGCACGTAAATTATCTTTACAGATTAAACCATCTTTGCCTCTCCTTTCTACATCAAAAGTAATTAATGAAATTTTCATAAACTCTTTTTTGTAAATAACTGGATAAACTAAGGCCCCTGTAAAATGCACTTTAGGCTTTGATGTCATATCATTAACAATCAAAGCTGTGCCTTGTGGTACTTTAATATAAAAAGCTTTAAATAGTAGAAAAAAACCAATAATAGCAAGAAATATAACTCCAACTATAATTAACCAGAACATAACCGCATCAGTACTAATATACATAGTAAAACTCCAAATATTTTATTGTTTTAATTTAATTATTTAATATTTTCCATAAAATCTGATTCATTAATTATTTCATAGCTATTTGATACACTATCATAACTCAACAGTACTGCCTTATCTCCTCGCTGAAATAGATAACGACTATCTGCTCTTACTTGCAAAATGAGCCCTGCACCACCATCTTCATAAAATGCCTCACCCTTTTGTTCGTTAACGACACTAGAACGGATAACAACAACTTGCCCTAAAAGGGTTTTATGTGAATTCAGGCTGCCCATTTTATTGAAAAATGGGCGGATAGGTTTTATGACCTTAGCCGTTAGATAAGTGGCAATAATAAAGCTGATGGTAAAAATAATTATCCCGGCTAAATAATATAACCATGAAATGGTTATGAAATGGATTAAAATATAACGCAAGCATAGATAAGAAAAAATCCATCCGAACAGAGAAATTAGTGTAATAATGAGAGTCATGGGTACTTCATTAAATCCCCATTTTAACAATAAACCACCCAACCCTGTTGATGGGGATGCATCAATACCATCAAAATCGACATCTAAGCAATCGATATGTAAAATTCCAATTGCAGCAACCAGCCAATACAATACACATAAAGTAAGTAAGGTACTAAAAATAATGACTGGAAAAGAAAAAAAAATAGCAAAAAAGAGTTCCATTAAACATCCTTATATGGTTAATACAGCCTAATCTAATTAAACTGCGACTATTTATCTTGTCATTCTCTCAAGATTATTCTTAAAATAAATTTATCTCTTTTTCTTTCTTACTTTTTAACCTCGTTAAAATAGCATTTGCATCTTGGGTTGTTGATTTTATGCCAGCTGCACGCAATTTACTCTCTAAACTATTGGTACTTGCCTCCTGCTCTAATTCATTTTTAGCTTCGATCGTCGCAGCTGTTTTTTCTTGGCGTTTTTTTATTCTATCTAAAGAGTCAAGCGCGGTATGTAGCTTAGCACTAGAGTTACCATAGCGCATAGCAACCGCAGTTTGTGCTTTTTGCATACTTTCTGTTGCTTTAACAATATCAACCTGTTGCTTCAAATTTTTAATATTAACTTCTGCTTGGCTAACCGATTGACGTAATGATTTTACACTTTCAGTAAAATTGAAAAGTTGGCTTTGTTGAGAATTTAGTTCATTTTCTAATTCAGCAATCTTTTCAGCAACTTCGAGAGCGAGTGGTTCATTATTGCTATCAAGCGCTTTTATTGCGTAACCTTCATATTCAGCAATACTCGCTTGAGTTTTAACAACTGCTCTCTCTGCCAGTTTTTGCTGCCCAAGGATATTTGCTAATGATTCTTTCGCTTGCTTTAATTCAACATCAGAATCGCGAATTTCTTGATCTAAAATGCGTAGAGCTTGAGTATCAATAATTGACTCACCGGCATCATTAATACCACCACGCAACGCTGTTACTAATTTATTAAAAATTGCCATAATTTACTCCGTTTATTTGGTTGATATTAATATTTAATCAAAATTGAGTAAGTTGTGATATGCTTCAGTTGCTTTAATCACGTTATCACTTAGCATTTCCAATTCGTAAACAATACCGCTTAATGATGATGAAGCGCTTAACGCACCATACATAATGTAATTTAATGAGCCATCGCCACTTTGTTCAATGGCAATGGTTGATAGCGGGAATAGCTTACGGGAATAGAGAATATCTTGATTAAACTGTTCTTGGTTTTTGACCATATTTGTCGGCCATAATAAAGCTTCCACGACAATTTGTTGATTTGATACGCTCATAAATAGCGGTAAATCGCCATACTCATGCATAACGACGTGCAAGCAAGCGTCAACACCGTCAATTAATTCGACACTGGCAGAAGCTTGTGTAAAGAGTTCTACAGTAGTTAACGCCTGATAAAGTTCAGAAACGGACCAAACTATTTGTTTTTTCATCACATTATTTTCCTGTTGTTTAACGGTGCTTTTATTATTTTCATTTACCTGTGATACCCGTAGCTGTTTCTCCATATTTAGCAGCTCTATTGTATGCTCTGGCAATATCCATACTTCTTTTTTGATTAAACCTTGCTCACGTAAACGCTGTCGATATTGTTGCTGATAGAAAGCAGAGCTTTTTGTTTCTTTCGACTTTTTCATGTCGTTATCCTTCGACTCGGCATGTTAAATATTATATGCACAATAGCATAAAAAATATCACATGTAAATATTACATGTGATATTTTTGCTTTAGAATGGTTAAAATGAATATTTGTAGTATTGAGTTTATAAATTCAAATAAGGTTCAAATAACTTTCCTCGCCAACCGGAGAGTAAATCAGGCGCATGCCCTGTTTTATCACTATTAATCCAGCGAATAAATTGTTCAATATGGCGACGTGAAACTAAAATTTCATTACTTAATTGAGTTTGCTGTGCAATCTTGTGAGCGGATTCTTTGATCAATGTTGTCCATTTTTTATAATCAGGATAGGTGATAATTCGGTCAATTGGTTCAATAAAACTAGGCTCTTCTAATAATATTGATAATAATAAATCACCAAACAATCTGACTTCTTTTCCTCTTAACCCCAAAGCTGATAATTCAGCTAATGATGTTGGTCTATAGCGTGCGAGTTTCCATAATACGTCTTCATGCACCACAAAATTTAAAGCGATATCATGCTGCTTAGCATAATTAAGCCGCCAACTAGCTAACTTTTGTAAATAGCTTAACTGTTCACCTCGCAACTGCCATGCATTTTTAATGTGCAAATACGCTTTATCAGCTTGAATAAATTCACATCGCCGTTTAACAGCATTTTCACACTCTTGATAAGCAGCATTTAACCAGCCTTTATCACGTAATAAAGCTTTTAACTTATTAACTAATGGGAGTAAGTAAATCACATCATTAGCTGCATATTGGCACTGTTTACTTGACAAAGGTCTTTGTAACCAATCTGTTCGTGTTTCACTTTTATCTAGCTCGATATGCATATATTTATTCACCAATGTTGCATAACCTGCACTTAATGGATTATCTAAAAATGAAGCTAAAATTTGGCTATCTAAAATCGGCGTTGGCACAAAACTGAACTGATGACAAAAAACCTCAATGTCTTCACTGCAAGCGTGAAAATATTTTTCAATATTGGGGTTATTAATAAAAGCGCTAAACAATTGCCAATCGGTAATATTTAGTGGATCAATGAGCACAGTCTGCTTGCCATCAAAAAGCTGAATTAAACCAAGCTGAGGATAAAATGTTCTGGTTCTTACAAACTCGCTATCTAAAGCAATCGCATCTATATTATTATCGATTTGAGAGCAGTAATCATTAAGTTGTTGATTAGTCGTAATAAGGTGATAAGACAAAATAATTCCCAATATATCATTAACTATAATTGTTATTTAAGTATCTAGCTTGATACTATTTAAACGTGAGCTCAGTAACCACAATTTCAGCACGTGTCATTAAACGAATTGGCGGCCCCCATAACCCATAACCACTAGAAACAATGCTCATAAATGGATTGTTAGCAACAGGTTGTTCAAGCCCCCAAGCATTTTTATACATAGCATTAACCACTAGCGTCATTGGGAATATTTGCCCTGCATGAGTATGTCCTGAAAACATAACATCAATACCTAAATCAGCGGGCTCTGTCAAATTTTGTGGCTGATGATCGAGCAAAATAACTGGATCGTTCTCATCAACTAGACTCAGTAATGTAGGTAAATCTGCTCGGGTTTTACCAAAATTTTTAACCACATAATCATCTCGGCCGATGATTGTGATACCTGTAGCATTATCGTAAAAAACACTATCTTGCAAAACTTTCATATTCCCAGCAGTAAAAGCCTTGATCACATCCTCATTACTATTATTTTTTTCTCTTTCTATACCGTAATGTTCATGATTACCAAAAATAATAAATGTACCATAAGTCGATTTTAGCTGAGCAAAAAGCTCGGCTAAATTTTTATCTAAATAGGGTTTTAAACGTTGATCTAAAGTATCTCCGGTAATAAAAATATAGTCGGGTTTTAGGCTATTTACATCATTAACCATGGTCTGAATAAAATGTCTTGATGTCGTCTGATTCAGATGAATATCGCTTAATTGTACAATTTTTAATTGTTTAACTCGTGCCGGCTTATCAATAGTAATTTGATAATTGATGATACGTGGAGCACTTGCCATATATAGACCGACAATAAAAAATACCATGGTCATAGTAATGTAAATGATTTGCAAGATTAGACGATAGTTGCCTTTTCTTCTAAAGACAAGGTATAAAAACAAACGAAGAACATCAATAATAACAATGCTATAGAACAAGCATAAAATGAATGAAAAAACAAGACTACTAATTAAGGGTAACCAATAATCCGAAACAGAAAAAAATACACGACTTAACACAAAGGACAGCGAACCGACAACAATCATTAACCACACTATTTTTTTGGAAATAGTATTAAAATACCCTTGTTTATATAGATTAAACAGATTAATAACCCTGAAACCTAAATAAAAGGCAATGATTAAACTTGTGATTACTGCTACCGCTAAAAACCAGTTCATAAAAATTACATATTAATGATGATAAAATGATATGATAACAGAAATAGTTTAAAAATACGCATTAATATAATTATGGAACCAAAAAAAGATTTGCTCTTTTCTGCACCAATTGAGAGCTTAGGCGACTGGACTTTTGATGATAAAGTTGCTGAAGTTTTCCCTGATATGATACAACGATCCGTTCCTGGTTATTCAAATATAATTTCAATGATTGGCATGTTAGCCACTCGATTTGTTACTGCAGACAGTAATATTTACGACTTAGGATGTTCTTTAGGCGCAGCGACCTTGTCAATTCGGCGCAACATAAAACATGATAATTGTATAATTTATGCTATAGACAACTCAAATGCAATGGTTGAACGTTGTCAGAAACATATTAGTGCCTATAAAGCAAAAACTGCTGTTGAGGTGATTTGTGCTGATATAAACAGTATTATTATGCAAAACGCATCAATGGTAGTATTAAACTTTACCTTACAATTTTTAACACCCGATGCGCGCCAACAAGTATTAAATAAAATCTATCACGCTTTAAATCCAAATGGTATTTTAGTCTTGTCAGAAAAATTTAGTTTTACAGACAATATCATTAATGATTTATTGTTTGATATGCATTATGATTTTAAACGAGCGAACGGTTATAGCGAATTAGAAATAAGCCAAAAACGTAGTATGTTAGAAAACGTTATGATAACCGACTCGATCGAAACACATAAAACCAGATTAGTTAGCGCCGGATTTCAGCATATTAATACTTGGTTCCAGTGTTTTAACTTCGGTTCAATTATTGCAATAAAAAAGTAATAATAAATTAGTGAGATAAGAAGATATTTATATGATTGATTTTGGTAACTTTTATCAGATTATTGCAAAAAACCAATTAGCCCCATGGTTAGAAACTTTACCCGCCCAATTGTCAAACTGGCAAAAACACAATATTGATATTCGTTTTAATCATTGGATTAATAGCATCGATCACCTACCTGCAATAAGACCAGATATTTTAGATTTATTACATAGTGTGACAGCTAAAAATTTATCGCCATTGTCTGAGGGTGAAAAAAAACGGATTAAACATTTACTGATGTCATTATCCCCTTGGCGTAAAGGTCCTTTTTCACTTTATGATATCAATGTCGATGCAGAGTGGCGTTCTGATTGGAAATGGCAAAGACTTACCCCACATATTAATAATTTAGAAGGTAAGACGGTATTAGATGTAGGCTGTAATAGTGGCTATCATTTATGGCGTATGATTGGCGCTGGAGCAAAATTTGCGGTAGGTATTGACCCTATGGCGCTATTTTTATGCCAGTTTGAGGCCGTAAGAAAACTTCTTGGTTATGATCAACGTGCACATTTAATTCCTGTTGGCATTGAGGATATGCCAAAACTTAATGCGTTTGATACCGTTTTTTCCATGGGTGTGTTATATCATAGACGCTCGCCACTTGATCATCTCTACCAACTAAAAAATCAGCTTACGAGTAATGGCCAATTAGTGCTAGAAACGTTAATTATTGACGGTAAAGAACATCAAGCATTAGTACCTGGTGAACGCTATGCTCAAATGCGGAATGTCTATTTTATTCCCTCAATACCCACTCTGATTAATTGGTTATCTAAATGTGGTTTTAAGAATATTGATGTGGTTGATATTTCTAAAACAAATTTAGAAGAACAGCGTAAAACTGAGTGGATGACATCTGATTCGCTCGTTGATTTTCTTGACCCAAATGATCATACTAAAACTATCGAAGGTTATGCGGCCCCTATTCGCGCGGTTTTTATTGCGTCGCTATGATATTTTTATCTAATTTGGTGAAATTAACCCTAGTTCAAGTATAATGTTGATTGATTAAAAGATGAACATCATACAGGTAAGATTCAAAAGAGGATTCCTTGCATCTAGCAGCAATTATTCTTCATATAATCTTCACTTATCAATAATAAAATGAGTTTAATAATGAGGATGAATTAACAATGGGATTCTTACGTTTACTTCTTCGTATTCCTTTCTATATTTTAAGTATTATTTGTGAAGCGTGCCTCTATTTTGCACTATTTTTATTGGCGCTATTACGAATTATTTTATGGGCGATTAGTCCTATTGTTGGTGATGTTAACTGGTCCACCCCAAAGTGGTATCCTAACGCAAAGCAGTACTACCAAAGCTTAAATGCTAGGCTAACTAAACGTAAAACGCTTATTGGCAGTGTTATTATTATTATGATTATTGCCTATTTTTCAGCTAATTACGCCTATCATTGGTACTTAAATCGCCCACAACCCATTGTTCAAGCTCCAATTGTAATCAACACCTATTATGCCAATTATAATGAACCATACTATAATCATTCCGCATTAGACATCAGTTTTGCTGGTAATAGTCGTTCTCCTGCCCCATTAGCATTAGTTGGCAAACCAATTACTGAAGGGGTATCAATCAGTCCGCATATTGATGGCGTATGGCGCTGGAATAGCGATAATACAATTGAGTTTAAACCAACAGAATCATGGCCGTTAGGTGTAAAATATACGGTTAACTTAGACGCTCAAAAGCTATTCGCTGAAAATAATAAATTGCAAGATGATTCAAGCTATTATACTTTTACAACTCGGGATTTCAGCTACTCGATTAGCAATGAAGAGCTCTATCAAGATCCGACCAACCCTAATAATAAAATGGCTATTTTTACGGTTAATTTTTCGCATCCGATTGATAAACAATCTTTTGAAAATAAAATTAATCTCGCTCTCTACGAAAAAAATAGTGATGCGCGCAAAAAGGATAAATTTGTTAAATCCTATCATTATACAGTTACCTATAATGATAAATTAACCGCAGCTTATATAAAAAGTTCACAATTAGGTTTACCTAACCAAGACAGCTATTTGCTATTATCGATTGAAAAAGGGGTCAATTCATCAGCTGGAGGGTCACCTTCAACGACACTAAATCGTAGCTCCTTATTTATCCCAAGTAAATTCAATTTGAATATTAGCTCATTTGATATCTCATTGGTTGAAGTCAATAACCAAGAAATCCAGCAAGTACTAACAGTATTATTTAATTACAATGTGAATGCAGAGGATCTATCGAAAGTTATTAAAGTTTGGCAACTGCCCGTCAATAAACACAAAGTGTATAGTGAACGTTATTACGATCAGCTCGATAGAACGTATAAAACAAAATTCAACGTTGATCAAAGTGACTTAGCCAAATCCAAACTATTATCACTCAAAGCTATCGATACCGAACAAAACTACCAAAATCAAATTAGCTTTGAATTTAAAGCAGATCAAGATAAAGAACTTTATATTGAAATTAACCAACCTTTAGTGTCAGATGGTGGTTATTATTTGTCGAATCGGTATCATGATGTAAAAAAAGTGCCAATGTACCCAGCTATAATGAACTTTGCCGCTAGCGGCTCACTATTATCGCTAAGTGGTGACAGAAAAATTCCTATTGTTTCACGTAATATGTCTAAATTAAAATTAGAGATTGAGCGCGTTATTCCATCACAATTGCAGCATTTAGTTGCCTTCAATCAAAATAATTTTCAATGGATGGATTTTGGTGATCTTGATAGTGATAACTTTGTTGAAAAATATAGCGTAACCAAATCGATTAATAGCTCTGCGGATTCGATTAAATACAGTGATATTGACCTGAGCCAATACCTGAAAAAAGGGGTCAACGGTGATGAAATTCGAGGGGTATTTTTAGTTAATTTATATGGTAATCATCAAAATAATAAAAAAGAGTCATTTAATCACTTCGCTTCACGTTTTATCATCGTTACCGATCTCGGGATTATTAATAAAAAATCCTTAGATCAATCGCAAGATATTTTTGTACAATCAATCCGTAGCGGAGAGCCAATCAAAAATGCCAAAGTGTCGGTGTTAGGTGTAAATGGCATCGAAATTACCTCACAACTAACTGATGATACTGGCCACGTTCATTTCGCACCATTATCTGATTATTATCAAGGGATCAAACCGTTATATTTCGTGGTTGAAAAAGAACAAGATCTCTCATTTTTACCGATTTCAAGCTATGATCGCCAGCTTAATTTTTCGCGCTTTGATGTCGGTGGGATCTATGAAACCATCGATGGCGGTGAACTGCGTACTCACCTATTCTCTGATCGTGGTGTATACCGACCAGGTGATACATTCAATATTGGTATGATTGTCAGGGCACAAGACTGGTCTAAATCACTTACTGGGATTCGGCTAGAAGCCGATATTTACGATCCTAAGTCAAATCGAGTTAAAACTGAATCGATTGTATTAGATGAATATGGCTTTGAAGAACTCTCTTATAAAACCGACTACAGCTCACCAACCGGTGAATGGTACATTAATTTATATCTAAAAAACCCTAATGAAGATTATCGTACGCTATTAGGTTCAACATCGGTTGTTATACGCGAGTTTGAACCTGATAAAACCGCGGTATCATTAACATTATTGCCTGAAATTAAAGCTGGTTGGGTGCACCCAGATGCGCTATCAGCGAAAGTTAATGCTAAAAACCTATTTGGTACTGCCGCACAAAATCGAGTGGTAAAAAGCCAGTTATACTTAGAGCCCTCAGCGCCTTATTTTAAAAAATATGATAGTTATGCGTTTTACCAAAATATTAATCGCTATCAAAATAGCTTCAATATTGCAATTGAGGAAACGACAACCGATGAAAATGGCGTCGCTGAGTTAACACTACCTATTACTAGTTTTGAAGGCAATTATACCGCTAAACTTTTAACGGAAGTGTTTGAACCTGATAGTGGTCGAAGTGTTTCTGCAACATCAACCATTTTTGTGTCACCAAATGATTATCTAGTGGGCGCTAAAGCCGATGGAAGATTAGATTATATTAAGAAAGATTCAACCCGTACAATTAACCTGATAGCGATAGCCCCTAATCTAGAACAAATATCACTAACTGATCTTACACTCGTTAAGCTAGAACAAAAATATTTATCAGTATTAGTTAAACAACCGTCTGGCGTTTATAAATATGAATCTAAACGTAAAGATATTGTCTTGTCGCAGACTCCATTTAGCATCGATCAGACATCGACTAACTATACGATTAGCGACGAACAACCAGGTAATTACTTATTACAGATTAAAAATAAAAATGGTTATATCATTTACCAAGCGGCCTACTCTGTTGCCGGTACAGCAAATATAACGCGTAATTTAGATCGAAATGCGGAGTTAGAATTAAAAATTAACGATAATCAATATAAAGCCGGTGACGAAATAGAAGTGTCTATTACTGCGCCTTATGTTGGTAGCGGTATTATTACCATTGAGCGTGATAAAGTATATACATGGCAATGGTTTAAAACCACCACAACCAGCTCAGTACAAAAAATTATAGTACCTGAAGGCATTGATGGTAATGCCTATGTTAACGTGCAATTTATCCGTGACCCAAGCTCAGATGAAATTTTCATGAGCCCATTAAGTTACGCCGTCACGCCATTTAAGATCTCTAATGATAAATTTAATGACCATATAACACTCACTGCCCCAGAAAAAATTAAACCTGGCGATACCTTACCGATCACTATTCAAACTAATAGTGAACAACGAGTGGTTATTTTTGCGGTTGATGAAGGTATTTTGCAAGTCTCTGGTTATAAATTAAAAAATCCATTAAATGAATTTCTCCGTAAAAAAGCGTTATCGGTTAAAACATTGCAAATACTCGATTTAATCTTACCAGAGTATAATTTATTATTGAATTTATCGGCAGCTGGCGGAGATGCTGACGAAAAAAGTAATGAACTTGCAGGTCATTTAAACCCATTTAAACGCAAAGTGGATGAACCTGTTGCGTATTGGTCAGGGATTATTGATGTTGATGGTACAAAAACAGTTGATTACCGAGTTCCTGACTATTTTAATGGTAAAATTCGGATTATGGCGGTTTCTGTTGGCCAAGCAACTATGGGAAGCACGCAAACTACAGCTACTGTTCGTAATGATTTTGTACTCAGCCCAAATATTCCTTATTTTGTCGCGCCAAATGACGAATTTGAAATAAGTTTAAGTGTAGCAAATAATTTAGAAGATGCAGAAGATAATGCAATTCCGATTACGGTGACACTTAAAACAACACCACAACTAACAATCGTCGATGACGCGGTGAAAACAATTAACCTTAGTCCGATGAAAGAAGGTACCCTTAAATTCAAACTAAAAGCGACCGATAATTTAGGCAGCGGCGATCTTCATTTTAGCGCAACATACCATGATAAGGTTGTTGAACGCAGTGTCAGTACCTCTGTGCGCCCCGCTTCCCAATATCGACTTCAAACGGTGATGGGAAGAATGGATGGTAGCAAACAACGTTTCTCCGATATTAGAGATATGTATGCCCCATTTAGTCAGCGTGATGCAGCCGTATCGTATTCTCCTTTTATCTTAAGCAAAGGCTTAGCAACTTATCTGGCTAATTACCCTCACTTATGTTCAGAGCAAATATTAAGCCAAGCAATGCCGCTACTGATCGATAGTAAGTACCCTGATTTTGAGTTAGTTAAAAATAATCCAGTCAAATTAGATAGCCTGTTCCAAATGCTGCAAACACGTCAAAATAGTGAAGGTGCAATCGGCTTATGGTATTCTACCTATAGTGTTGATCCGTTTATTACCTTATATGCAGTGAACTTTATGCTTGAAGCAAAAGAGGCGGGTCAATCGATACCAAATAAAATGCTTAACAATGCCAATAGCTATATTAAACAAATCGCGTCATCAACACAAACTGACCAATATGGCTTGCGTTTGCGTGCTTATGCGATCTATCTACTAACTAGGCAAAATCAGGTTACAACCAGTTATTTAGCTTCAATAATGGCTGATCTTAATGATAAAAAACGTAAAGAGTGGCAAACTGATTTAACCGCCCTCTATTTAGCCTCCTCTTACCAGATGCTAAAAATGGATAGAGAAGCCAATAAGCTCTTGGAACCGGTCTGGCAGCAATTATCGAATGCCTATGATAATGCTTGGTGGAATCACAACTATTATGACCCATTAGTGTTAGATGCAGGGAAAATTTATTTAATTGCTAAACATTTTCCTAAGCAGGCGAAGGATATCCCAGCCCAAGCGTTAGAAAATCTGGTATTAATGCTTAATCAAGAGCGCTATACCACTCAATCATCAGCAATAACGTTACTTGCGCTAGATAGCTATTCATCAAGCATTAATACTGATAAACTCAATGCTGATGACTTAACCATTACTAGTGAATCTAATATTGACCAGCAAAATAAGCTACAGACGATTGCGAGATTAAAAGGATTATTAGCCCAAGGCACATTTGTGGCAGATACTCGCACAGTTAGTTTTAATAATAACGCAAATTTGCCAGCGTGGTATTTGATGTCACAGCAAGGTTTTGACAAAACAATACAAAAACAACCGATCACAAAAGGACTTGAAGTATATCGTCAGTATACTGATGAAAAAGGTAACATTATTAATAAAGTTACAATTGGTGATACCGTCAATGTTACCGTCAGGATCAGAACCTTATCCAAACAAGGTGCAACCAATATTGCTATCGTCGACTTATTACCGGGTGGATTTGAAGTTGTTCAACAACCAATAAATAATAGTCAGGATAACAGTCAAGAAGACGAGCAATACGATGGCGAAGATGAGGAAAATTATCCAGAAGATAATGAGTATCACTGGATCTCGCCAATCGCAGTTGGCAATTACACTTGGTACCCTGATTATACTGATGTGAGAGAAGATCGCGTGATTATCTATGGCTCGACAGAAGATGATACAACTCAAACATTTAACTATCAAATTAAGGCCACCAATATAGGTGAATATAGCATACCATCAGCTTATGGTGAAGCTATGTACAATCGGGATATTCAAGCAGTGTCAAAAGGTGGAGAGAAGATCACCGTCTTAGCTAGATGATCGATTTAACAGCACAATAAAGGGTACCTAAGTACCCTTTGATTTATTAGATAAGGTTTTATGTCAATAATTATAAATTTTATTAAACGACGTCAAAATAGTTTGATGGTGTTACTGCTATTCGTTATTGTTGTGTTGGCCGTGCGACTTTACCCTCACCCTCCATTATCTAAACCTTTAAGTTTCTCAAACACCTACTATGATGCTAATAATAAACTACTTAGAATAACCTTAGCAGAAGATGAACGATATCGATTATGGACCCCTCTTGCACAGATATCACCCAATATAATTAATAGCTTACTGCTACATGAAGATCAGTGGTTCTATTATCACCCTGGCTTTAATCCAATTAGTTTAATAAGAGCTTTTTTTGCTACCTATATTGGTAGTGGAAATAGACAAGGTGCATCGACAATAACAATGCAGCTAGCAAGAATGCATTGGAAGCTTAATACTAAAAGTATTGACGGCAAATTAATCCAACTAGTAAGAGCCATACAACTAGAATTAATGTACTCTAAAAATGATATTTTAGAGGCCTATCTTAATTATGCGCCTTTTGGTCGTAATATCGAAAGCGTCGGCGCGGCGTCGTTAATCTATTTTGATAAACCCGCCTCAGCAGTTAATTTGCCCGAAGCTTTAACTCTCACCGTTTTACCGCAATCGCCCACTTTTCGGATCGATAAACAAACGGGTGTCGCTGGTAAGGCCTTAACAAATGCGCGAAACCAATTATTCCAGCGTTGGCAAGAAACCTATCTGGTCGACGATAAGATCGCCGCCCTATTTTACCAACCATTGACTATGCGTCAGCCTGAACAACTGCCTTTTATTGCGCCGCACTTTATTAATCAAATTATTCAACAGCAATTAAGTGAGCGCAATCAATCGAACATTATTACAACGCTAGATAGCAATTTACAAACGATAATTCAAGATCAAGTAAATATCTTTATTGAACGAAATCAGCAAAAAGGTATCCAAAATGCCTCGGTATTATTAGTTGATAGCCAAACAATGGCAGTTAAAGCATTACTTGGATCGGCTGATTATTTTAATAATCAAATACAAGGTCAAGTTAATGGTACGCTAGCCAAAAGATCGCCTGGCTCGACATTAAAACCGTTTATCTATGCATTAGGTATTGACCAAGGCGTTTTGCATCCGATGAGTATATTAAAAGATGTTGAAACTGATTTTGGCTTTTACACCCCTGAAAATTTTGATCGTAATTTTAAAGGTCCTATTTCAGCGACTGAAGCGCTAATTAGAAGCCGTAATATTCCAGCCGTTTTTATTGCGTCCAAACTTAAAACACCCTCATTTTATCAATTTTTGACAGCAGCCAATATTCAAAACTTAGCTAGCGAAGAGCATTATGGTTTAGCCCTAGTACTTGGTGGTGGAGAGGTAACATCACAAGAGTTAGCATCATTATATGCGATGCTTGAAAATCAAGGAAAATGGCAACCACTGCGATTTACCGCTAAGCAAACGAATAATCAATCAACCATTAAACAACTTTTAAGCCCTGAAGCTAGCTTTATGGCTAAAGATATGCTGCGGCAAAATACGCGTAAACAAGATATTTTATTTAAAAAACAAAATACCGCACTCCCCATTTATTTTAAAACTGGCACATCATGGGGATTTCGTGATGCTTGGACGGCTGGAGGTTTTAAACAATATATATTAATCGTCTGGTTGGGTAACTTTGACGGGACGAGCAATAATGCCTTTGTTGGCGCAGATGCCGCAACACCGCTATTTTTTAATATTATTGATGCGATTAATAATTACTACCCAAACACGCAAGCACCACGTAACGAGTTACCTAAAAATATGAAAAAAGTAGATATCTGTTTAACGAGCGGTAATTTGGTCACTAAATGGTGCAAAGTAAAAGGCAAAACATGGTTTATTCCTGGCGTCTCGCCAATTACGGTTGATAATATTTATCGCCCAATAATGGTCGATAATAAAACGGGTGCGGTTGCCTGCCCACCATATAACCCTCAAACATCACATGTTGAAGTATTTGAATATTGGCCATCTGACTTAGCCAAAATTTTTGCTAAAGCAGGTGTACCCAAAAAGTCGCCTCCTGATAGTTCGCATTGTTTATCACCACAAAACTATTTAGGTCAGTCACCCAACATAACCTCACCATTAAAAAATGTGGTCTATCAGTTTAGAATCAATAACCAAAACAATGAACGTATTAGCTTGAATGCCAATGTTGATGGCGAAGTTAAACAGGTATACTGGTTTATTGATAATCAATTTATTGGTAATAGCCCGCAAAACCAACCCTTAGAATGGTTACCAAATAAAAGCGGTTTATTTAGACTCTTAGTTGTTGATGATTTAGGCCGCAGTGACTCACGAGCCGTTAAAGTTGAGTTATTGGAATAACACCTCTTATAGACAATAATTTTGCTATACTATTTCAGTATAACTCACCTAAACATAGGATTTAAAATGAAGCCGATCCTCTATATTGGTAATAAAAACTACTCTTCATGGTCAATGCGTCCTTGGTTAATACTAAAGCATTTCGATATTGAATTTGATGAACAACTCGTTCGATTTGACAACTTTACCAATGATTCAATTTTTAAGCACACAATCCTAGCAATTAACCCTTATGGCACCGTACCAGTTTTAGTCGATAATGATATTACAATCACCGACTCTTTAGCAATTTGTGAATATTTGGCCGAAAAACATAATGACTTAACCCTGTGGCCTAAAAATACCAAACAGCGAGCAATAGCAAGAAATATCGTTGCTAAAATGCACAATGGTTATTCACAGATTCGGACTCATTTATTAATGAATATCGAA
This sequence comes from Orbaceae bacterium lpD02, assembly GCA_036251875.1. Classification (NCBI taxonomy): domain Bacteria; kingdom Pseudomonadati; phylum Pseudomonadota; class Gammaproteobacteria; order Orbales; family Orbaceae; genus Orbus; species Orbus sturtevantii. Next base: position 502,022 of record CP133960.1, on the reverse strand, counting down.
GCATCGTTACCGGAAGTCGGCCAAATTATTCTGCGTGATCACCTTAATGTTAAAAGTGAAATTGAATTTTTTGATCAACATATATCGTCAATTTTGATGCAGTCGAATGGCCAATATTTATTTGGTGATTTTACTATTGCTGATGCTTTTTATGCCCCTATGTGTTTAAGGTTAAAAACGTATCAAATTGCAACATCAGACATTTTAAATAATTACATTAATACTATCTGCCAAACTAAAGCGGTGGCAAAGTGGATATCAGATGCCCTTGCAGAAAAAGATTTTATCCCTTTTGACGAACCTTACCGATTTGCTCGATAAATAGTTTAAGCGCCCGTGATGGGCGCTTATTCAAAATATCTATAATAATACTTAATTAAATATAAATACGTATCTAAATCCTATGGCTTAATATATGGGCTAAAATAGGTTTTAATTGTGCCTTTAAATGAACCATAAGTTGCTGTTATAGGGATATAACCTGATTTATTACTCGTCAGATTTACTGTTACAATACCATCTTGATCAGTTAAACCTATTTCACCAAAGGTTACATCATCAGCAGTAAAATTAACTTTTTCTCCCGCTATTGGATTATCGTTACCGTCGAGTAGCATAAAGATAATTTTATTAGTACTGATCCCATCAGCCAATGCACCATCTTTTTCCATAGCAAACGTTAAATAATTTGATATCGTGCTAGTATCTGCAATAAAACTAACTTTTACCTCTTGTTTAGATTCGCCAATAAACGCAGTAATTAGATAATCGCCTGCAATGTGACTAGTTAACATCACAATCACCTCTCCATTTTCATCGGTTAAATCTATTTTGTCAAAATCAAAGATCATATGCGTATCTAAACTAATGCCTTGGTTAGCGAGTGGATGACCTTCTGCATCAGTCACTTTAACTTTGACACTATTCGTGCTTACACCATCTGCTACCGCACCATTACTTATAACGGTTAAGTTTCCGCTATCAATTTGAGCACTCTTGCTATCAGCACTAAAAGTTACGTTGATTTCCTCACTCGTTGTTTGGCCCTCTTGGTTTGTGAGAGAGACCTTAACTGTCGAATTCGTTATCGATGTGTTTGTTAATGTCACATATGTATGACCATAATTGTCAGTTGGTTCAATAGCACTTACAACAGTACCGTTATCAGCGATTACGTTAACAACTTGCCCCTCTAACCACTTATTATCCGCATTAGTTACTGTTATTGTTACTACAATAGAACTGATACCATCTGCAATTGCGTTCCTATTTACTGCATAAATATCATCAATTTTAGCTGTACGGTTATTTATGGTAAAGTTAACATTAATACGCTCTTCTAATTCACCCATACTAGCAATAATTTCATGCCCACCAGAGTGACTACTAGTTAAAGTAATAATCACCTCACCATTGTCATCCGTTGGATTAATGTTACCAAAAACAAGGTTATTTTTCTGATAAAAATCTAAAGGAGATGATTTCAACTTAATTTTTTTCCCTTTCAATGGAAAACCATTGGCATCAAGTACTTTAACTTTAATACTGTTAGTGCTTACGCTATCTGCTACTGCATCATTTTTGATAAGTGAAAGAGAAATATTGCTAATATTAGTAATAGCACTATCTTCAACAAAATTAACTATCGTTGTTTGTTTAGATCCGCCAACGATAGCGGTCACTACGCTCTCTCCAGCATTCATACTGGTTAGCGTTGCAGTCGCTTCACCATTTATATCCGTCAAATCAACATCATTTACGATAGCATCGTTATTAGCGGTCAAATAAACAACTTCTCCCGCTAATGGATTACCGTCTTTATCGATTACTTTGACTTTAACACGGTTAGAACTTATACCATCGGCGATCGCGCCGTCATCTATAACCGTAAAATTATTGTTATCAATCTGAGCACCCTTATCATGCCCTATAAAATAAACGCTAGTTTTTTGGCTACTCTCTTCTCTGGAGCTAGGATTTATATATGTTGCCGTAACCGTGCTTGTGCCTATTATTTTTTTCGTCAATGTGACAATCACCTCACCATTTTGATCAGTAAAATCAATCGGACCCACGATGGCACCGTTATCCGCCGTTAAGGCAATTAATACTCCTTCCACCGGCTCGCCATCTTTATTAGTCAATTTTACTTTAACGCTATTGGTGCTTACTCCATCTGCTAAGGCCCCATTAGTTATCACATTTAGTGAGTCAGCCTTAATTTCAACTTTACTTCTATCCGACCAGAATTTAAGCAATACTGTCTTTTGTGATTTACCTACTGATAGGGTCGTAATTGTATCACCAGGTTTTTTATTAGTTACACGTATACTTAACTCCCCAGCTTCATTAGCAAAACCAGAATACTCAACTATTGCCCCATTATTCGCAGTTACATTAACCGCAGTACCGCCAATTGGATTGCCGTTAGCATCAACAATTTTTGCAGTTATATGGTGCGAGTCGATTCCATTAGGTTTTGGAAAGGAATCCCAACTGGAAGATAATGACTCGTCATCGAAGTGCGCGGTACTGCTATCGGCAATAAAATCAACTGTGAACGCTTGTGTAGAATCATCTATTCTCGCCTTAATATTACTTGAGCCAGATTTAATACTGCTTAGCGTCACAACCACTTCACCATTAACATCGGTTGGGCTGATTGTACCTACCACCGCACTATTATCAGCTGTTAAGCTGATTACTCTACCTGCTAAGCCATTACCCTCAGTATCGGTGACCTTGACTTTAACTTTATTTGTATTTACTCCATCAGCGACCGCATGATTAGTTTCTACGCTAATCGCACCATCGGCAATCTGCGCTGGAACACGGTTGATCGTAAAGTCAACTGCAAAAACCTGTTTAAACTCACCAATCGCTGCCGTAACATTACTCAAGCCGGGCTTGGTGCTACTAATTGTGGCAATCACTTCACCGTTAGGATCTGTCGGCTTAACTGGCGCAACCACAGCGTCATTATCCGCCGTGATATCAACAAGTTGATCTGCGATACCATTATCATTCGCATCGGTGACTCTGATTTTTAGGCGGTAGGTCTCCACTCCATTAGCAATGGTACTATCGCCAATGGTCGTGATGTTATTTTCACTGATTTGTGCATAACGGCTATCGGCGATAAATGAAATATCACTGCTAGTTGGCTCTCGCCCATCAATTGAGCTATTTAATCGGTAATTACCCGCTTTAACACTGGTAATAGGAAAAGAGATATACCCTTTGCTGTCGGTTATTCGTGTTAAGGTTGCCTCGTCCTTGCCATCAAGTTTAACGCCACTGACTTTTTTACCATCGTAACTCTCTAAGCTAAAATCAACCGCAACATCCGCTAATGCCTGCCCACTCGAGGTATCTTTTACCTGTAAGGTCACGATCCCAGCTATTTCACCATCAGCAACAATATCCGAGCTTGGTGAAATATCGATACTGGCAATCGTTTCATTACCCGCCGCGGGTGTGACCGTAATATGGGTGGTAGCCATATTTGAGCGATTACCCTTGATATCCACCGCTACCGCCGTAACTTCATAACGATTGCTATCCAACGAGTCGGTTGCATCATAAAACGGCATCGTAATTGTGGCCAAATAAGGAGAAGAGCTAGTCGATACTAATGTCCCGCCCTTCGCGGTTAGTGATGAGGCTGACCACTCAATATGATCGACTTGATACTCATTTTTGCTGATCGTTGGCTGCAAGTGTGCTGGTTCATTTGCCCGCATGACTAACGCTTTTGGTAACGAAAGTCTTAATAAGGCTTGCTTTTGGTATTGCATTACAATGGCATTATTTCTATCGACGAAATTATAACGCGAACCTTTGAGTGTCCTCATTTCTGCAACAAATTGACTATCGAGTTGCAGATTTAACGGCACACCTAAGCGGTAATTTAATTCAAAGGCGCCGATTGTTTCATTAACGTCGCCCATCGTTTGGTTTAGCTTAAATGATACTAAAGGCACCGGCGTATACGATAAGCCGACACGGTAAGCTTCTGGATCATCTTTTAGGTTACTTAGTGAGTTTGACCTCTTAAGGTTAATATTTTCACCAAAATATTTTTCATATTGTAAATTGGCGCCGATATTAGGGTAAATAGGTAAAAACCCTTCCGCCCTTATATCAAACCCATTGGCTGGCCTTTCATCATAGCTGGCAAAGTTAGCTAATTTTGATTGACGCCAATCCGTTAAACGAAAATAACCATTGGTTGCAAGTTTGACATAATTAGCGCCAAGCTCTAAACCCGCTCCCCATCGCGCATTATTGTTATTTAAATCTCGGTCATAAAAACTATTGAATCCCCACATCCACTCATCAGCAAAGTGTCGATAGCCTAATCCGACGTTTAGCGTTTTTCTATTTTCATCCTCTCGACTGAGTCGAGATTGAGAAAAAATTAAATGACGACTATTTTCAAATAACGGCAATAACAGTTCAGCACTAAAGGCCCTGTTATCAATTTGAATACGACTATTACCATATTGATTAAGCCAGCTTTGCATTTGACCGCTTAAATAGCCATACGCTGAGTTTTCTAGCCAATTCTTAGCGGTATCATGACGATTATCACCCGACATAATCTGACCGGTTTGCGATAGAGCCGAGGCAAACTGGTCTTCACTTGAAAAATGGCTATCAAATTTTGACCCGCTCGCTAATTCGGGTAAACGACTTTTAACCTTTGACAGTGCGGCATGATTTTTGGTGGCCTCTGCATCCAACTCGATGGCAGACGAGACAGAGCTCGCACTAACAAATAAGGGAAATAGGATTTGTATGGCTAATACAATCTTGGTTATAACTCGCATTTTTATACTTTTACCGTTACTAAAATATCAAACCGCTCAATATAGTAAATAAAACAATAAAATTCAATACTTAATTATTTTTAAATGCGTAAAAAAACAAAAAAACCATATATTTATGGTTTTAGTGTTAATTTTGATTTATAAAAATAGAATGAGCCTACACGGCTTAATTTTTGGAATAGCAGTTATATATGTAAAGAAGTGAGAATTGTCGCTAATCAATTAAATAACCTGTTTCATAATATGAACTATTTTTTTTGCTACTTTACCATCAGCAAATTCGGCAAATTTTTTGTAATGTGAGGTAGTGTTGTGTTCATCAATCGCTTGTGCTGATTGCCACGATTCAGTGAATATATAAGTATGAGAGTCTTTTGTGTCTTGATTAAGATCATATTGAATGCAACCTGGTTCTTTACGGCTTGCTGCCACGACTTTTTTAAACTCAATTTGAAAGTCGCGACTAAATTCTGGTTTAATCGTCAAAATTGCGACAATATTTAACTTACTCATATTTATCTCCTGTCGATTGGGTAGATAGTTAAAATAATTGATACGGTTACTTGGTAAGGCTATTTTTAATATCAAAAGCTAAATTGGCATTCCACATCGCGCCTGTTGCACTCATTACCGCATTAGCACCTGCATCAATATATTGTTGATAGTGTAAAGCCGAGCTAACCCCACCAACACCGATAATGGCAAAATTACTTGCAAGTTCATTACGCAATCGTACCAAGCGTTTGACCATCTCGAGCCCTGCCCAACGAATAGCATCACCGCATACACCGCCGACTGGCCGATCATCACCAAGTGCAGGATGCCCCACTTCATTAATAGGTCTTGCTGACAGCGTATTAATAGTACTAAATCCATCAACTGTACCCTGTAATTTTTTGAGTAATGGCATTACATCATCATCGTTAGCAAAATAGGCTAACTTTAAAAATAATGGCTTATCGGGCACGGCATGTTTAATCTCTTTGGCAATTCGTTCAACTTTATCAAAGTCAAAGCAGAGCAATTTGTGTACACCTTCATTAGGGCAACTTAAATTAGCTTCAAGAATAGGCGCGTTGGTTTGGGCGACCAAACGGGCAGCTAAAGCATAATCCTTCTCTATCGTTGCTTGATTGCCGATTGTCCCTTGAAAACTACCAATAATATATTGGCCCTTTTTAGCTGCCGTCACCGCTTCGGCTAAATCTTCTTGCCAAATTTCAGGGTCAAATGATGGTACACCAAATGAGTTAGTAATTGAAATAGGCGATGGGTAATTACGATCAGCAAGCACGGTATCAACTTGATGAGATAATTGTCCTTTAGGGTGGATTGATAATACGTTCGGTAATGGATGACTTTTATGTGCTTTGGTGCGCACTGTTTTGTAAACGCATAAATCAAAGCCATATGCTAAAGCCGCTTTGACATACTTTGCATTCAGTAAAGGACCTGCGGGAATACCAAATGGTAAATTTACCGCTAAATTTAAAAAATGTGTAGGTTTTGCCATCTCAATGATATGCTTAGGCTGACGAGCAAAATCACCAAAAGGCCCCTGCTGGTAATTATCTTCATAACTTAATAATGGATCATAAAAAGGAATAATTGCGTTTTTCATTAATTAACCTATCATTTAAATGTTGATAACTTGTTATATGCCTAATACAAGGCGGCCATTTGTTGTTGCAACATTGATAACATTATCTAAATCGGTATAGCGACACCCCGTTACCAGCAGCTTTAACTCTTCCCACATATTGCCCGTTGAGAAAGGTAACATATAATCGCTAATATTATCAGTCCCTATCGCAACAGGAATTCCTGCCGCGGACAATTCATCTACTGGAGTGAGTGAATTTCGTGTTGGTCCCTGATCTTCACGTCTTGGGCTATCAATCCAAGCAAACGGACATGCAATAACCATCATTTTTGCTTCATTCATTTTAGTATAAAGTTTTTGCCGATATTCAAGACTATGAGCCGTAATGGAAATACTATGGATCGCAACAACTTTACCGTGCATACCGTGTTCAATCGTTTTGTCGGTTAATTGTTCGGTTTCAATTTCATCCGGAGAGTTAAATTGATCCACATGCACATGCACCATTTTACCGAGTTTTTTACCCGTTTGCATTAATACATCCAAATGAACAAGCCCCATTCCTACCCCATGATCGCGTTCATCACGTCTTGGTAGCCCACCGATGATGTCGACTAAATCGGCACCTTTATCAAACCAATAACGCGCCTCTTTATCAATCACGCCTTTTAAGGTTTGATTAACTAATTTAATAATAATCTCTTTTTTATAGTTTTCTCGCGCTTTAAGGGCTCCTCTAATTGCCCTTTCTTGTGCAATTGGGTCAATATCAACGAATGATCCCATCGCCGTGACGCCTTGCTCAATCATACGTTCAACCGCCATGCTAAAATGACGATAATAATCATCCTCAGTCATGGCTGCTTTTAGTTTATCTAATGTATCCCATTTTTCAATTAGCGTTTGCTTTTGGTAGATATCAAAACTATCACGAGAGATGGTAAAAGCGCGATCGGCATGCATATGCGCATTAATCCAACCACCTTGATTTTTAATACTCTTCATCAAGAAAGCTTTTAAGCTCTGATCTCTACTTGCTAATAGAACATCTTTATTAGTCATAATAATCCCCATTTTTAACGAGTGTGATAGTTAAGTTTTAGACAAAAAAAATCCCCCAAATGGAGGAGATGAAATTAGAATAAATGCGGATAAAAATAGTTCGTGCAAAATATAATTCTATCGTTTTTACGAGCGAGCGTTTCAAATCCACTTACCTAATTGATATTAACTGCAGCGAGTTTAATGCAAAAATAGCGAATATCAACTCTTTAATTTTATAAAAAATATAAATAAATGAAAATGTTATAGTATTTTTTTTGAGACAAATAAATAGCTTAACGATTAATGAAAGAGAGCAACGTATAATAGTAAACCGTCATAATCGATAAAAATCGGTGCGTTGTGTGATAAATTTCTTTAAAATAGCCCTCAATCAAAAAAATGAGACTACTTTTTTATAATGGCTAATAGGTATTTGTGCCATTACAAAAGCTATTCGTTTAGGAGATCTGCATGGCAGATGTTGAAAAAAACCATAATATAGAAAACAAATTACGTAAAGATCTAGGACTTGTTTCAGCTCTATCCTTAGTTGTTGGCATGGTACTTGGTGCCGGTGCCTTTATGAAACCCCCTGCCGTACTCGAAATCGCTGGTGATTATAATTATGCATTATTGGCATGGATTATTGGTGGTATCGTTTCTATTTGTGGCGGATTAACTCTATGTGAATTGGGTGTCATGTTCCCTCGTACTGGCGGTCTACTCGTTTATTTAGAAAAAATCTATGGTCCAAAAGTTGCCCATCTGTATGGCTGGATGATTACTATTATTTTTTCGCCCGCTCTTGTTGGGGCATTAGTTGGTTATTTTAGCTCGGTGTTTTGTTTATTGTTTGCGATTTCAGATGATTATCAAATGGTGGTTAGTATTGCGGTGTTAGGTTTTATCACCGTTATTAATGCGATTGGTGTAAAGCAAGCTGCCTACTTACAAACGATTGCTACCATCTGTAAATTGATCCCTATTTTGTTACTCACCGTGTTTGGCTTGTTTAAAGGTAATGGCCAAGTAGCAATATTTAACGCCAGCGGTCAAGGTATTGAATCAATGGCGCCATTTGCGGTAGCGATCCTTGCGACACTTTTTGCTTATGATGGTTGGGCGCAAGTCGCATCAGTCGCAGGGGAAATAAATAACCCTGCTAAGATTTTGCCGAAAGCGATTATTTTAGGGATCCTATTTTTAATTATTGTTTATGCTTGTATCAATATTGCACTATTTAAAATTTTACCAGTTCAACAAATGGTTTCGCTTGGGCATGATGCTTCAGCCGTTGCTTCGCAACATATGTTTGGTCAGCTTGGCGGTAACCTTATTGCGGTAGGTATTATGGTATCGATTTTAGGGGGAATTAACGGTTATATCATGACCTTGTCGCGTACGATTTTTGGTATGGGCGAGCGTGGTAATATTATTGGCGCAAAATTCCTTAGCACCATTGATGATGATAGCCGCTCACCGATTAATGCGATTTTATTGTTAGCTGTTTTAGCATTTTTGTATGTCACGTTACTTGATGCCGATCGATTATCAGAAATATCGATGTTTTCGATCTGGATTTTTTATTTATTAACCTTTATTGGCGTTATCATTGGCCGCAAAAAATTCCCTAATGTACCAAGACCTTATAAAGTGATTGGCTATCCAATTATACCGCTAATTGCGATCTGCGGCGCAGCTTATGTTATTTATGGCATGCTAATTTACCAAACCTTAAACGGTGTTATCTCTATTATTGTAACGCTACTTGGTTTGCCTATTTATTACTATTATAGTAACAAACACCGTCACATCGACTCAGGATTTGGACAAACCAAACAGTATAGAGTAAAACGCAAATATACTATCGCGTTAGCTACTCTGCTATTAATGGTTATATGTACGCTAATATTACGCTAATTAAGTCATTAGCATGGTTTGCTATAAAAGATTATTTGAGTGGGAAAGCTATTTGAAAATAATCTAGTTTTGTAATTATCATTACAAAACTAGATTGTCATAATTATCGATAGTAAAATTACACCCTATCGATAGCTAGATTAGAATGCGTAACGAAGTCCAATGCTGATATCATTTGAATTCAGTTTCGCTGAATGTTTGTCTTGCCAATCACCATCATTCTCATTATCTTTCACCTTACCACTGTCAAGGTAACGATACTCAAGACTTGCTGTTAAATCAGGCATTACCTTATAGCTTACACCAGCCATAGCAGACCAGGCTAGTTGTGTTTTTGATACATTAGTATATTCATCTTTATATTTAATAAAACTCATGCCAAGCCCGGCACCGACGTAAGGCGTAAAGTCAGTGCTATTATAAAAATCATAATAGCCATTTACCATTAATGTCGATTGACCAATTTTTAAATTAGCATCTTCATCACTATAAGCACCACCAGCATTACCAGCTATTGATGAGAAAACATACTCCGATGTACTAATTTTAGCATCTGAACGATAGGTGTAATCAAGTTCGGCACGAATTGGCAGTTGATAAGACACGTTGAAGTCATAACCAGCATTGACTCCCATATTGAAAACAGCCTTATTCTTATTCCCCAATAAAATATAGTCATAATCAGTATTAGTACGATCATAGCCACGCGATTGAATATCTTTCGATTGCATAATACTGGCACCAAGTTTACCGCCCACATAAAATCCAGTATTTTCAGCAAGAGCTGCGGTTGAAATTGACGCTAATGTAATAGCGATTGCTAACTGCTTAAAACGCATTAAATTTTTCCTTATTAGTATTTATTTGAAATAGATTGCATGATTTATCATAAATAAAAAATCTTCGCCATTAAATCAAAGAAAAAAAATAATTTCAAATTATTTACAATAAATTTTAATTTAAAAAAAATTAAAATTACTATTATCAAACTAAAAATCTAAATTTAGTTTTTAAGTTTGGAATATTATATGGCGCTCTATCGTTATGTTAACGAAGAGAATAAATTACGAAATATTTAATTAATTAGTTGGTTGATATAGTAAATTTGCTATAAAAAGAATGGCGATTGGCTCGCGCGTTAATGAGCCAATCGATTAAATAGGATTATTTTTCACCGCTAAGAATTTTAGAGCGGTTAATACAAGCTTCAACCGCGTCCATCACCGCCGCCCTAAAGCCTTTTTCTTCTAGTACCTGAACACCGTCTATCGTCGTTCCACTTGGCGAACAGACCATATCTTTTAATTCACCAGGGTGTTTACCGGTTTCTAACATTAATTTGGCTGAGCCCATAACCGTTTGTGCCGCAAATTTATAAGCCTGCTTGCGTGTCATGCCACCTTTAACTGCACTATCGGCTAATGCTTCAATAAACATGAATACAAATGCTGGCGCACTTCCCCCGATCCCCGTTGCCGAATGAACTTGGTATTCAGGCAGGACTTCTGTTAGACCAACACAATTGAGTAACGCCCTTACCGTTAGTAGCTCTTCGGCCGAAACTTCGGTATTTGGGGTAATCGAACACATTGCTGAATTGACTAATGCTGGGGTATTTGGCATAACCCGAATAACTTTTTGCTCATAACCGATTACTTTTTCAATCGCTTTTAGTGTAATACCAGCAGCAATAGATACAACTACGGTTGATTTTTTAAGCTCTTTTTGGATTTCAACTAACACATCATGTGCATGATGGGGTTTCACGGCAATAAACACAATATCGGCGTCTCTAGCCACACCTTTTGCTGAGTCCAAAACATTGATAGCAAATTGTTGTGTCAACGAGTCAGTTGCTTCGGTGTTAATATCATAGACATGCAGTTGTGATGGTAAAACGGTGCCACTGGCTAAAATGCCTTGTAATATTGCACTGCCCATATTACCAAGTCCAATAAATCCGATTTGTTGCTCCATTTCACTCACCTTTTATCATTAAAAATTGAACTGTCAAAGTTATATAATGATTTAATTAAAATAGCAAAATATATTTTGCTTGAAAATTGTTATTTTTAGCTTGCTCGTTGCTAATTTGCGAATACAATTATTGATTTCATTTGAGTAAAAATATTATGTTTATTATTACACTAACTTACCAACAGCCACTTGATAAAGTTGAACAATACTTACCCGCGCATCGCGATTATCTTGATGAGCATTATGCTTCTGGTCATTTTATTGCTTCTGGCCCACAAGAGCCTCGAATAGGCGGCGTTATACTGTGTAGAGCGGAAAGTAAAGCGCAGGTAATCGATATTATACAAGCGGACCCTTTTTCCTTACACCACATTGCTAACTACGAGATCATTGAATTTATACCGGCCAAATATGTGGCAGGATTTGATGCTTTTATTTAATGCGATAACTTAGCATTAAAATGAAACTATGACTAAAATAGCTGGATAAAAGTTAATTTAACTGCCCAACCCCAAATAGGCAGCAATATCGCTATTATTTTGGAGGTGGTCATAGTTGCCATCAAATATAATTCGCCCTTCTACAATCACAACGCAGCGATTATTAACCGCGCTAATATCGTCTAATTGATGAGTGACCATTAAAACGGTCAATTGATACTCTTGCTGAATTTGCTGCATCAGTTCAATCATCTCTTTTTTAAGTTTAGGATCTAACGAAGAAAATGGCTCGTCAAGCAGTAAAATGGGGCGACGTTGCAATAAGCAGCGCCCTATCGCAACGCGTTGTTTTTGCCCGCCAGAAAGTTGAGAGGGATAAGCCGCCAAATAATCATCTAACCCAATCCGTTGGGCAATAAACGTTAATTGCTGACGCTGAGCCGCAGTTAACTTTAAGGTTGGTGATAGCCCTAATGCTAAATTGTGCTCCACCGATAAATGTGTAAATAGGTTATTATCTTGAAACAGCATTGATACGGGTCTTTTACTTGGCATCGTATTGGTATGATCTTGATGATTTAATAGAATGTCGCCTGATGTAGGGCGAATAAAACCCGCTATTAAACTCAATAGGGTACTTTTACCTGCGCCACTCGGACCCAGTATAGTGACAATTTCACCTCGCTCAGCGCTAAAGTTAAACGTCATTTTTTTAGCATCATAAAGATAAACAACCTGATTAAGTTCGATCATCATGGGAGTACTCAAATAGTGTCATAAATAAAAAACTAATTAGCAATAATAACAGTGCACTAAATGATGCTTCTGGGTAACGATAATGGCTAATGAGTTCGTAAAGGTAATAAGGTAAGGTCATAAATTGCTGCCCACCAAACAGTGCTATAATACCGAAATCGCCCAGCGACATAATGCACGCTAAGGTAAAACTATAAACAAATAATTTTTTTAGTGCCTTAAATTCAATTAAATAAAAATAACGAAAGCCTTTGATATTAAGTGATTGGCTCAAAAAGCCATATTGTTTAGTCAAATCAGTTAGCGGTACTGAGAGTTGCTTTAAAATAAACGGTAATGCTAATAGGCTGTTACTAATCACCACTAAGATAAAGATAACTCCTGATGTGTCACTAAAGCGATAAAATACAATAAAGAATCCCGCTGATAGCACCATACTCGGTACAGCTAAAATGAGTGTACCTAATAGCATTAATATTTCACTTAGCTTATTTTTGCCCACAAATTGTAATCGACTATTTGTCCATAATAGCAAAATGGCTTGCAACATCGCCAACACGGCCGAGCATACCGCAACAATAATCGAGGTAAATGTTGCAACAACGAGTGATTTCGTCAAAAAAAGATAGGAAGCATGATAAATTCCTTCAAAAACAATCGTTAATAATGGCAAGCTAATAAATAAAGCACCAACGGCTACGATGCTATAACTACCGTAATTTTGCCATTGATTGCGGCGACTAACATAAGGCTGGTTATTATTAATCAAAAGTGGTGATTTTTTAGGCTCTAAGCGTTTTAATAGTAATAAAAAACCACAACAAAAGAGTAATTGAATACATGATAAAATGACGGCTTGGTTAAGCTCAAAATCGCGTACAGCTTGATAAATGGCAACTTCTATCGTGGTATATTTAGGCCCACCGCTAAGCGCTAAAACGATCGCGAAGCTTGAAAAACATAACATGAAGATAAGCCCGCTAAGAGGTAGCAGCTGCTTAATTAATACTGGTAGCTCTAAATAGCGAAAAGTATATACAGGGCTTAAACCGAGTTGTTCTGCTAGCTGCCTTTGTTGATTAGGGATCAATAATAATGATTGGTAGCAATATTTACTGGCAAAAGGGAAATTGAGGAAAACATGCGCAATTAAAATACCATTTAATCCATAAATCGAGAATGAATAATCCATGTTCATATACAGACATAATTTAGCAATCCAGCCATGAGCGCCATAAACCGCAATTAAACCTGTTACAACAACTAATGACGGTAATACGAAGGTTAATGATAGCAGCCGTAGCAGCCATGCTTTACCAATGAAATGATTTTGATATATCGCTTTAGCAAAAAATACCGCTAAGATGACGGATATAATCGTTGATAATGTAGCTTGTATAAAGGTAAATAAGATAATTTGCCAAAGGTAGCTATCAAAATAAAAAGGTTCATCGCTATTAGTAAAAGCGAACCACCATAATGAGGCTAGAGCGCTCACAACAATGGTAGTGATAAATATCACCACCATTATACCCGGTAAGTACGCCGCTATTGGCTGACGGCTCGTTGCCATTGTTTAATCCATTTTTTTTGATTGTTAAACACCTCATTTTCATTAAATGATAACGATTTAGTTACTTGCGGTATTTCGGCATAAGCCGCTGGTACAGTGGTATTAACTGCTGGATACATAATGTTTTTTTCAGCAATTAATTGTTGTACTGCAGGAGTTAATAAAAAAGCCAGAAACTGCTTGGCGAGCTCTGGTTGCTGGGAATACTTAGTTATCGCCGCGAGCTCTATCTGTCGATAATTGCCTTCATCAAATATTGCGGCTTGATAACGATGATCGTTATCATTAATCATGTGTACCGCGGGTGATGTGGTATAACTTAACACAAAATCGGCTTCACCTTGCAAAAATAAGCCATACGATTCACTCCATCCTTTGGTTACCGTTAATGTTTGCTTGGCAAGTTTTTGCCAGATATTGGCAGAATCTTGCGCATAAATGTTATTAACCCAAAGTAGTAAACCTAGCCCCGGCGTGCTGGTACGGGGATCTTGATAAACGATCTTCCACTCGGGGTGATTAAGTAGTTCGGCAAAGCTCTGTGGTGGTGAAGTAATATGCTCTTTGTTATAGATGAAAGCAAAGTAACCATAATCATAAGGAATAAATTGCTTATCCCACCAATCTATAGCTAAATTAGTGGGTCTTGTCATTTGATGGGGCTGAATTAAATCAGCCTTGTTAGCCTGACCTATCAAGCTAGTATCGAGACCAATAATAATGTCAGCTTTACTCCGCTCACCTTCTAATCTTAAGCGATTTAGGATCATCACCCCATCATCGATACTCACCATATTAACTAAACAGTCACACTTCGTTTGAAAGTCTTGTTTAATTTTATTGCCCGGTCCCCACTCCGATAGAAAAGAGCTGTAGCTATAGACAGTTAATACCGGTTTATCTTTAGCAAACAGTGGCAGACCTAATAATAAGATAATAAAAAAAGAGATAATACGTAACATTTTGCCCTCTTAACTATGTAACTTAATTATGTAACCTAATTATGTAACTTAGCTATACAACTTAAGTATATAAATAATATATACTTTAAGACAAAAGGTTTGAGTAAATAAAAGATAACACTATCTTTGACATGCTCAATCCCTCCGCCGGTATTAGCCGGTTCAGGTTCGACGGGTCATGCTTGCGCAACTCTCAGCTTTGGTTTTCACCACGGCTCCCCGTTGAGAACAATTTATTCTAGCGGATTAAACGATAAAGTAAATCATCTTTATTGGAAGAATGACTTTTTTTACCTTTGCAGGTATTATATGCGCCAATATTTTATCAATATTTAGGTAAGTACAGTGAATATTCAATTATTACTCTCTGACAAGATCAAACAAGCTATGGTTGCAGCAGGTGCACCAAGCGATTGTGATGCATTAATAAAACAATCTGCTAAAGCTCAATTTGGCGACTATCAAGCCAACGGTATTATGGCGGCAGCTAAAAAATTATCCATGAACCCTCGACAATTAGCGGAAGAAGTCGTTAAGCATCTATCGATTGCTGATTATGTCAGTAAAATTGAAATTGCTGGGCCAGGTTTTATTAATCTATTTTTAAATGAACACTGGCTTGCTAAGCAAGCAGATCTAACACTGTTCAATGAAAAACTGAATCTAACACTCGCAGACAAACCCCAAAATATTGTCATTGACTATTCCGCACCTAATGTTGCTAAAGAGATGCATGTCGGTCACCTGCGTTCGACTATTATTGGTGATGCATCGGTGCGTGTGTTATCGTTTTTAGGGCACAATGTCATTAAGGCAAATCATGTCGGTGATTGGGGTACGCAATTTGGTATGCTAATTGCTTATCTGGAAAAAATGCAAAATGAAAATGCCAATGATATGGCGCTATCCGATTTGGAAAGCTTCTACCGTGAATCCAAAAAACATTATGATGAAGATCCGATTTTTGCAGAAAAAGCACGTAATTATGTGGTTAAATTACAAGGTGGTGATGAGTATTGTCGCGCTATGTGGCGTAAATTGGTAGATATTACTATGACTCAAAATATCGCCACCTATAAACGACTAAATGTGACATTGTCACTAGAAGACACCATGGGGGAAAGCATCTATAATTCGATGTTACCTGACGTAGTTACTGACCTTAAAGCAAAAGGAATTGCAGTTGAAAGTGATGGCGCAACGGTTGTATTCTTAGATGAGTTTAAGAATAAAGAAGGCGAACCGATGGCCATGATTATTCAAAAACGTGATGGTGGCTACCTTTATGCCACAACCGATATTACAGCGGTAAAATACCGTTATGAAGAGCTGCATGCTGATCGTATTTTATATTATACCGATTCAAGGCAACATCAACATTTAGAACAAGTCTGGCAAGTCGCCCATAAAGCTAATTACATTCCATCATCATTACAACTTGAACACCATATGTTTGGAATGATGCTTGGTAAAGATGGCAAACCATTTAAAACACGCTCGGGTGATACAGTAAAACTCAATGACTTATTAGATGAAGCAACTGAACGCGCAACAGCATTAATTAAATCCAAAAATCCTGATTTATCTAATGAAGAACTCGCAACAATTGTTGATGCCGTAGCTATTGGTGCAGTTAAATATGCAGACTTATCAAAAAATCGAACCACTGATTACGTATTCGATTGGGATAACATGCTATCGTTTGAAGGCAATACGGCACCTTATTTACAGTATGCTTATACACGAGTGCTATCTATTTTCCGTAAAGCCGATTTGTCGGTAGATAATTTAGATGGTTATATTAACCTCAAACATGATAAAGAACGCGCTTTAGCTGTTAAATTATTACAATTTAATGAGGCCGTTAATGTGGTAGCTAATGATGGCTTACCGCATGTACTGTGTGCTTATCTTTATGATATCGCTACCCTATTTTCAAGTTTTTATGAACATTGCCCTGTATTATCAGCGGAAACAGAGCAACTTAAACAAAGCCGTTTAAAATTAGCAGCCTTAACGGCTAAAACATTAAAAATTGGTTTAGATATGTTAGGGATAAAAACTATCGAAAAAATGTAGCCATAGTAAACGCGCTTTGTAATAAATAAGGCGCTTTTAATTTAAAATCGTTTAATTTAACGTATAGACAACAAGATTACTATTAATTCTGCTCGCCGTAATCATAAATGCCGTTCATATCGATATCAACGTTAATAGAAGTCGATACCTGTAACAGCACAATTTAAGCGCTATCCAAAAAAACTTACTCAAGCTGGGTATGTACTCCCCATTTTTGGGCAATATTATGAATATCTAACTGAGTTAACTGGTTGTTTATCGCATCAAGCAGATCCAGATTTTGCTGACTAAGCATGTATACCTTATAACTTTTAGTACCTAAAAATGGTGTTTTAGTCGCTAAACATAATACTCCTGGTTCCGAATATTGATAGTAGTACCCTTCGATTAAATCAGTAACCATCATATCAGCGGTTTTGTCTCTTAACGATTGAATATTATCGATATTATTTTTCACTCTAATAATTTGTGCTTGATGAATATAATTATTTACAAAGCTTTCATTTGTCCCACCTGGATTGACAACGACTTTAACATCGGCTTGATTAATATGGTCTAAATCGACTAACTTAGCTGCTGACTGACAGCTGGCCAATGCAATTTTGCCATTAGGTACAATTGGGTTAGAAAGTGCAAATTGCTCCGCTCTCGCTTTAGTATAGGTAACCCCGCCCATTGCAATATCATATCGATCATCGATTAAATCTTGGGAAAGCGTTGGCCAACTAGTTATAAAAAAAACGGCTGTTAAATTAAGTGAGTTAGCTAAATTTTTAGCCATATCAATATCGAAACCCACTAATTTTCCTTGTTTGTTATAATAGGCAAGCGGTGCATAATCAGCAGGCACCCCAATGACTAGCATTCCCGATGATTTAATTTCTGTAAATGTTCTTGACTGAGCATTGCTAGCCAGAATTAGTGTGAATAATGCTAATAGTATTTTTTTCATAATTATCCTTACCATTTATTAGTAACTATTTTGTAGTTGCTATTATTCAATATTAAGACTTTTTTAGTCTAGAAAAAATTCAACAAAAAGGCATTAATAACGATTAATGACTGATCGTGAAACATATTTTTTTGTGTGTATAACTGAATTTTTACGCTATAATCGCTCACTTTGTTATTAAAAAATTAAACATTATGCGTATTATTCTAATCGGCATCACTCTTTTTGCCTTATTTTTTGGTGCAGGTAATCTTATTTTTCCTGTTATGTTAGGTCAGCTAGCTGGCGATAATTTTGACCTCGCTGCGTTAGGCTTTGTTATCACTGGGGTAATGATGCCACTGCTTGGTGTTATGGCGGTAGGTCTCTCTGGGGAAAAAGATTTCTTAAAAATTGCTCAGCGCTGTGGTGTTGTTTTCGGGCTTATTTTTGCAACCACGCTTTATCTTACTATCGGCCCTTTATTTGCTATGCCTCGAACCGGCAGTGTTTCGTATGAAATTGCCCTAAAACCATTTGTAGATGAAAAATTTGATACCGTTTGTTTAGCTTTATTTACGATTTTTTTCTATGGTACATGCTGTTTTCTAGCCCTTAATCCTCGGAAGTTTATTGATATAGTAGGTAAAATTCTTACACCATTAAAAATAACCTTTATTCTGATATTAATTTTAGCCGCCTTAATTTTCCCGATGGGCGAAACCTTACCGGCGGTCAATGAGGATTATCAAAATTTACCCTTTTTTACTGGCTTTACTCAAGGCTACCTAACAATGGATACTCTTGCATCCCTTGTTTTTGGTATTATCGTCGTACAAAGTATTATGAATTATGGCATTAAAGATAAAACTAAGATAATGATAGCCTGCTTTAAAGCAAGTTTAATTGCTGGTGCTATTTTAGCTTTTTTCTATATCTCGTTAGTCTATATGGGTGCAACAAGTGTCACCAAATTAGGTGTTCTCGAAAATGGCGGCCAAATTTTAGCCAGGGTTTCAACCTACTATTTTAGTGTCTGGGGTAATTTAATTTTAGGAATAATGGTTACGGTTGCTTGTATGACAACAAATATCGGATTAACTAATGCATGTGCAAACTATTTAGTTTCACTTTGTCCTAAGCTATCTTATCGCCAATATGCGGTTATTTTTTCAGTTGTTAGTGCACTATTTGCAAATATTGGTTTAACAGCCCTAATTTCATTTTCAGTACCGGTTTTATCTATTATTTATCCCGTTACTATCGTATTAATTATTTTAATGTTCTTCCATCGATTATTTAACGGCCGTAAATCGATTTATGTTGGGGCAATTTATCTAACATTATTAACCAGTATTTTGTTTGAACTTAATTCGGCAATGACCCAAGGTTCTGAACTATCTATCTATTTGCCTAATGTGACAAAGGGTATTCAATATAGTAATGAGATATTAACCCGTTATATACCGCTATATGAACAAGGTCTTGGTTGGATTGTTCCTGCATTAGTTGGGGCGCTACTTGGTTATGTTTATAGTAAATGTATTGTTAGAAAATAATTTAATTGTAAATAAGGAAAATGCGCTATGCAAAACCAACAAACTAAATTAGCCATTATAAAAGAGAGTATCATTACCATCCCAAACTACCCGAAAGAAGGGGTGTTGTTTCGGGATATCACCAGCTTATTAGAAAATCCACAAGCATTTAAATTGACCATTGAATTACTTGTTGAGCACTATAAAGATAAAAAAATCGATAAAGTTGTGGGTACTGAGGCACGTGGTTTTATTTTTGCAGCGCCAATCGCTTTGGCTTTAGGTGTCGGATTTATCCCTGTGAGAAAACCGCATAAGTTGCCCCGTCATGTATTTAAAGAAGAGTATCAACTTGAATATGGCACTGACACATTAGAAATTCATACTGACTCAATTAAGTCTGGCGAACACGTGCTAATTATTGATGACCTACTAGCAACTGGCGGCACGGTTGCTGCAACGACTAAATTAATTCGTAAATCAGGCGGCATTGTTGAAGATGCAGCCTTTGTTATTAACCTACCTGACTTAGAAGGTCAAGCAAAATTAACCGCTATGGGCGTTAACTGTTTTTCATTAGTTGAGTTCGCTTAATTGTAACATTTACTCAATTCCTATTTCGCATCGATATTATTGATGCAAGTTGGCTAAAACCGTAAATAACTAAAGTTATTTGCGGTTTTTTATTATCAACAATGTGAATTCAAAGCCGGATTGTTTTTTAATTTTTACGATCAACTTGAATAAATAATCAATAAAAACTTGATTATTTATTCAAAAATGAATTATTATGCACAAATTAAGAATAAATAACGAAAAAGGACGCATTATGCTTAAATTTAAACATGCCATAGTAAGAACCCCGAGTCAAACATTAGTGGATGGATTAACCTCTGTCAATTTTGGTAAACCCGATTATCAAAAAGCGTTACAGCAGCATCACGAGTATATTAAAGCACTACAGCAATGCGCTGTTGAGGTAACTATACTGCCACCTAATGAACAATTTCCTGATTCTGTTTTTGTTGAAGATACCGCGCTTTGTACCCCTCACTGTGCGATTATCACAAGACCTGGCGCTAAAAGCCGCCTTAAAGAAATTGAAATTATTGAAAGCGCTATTACTCAATTTTACCCTAATAATGTTGAAAGAATTTTGGCACCAGGCAACGTTGAAGCTGGAGATATTATGATGGTTGGTACTCATTATTATATCGGCTTATCGGCTAGAACCAATCATGAAGGCGCCACGCAGATGATCGCAATATTAAATAAATACGGATTAACTGGCTCAATTATTACGCTAGATAAAGTTTTACACTTAAAAACCGGGCTCTCTTATTTAGAAAAGAATAACTTACTTGCCGCAGGTGAATTTATAACTAAAGCAGAATTTAGCCATCTAAATATCATCGAAATTCCTGAAGAAGAGAGCTATGCCGCTAACTGCATTTGGGTTAATGGTAACGTGATTATGCCATCTGGTTATCCGCTTACTAAAGCTAAAATTGTGGCATTAGGTTATCAGGTGATCGAAGTTGATACATCTGAATACCGTAAAATAGATGGCGGTGTAAGCTGCATGTCATTACGATTTTAATTATTAAAATAAAACAATAAGATTATATGATGAATAATCCCGTTAGAAAAAAACTAGGGCTATTACCGCTCACATTGCTTGTTGTCGGAGGCATTGTCGGTAGCGGTATTTTTAGCCTGCCACAAAATATGGCAGAAGGCGCGGGTGCCGCCTCAATTCTGATTGCCTGGGTAATTACCCTCTTTGGCATGTTAATGCTAACTCGCGTATTTCAATATTTGTCATTACGTTTTTATAAAATTAATGATGGATTATATGGCTACGTGCGTAAAGGTTTTGGTGATTATATTGGCTTTAATGCGGCCTGGGGCTATTGGATTTCAGCGTGGATGGCCTGCGCAAGCTACTTAGTGATACTCTTTAGTGCATTAGGTTCATTTGATTGTTTTAGCTATTTTGGCGATGGTACAACGTTATCTGCCGTAATAGGGGGTTTAAGCTTTTTATGGATCGTTCATTTTTTCGTTTTACGAGGTATATATACCGCATTTACCTTGAACTGCTTAGTTACGTTAGCGAAAATTGTGCCAATCGGTTTATTTATTATCTGTATTGTTTTGGCTTTTAGGTTCGAGACCTTTCGACTCGACTTCTGGGGGTCACCACAACTAGGTTCAATCATGCAGCAAATAAAACATACAATGCTTTATACCGTTTGGGTCTATCTGGGCATCGAAAGCGCAACGGTATATGCATCAAGAGCTAAAAATATGATTAGTATTAGCCGAGCGACATTTTTCGGTTTTCTAATTACCAGTATATTATTAGTTTGTGTTTCAGTTTTATCATTGGGAATTGTTCCGCAAGAAGAGCTAGCTATGATGAAAAACCCATCTATGGCATTAGTTATTCAGCGAGTCGTGGGGAGCTGGGGAGCGACATTTATTAATATCGGCTTAGTTGTTTCAGTATGTGGAGGGTTACTCTCATGGCTTATGTTAGCAGCTGAAATGCTCTATCTGGCTGGTCGAGGGGATAAAAACACAGTGCCAAGCTGCTTTGGTCAATTAAATTCTACTGGAACGCCCTATAAAGCACTGTGGTTAACGAGTTTCTTTATTACCATTTTAATGATCCTTGCCCACTTTTATCAAAGTGGCTATAACACCCTAATTCAGTTATCAACCTCCATGGTACTTATTCCTTACCTGTTATCGGCGGTATTTGTGCTTAAATTAGCGCTAAAAAGCCGTAATCTTTATTTGGTTTTCATTGGTTGTTCAGCAACAATTTATGGCTTCTGGCTAATTTATGCTGGTGGAATTGTCTACTTATTGCTTTCGATGATCTTATATGCTGTTGGCCTAGCATTTTATCTATATGCCCGGAAACAAAGAAAACTAAGCGCGTTTAGCTATTTACATGATAAGTTTTATGCTATTACCATCATTTTATTGGCTATTGTTGCTGCTATTTATTTTTATATTATGCCATTGTTATGATAGTTGATTATGATGTTAGTTTAACAAAACGTTACTTTAAGCTAACATCATATTTTATAAATAAATCATAACAAAATAGATAATTAATAGATGATTAAGCCAAGGCTAATAATAATCACTTCGGCAATTAACGTTCCAACAGTCACCACAATAAAAGTATCTTTAAAACCGGTCTTGTGGGTTAATTTAGTTAAACTTAAAAACGTTAACACAACGCCACTTTGTGGCGTCAAGGTTAAAATATTTGACGCTACGGCTGCTACTCGATGGATCAGCTCTGGAGCTATACCAGTATCTAAATAATACTGTGCAAAATTTGGCATCACAATCCCTAATGCTCCCGAAGATGAGCCTGTTACCCCCGACATTAAAGCCGTTAATGCCGTCAAACTAATTAATGGATTACCTGGAATAGACATGATTAGCTGGCTAAAAAAGCTAAAACCTGGCGCGATCATAATTACGGTACCAAAAGCAACCGAAGACGCAGTGGCAAAAATAGGACCAACCGACCCACTCGCGCCAATGCTCAACGTCTGAACTTTATCTGGTAAAAATGAGTGAAAGAGTAAAACGGATAATAAAATAGCCACAATCAGTGCAACATAAATAATGTTCTTTTTGACCACGTCATTCCCCAGAATACTGCCAGAAATAGCAATGAGAATTAAACAAATTAAGGGCAAAATGCTGGTGATAAAGCTAGGTAATTTACGACCTAAGGCAGCCGAATTATCATTTGTGACATAAGTTGCGTAGTTCTCGCCCTTTTTCAAACTGCGATTAAGTACGTATTTCATGTAGCATAGACCAAAAGTAATACACCCTAGAGCGCCAAATAAGCTCGGGATAGGAGCAGCGGTAAGCGAGGTATTTAAAAACTGGATAGGAATAATATTTTGTATTGCTGGAGTACCAGGAAGAATGGTCATCGTTACCGTTGCCATACCCAGCCATAATGGTACTTGAATTAAATTCCAAGCAATATCTAGTTTTTTAAATAGTATTCTAGCAAGCGGAATTATCGCAAACATAACTACAAATAGACTAATGCCGCCATAAGTTAAAATCGCACTAATAAAAAAAATCGCCAGTAATACTCTATAAGGTTTTTGGCTGCCAAATCGTTTAAGAATAAAGTCAGCTATTGATATCGTTGCCCCACTCTCTTCCATAAATTTTGCTAAAATAGCACCTAATAAAAAAATAGCAAAAAAATTCATAATATAATAGCCTAAAGCACCCATATAGTCATTTTTACCGATACCAAAGATAGCGCTAATAATATCCATTTGGTTGGTAAGAATGACAAGCAATGTTGCTATTGGCGCTGCAATAAGAATATTAATCTCTTTAAGAGAAAAATAAATAATCGCTATAACTGCTAAAACCACACCTAAAGATGAAATGAGATCCATTATGCCGCCTTTTTATATAAGTCGACCTTGTAATCACTGAGTAATATGAGCTTATTAGGTCGATATACTTTGAGTTATTGCGCCGTATAACCACCATCTAATAAACAGGCTTGCCCGGTGATCCCTCTTGCTTTATCACTTGATAGATATAGTGCATAATCTGCGATTTCCTGCACATCTAATAAGCGTTTTTGCGGTACGAGCGGGTAAAGAACCTCTTCTAATACTTTTTCTAATGGAATATTACGAGTCCGCGAAAGATCGTCAAATTGCCCGCGAACGAGTGGAGTATCGACATATCCGGGGCAAATGGCATTAACAGTGACACCACTGCTAGCCGATTCAAGTGCCGCAACCTTTGTTAAACCAATTAAACCATGTTTAGCTGAATTATAGGCAGACTTACCTGCAAAACCAACTACAGCATTAATTGATGCCATGTTAATAATGCGTCCAAACCCTTGTTTTTTCATAATAGGGAAAACACGTTTAATCGCAATAAATGGCGCTACTAGCATCATTTTTAACATAAACTCAAATTTCTCGGTCGGAAAATCTTCAATCATAGAGACATGTTGCAAACCCGCATTATTAATTAAAATATCGATTGTGCCATAATGTTGTACAACCTGATCGATAGCAGCGTTAATTTCAGCTTCTTTAGTCACATCACACTTAATACCTAGGCAATCAAACCCTGCTGCTTGATATTCGCTGGTTATCTCATTAAGTATTTTTTCGTTAATATCTGAAAAAACAACTTTTGCGCCATTTTGCAAAAATGTATAAGCAATTTGTTTACCAATGCCACTTGCCGCACCCGTAATAAAAACAACTTTGTCATGAACCATTTGATTTCTCCTTGTAGGTAAATTATTAATAAATGGATATCGCAATGATTAATCGTGCCGTCAACAGATATCATTTTAAGCATATTACTTGATTGTTTTTTTAGTTGTCTAAGTCTGTTTTTTTATATGTTCTATAATTTAAACTTATAGAGAGAAGAAATAAGATAGAAAAATAAAATGGTATTATGCTAAGCATATGATTCATGAGGAGTAGAAAAGTCAAATTAGGCTTAATAACATTAAGAATAATAGCAAAATATTTACTATCGATTCTCGTTCATTCAAATAAATAAAGTAGTCACGATTTGAATATAATCAACATACTATAAATCATATTTATAGTATTTACATTGTGAACGGTTTAGATGGCTTACTTTTGAAATAAATAAAAATCATTGAGTAATTGACGAAAATCGCGACTATAGCGGTTTTCATTATCGCGCATTGTCAAGCTTTGCAGAACCGGTAATTCAACTGCTTGCAAACTAAAGCAGAGCAAGCTTAACGATATAGGTTTGTTATCGGTATATTGTATCTGCATCTGCTGCGCCAAGTACCAATTATGTGACAAACAGAGCTCAATAAATGCATGTGATAAATGATAAGGTAATACCACACAAAAACGACCGGTAATGGTTAATAACCTTTTGGCCGCTGTAATGAGCTGTGTATGATTTAAATTTTCAGTATAACGGGCTTGCTGGCGCTGGTGATTGCGGCAATCTACCGCTGGCTCAAAATAAGGGGGATTAGTGACGATTAAATCGTAATAAGATGGGTTAGTTAGCTGGTATCGATTGATATCTATGCACTTAGCCGTGATATTATTAAAAGGTGAGTTAACAATATTATCTTGGCACTGCACAACCGCATTCGCATCAATATCGATAGCATCGATATGGCTATCACAATGTTCCAGACGCTGAGCGAGCATTAACGAAATAATTCCGCAGCCACAACCAATATCGAGAACTTTTTTTGTACTTGCCGTTATAGGGCTCCATGCGCCGAGCAAACAACTATCGGTTGTTACTTTCATGGGGCTGTTATCATGAGCAATAAAAAAGCGTTTAAAGGTAAAGCCATTTTTGCGCAATTCAGTCATAAATTATTTCGCTAATCGTTGTGTTAAGAGTGGTGTAACAGTTTTTGTAATACAGGTTTATTGGATGCAACGGCATCAGCAAATCGTGTCGGCTCTGGTAAGCGGTAACCTTTCAAGCAGGCTTTTACCCAATTTAATGCAGATAATTGGCTAATACGATGACCTGATGAAATAAATAGCGGATTACATTTAACCTTACTGCGTAATACACTACCAATTTGTTCATCGCCTATTTTATTAAATAGCGGTTGATAAGCAAATAATTCATTAGCTAAGGGAGCATATTGGCCATACAATTTCTTTTTAGCCACACCAATCGTTGGAATATCTAACAATAAGCCTAAGTGACTTGCAATGCCAAGCTTTCTTGGATGAGCAATACCTTGACCGTCGACTAATAGTAATTGTGGCTTATCTGTTATTTGTTGCCACGCGGCAAGTAGCGCTGGGTACTCACGAAAAGATAAATAACCTGGAATGTAAGGCAATGTTGTCGGTACTTTAGCAATTTTGTACTCGATAAGTTCAAAATTAGGGTAAGCTAGCACGACGATTGCTGCCCGTGTTATTTTCCCGCCCTCTTCAAAACCGACATCCGCCCCACCAATCATCGTGGGAATTTTAAACGCAAAATCATCGCGTAAAATAATACGCTCAGCATATTCGATTTGTTGCAGCTTTAATTGTGCTAAATTAATAGACATTTTCTTCTGGTTCAGTATGATTAAGGGCGTTTGATTATTCTAACAGAATTAAGCATGTTATATACACTAATTACCCCTTTTACGATCAACGAAGAGATAAAAAAAAGTCGATTTATTGTCAACGCAGCGCCGATTAATAGTGCCGAGCAAGCGGTCGATTTTATTGCGCATGTGAGTGATATAAATGCCACTCATAATTGCTGGGCGTGGAAGCTATCGCATCAATACCGCTTTAGTGATGATGGCGAACCAACAAGTACCGCTGGACGCCCTATTCTTGCTGCTATTGAAGGACAAAGTTGTGATAATGTGGTTATTGTTGTAACACGTTATTTTGGCGGGATAAAACTTGGTACGGGTGGTTTAATGCGCGCTTATGGCGGCAGCGCCAGTCATTGTTTACAGCAAGCGCCGTTAACAGCAATTATTTTGCGTCAATCTTACCGAGTCTCGTGTTTATATAATGAATGGCCTATTCTTGAAAATAAACTTAAAGATATTCAAGCAATCATTGAAGAACAAACTTTTGATGCCGAGGGCATATCGCTATTTATCGCCATCACCGACGATAAGTTTCAAGAGCTGAATAAATTTATTGCCAACCTAACCCGCGGTAGAGAGCAACTGTTTATAAAGCCTCAACAATAACAGGTTGTAATTAATTGCTTGATATCTAATCTTTTCGTTATTGTATTATCAGTTGGGGTTGAGCAGGCAATGGCTAACGCATATCTAGAGGCAATTTTTTGCCAATGTAAAAACCAGATATTGCCATCTACCGTGACAGGTGAATGGTTTATAAAAGGGATTGGTAGTGCAAATGAATTGGGCGCTAAGTGAAATCCCCGACCATCTGCTTTAATGATGGCTTCTTTCAAGGTCCATAACTGAATAAATTCCAGCTTATCCAGTCGAATAGCGTTAAGTTCGGCGAGCGTTAAGACTTGATGATACTCATCAATATTGAGCGGTTGTTGCTGCTCAATATCGACACCAATCATCCCCTGCTGACTATATGCGCAAACCACCCAATCACCCGCATGTGAAATATTAAAACTCCCCGGCATAGTTGCGATAAATGGTTTAAAATAGTGGTTATAATTTAAATTAGGTAACTGTGATGCTCGATACGATAAGTGTTTTTTTAGTATGTAAAGCAGTAATAATTTACCCAGTAGAGAGCGGGATTTATCGTCATCCATATGTAGTTGGTTAATTTTTTGCTGCTCAATTAAGGGCAAAATGGATTGATAAGCAGCAAGTTCAGCCCAGCTTACGCCATGTAGACAAATAGTATAAATATAATTCATTTTATACTCTCTTTAAACCCGACTTACGCCCTTTTAAGAAAGCGTAAGCCGGCACCGATCAAAATAGAATTAAAGCAGATTGATTAAGACATCCATTATCTCTTGCTCTTTTTCTAACATTCGATAATGATCCGTCGCCAAATCAATCACGCTTAATTGTTGCGCTGAGCAAAGATAGCTATCAATATTGTTAACTAAATATTTCTTATGCAAAGCACCAAATTGCAGTTCTTCTATTGCCTTAAATAAAATCACATTCGTCTCTTTGAGCTTAGCCGAAATAGGTTGCAAAGAAATTGACTTATCGACTTCAGTGACCGATACCACGTTTGGGCGTAAGTATTTCGGTATATTTAATTCTGCCATCAGTTTGTCTAAATCAATGATCGGTATATCGGTAGTAAGATCATCGGGATTAAGTAACCATGTGTCTAGCGCACAAATGGTAATATTTCGAATATTCCGAGCCTCCAATATCGTCGCTATTTCTAATGCAATTTGCCCTCCTAACGACCAACCAAGCAGGGTGATAGGTTTAGAGGCATCTAATACTCTATCGATATAGGATAAATAATAATTAGCTAATGTATCAAGTTGATCTATTTTATTCTCATGATAGAAGTTATAAGAGTCGACGCCATAACAGCAATAATGGCTAGCCAGCTTATTGGCTAAAGATAAATAAACGGAACAACCGCCCATGCCTGGATGGATCATAAAAATTTGTGGTTTATCACTGATAGCCGTTAATGGCACAACGGGGTTAAACTCTAGTTTATCGGTGGTCATTACTTTAAGCGCAAGCTCTCGTATGGTGCGTGAATTTAGAATATCGACTAACGATAATCTAACTTGAAACACTTGATTAATTCGGCTATTAAGCTTCATGGCTAAAATACTATTACCACCTAATGTAAAAAAACTATGCTCCATGCTAATTTCGCTGCTCGCAATATTTAATGTATCAGAAAAAATTTCACAAAGTATTTTTTCTGCTTCATTGTTAGGCAAGATATGCGCCACCGTATTATTAAACTCGGGTTTTGGTAGTAAGCTCCGATCTAATTTACCATTTGAAGTAATAGGTAATGTAGTTAAATGTACAAACGCAACAGGTAACATATATTCAGGTAATGTTTGACGTAAATGCTGAATAATGACATCATCATTAAGTTCACTATGCGCAACGTAATAAGCAACTAAATATTTGTCTTTAGTTGGTCGTTCATAGGCAATAGCAATCGCATGGCTAATAGCAGAATGCTTAGTTAAACATGCTTCAATCTCTTTTAACTCAATACGATAGCCACGAATTTTCACCTGAAAATCATTACGCCCCAAATATTCGATATTACCGTCATGCATGTAACGAACAACATCTCCGGTTTTATAGATGCGGCTATTATAGTTTTCGTGTTTTTCTTGCTCATTTTGGAACGGATTAATAATAAACCGCTCATCTGATAATACTTGATTGTATAGATATCCGCGCGCGACAGGATCGCCACCAATATATAACTCGCCAATACCGCCCGTGGGAACGGGTTGTAAAGACTCATCTAAGATATATATCGACGTGTTCGCGATAGGTTTGCCGATGAAAATACTAGTAAGATTTGGGTTATTGCAATCATAATATGTTACTTCTATTGTTGTCTCTGTTGGCCCGTATAGATTATGAATTTGACAATCAGGAATAAGGCGATGGCATTTTTTAACGTCTTCAAGGTTTAATGCTTCGCCACTACAAAACAAATATCTTAAACTCTTTAGCTTAGTTCTGAGTGATACTTGCCCTTCTAATGTTTCAAGAAATGTAGCGAGCATAGAGGGTACAAAATGTAATGTGGTGATCCCTTCTTGCATGATAAGTTCAACCAAATAGAGATTATCTTTATAAAGCTCTGAGTCAGCAAATACAATAGTTGCCCCATACCAGTTAGCCCAAAACAGCTCCCACACTGAAACATCAAACGCGTAATTTGTTTTTTGTAAAACTCGGTCATTTTCAGTAAGTGGGTATTTTTTCTGTCGCCAATAAATTTTATTAATGACGCTTTGATGCTCGATCATTACCCCTTTTGCATTACCAGTAGTACCGCTGGTATAGATAACATAAGCTAAACTATTTGGCTTAGCGCGAGGTGATAGGTTGGTGCCTATATAGTGTGATAGTTGCTCAATCAACATCGAGGACTGCAAATTAACAACGATTTGCCCTTCCTGCGCAAGTTCACAACATTTATCATAATAACGATTTACCGTTAGAATTACCTTTGCTTTAGTATTAGTTAAAATATAATGCGCTCGGTCGCTTGGCGCTAAAGGGTCAATTGGCACATAAGCAGCACCTGATTTCAATACCGCTAATATTGCCGTTGGCATATAAAGAGAACGATCAAGGTAGAGCGCAACTAAATTATCAACCTCAGTCGTAAAGTTATCTCTTAAATAGCCCGCTAATTGATTCGCTTTACTATTAAGCTCACAATATGTCCATCGATTATCCTTATAAATCACCGCAGTATGATTTGGCGTTCTAGCGACTTGCTCCTCAAACATTTGATGAATAGTTTTATTAGTCGGATAAATTTGCCTTGTTTGATTCCATTGGTTAATTAAGAGGTTGTAGTTGTTATCGTCTAAATATCTTACTTGTTTGATGGATTTTTTTTGCGCAACTAAGTCACTTAGTTGCTGAAGTATATAGCAATAAACGTCAATATAACCTTTTACCGTTTCAGCATTAAATAGTGCGGTTGCATAGTTAAAATTACCGCTAATCACAGTTTGGCTATCATCAAGCATCGTTGAAAGGTCAAATTTTGCAATATTATATTGACTTGAATTTGTTTGATACGGCGTAAACAGTGATTGGCTGCCAGTTTTATCGTTTAAGCCAAAAGATTGTAAACCAAACATAACTTGGAATAAGGGATGCCGGGATGAATCTTTCTCAATTTTTAATGCGTCAACCAGTTTTTCAAAAGGTAAATCTTGGTACTGCTGCGCTTCATTAAGTAATCTGCCCGTTGCTTGAATAAAGTCAGTTAAACTCTGCATTGGGTCAATTTCACGGCGTAGCGCTAAAGTATTAACAAAAAACCCCATCGTATTTTCAACACCAGGATAATGGCGCCCTGCTATCGGCGTGCCTAAAATAATATCCGATTGATTGCTATAGGCTTTAAGTAATAAATAATAACCACTTAGCAGAACGGTATATAAGCTAACGTTCAAATCAGCGGCTAATTGTCTAAGCTTTTGGCTACTATCCAGCGTTAGATTAAAGCGAATATCGGCACCATGATAATCAACATTTATTGGACGAGGATGATCGGTTGGCAGATTTAGTGGTTGATGATCGGCTAATCGATTACACCAATAGTCTAACTGAGATTGCAATCGCTCATCTCGCAGATATTGCCGCTGCCACAGCGCAAAGTCTTTATACTGAACTTGTATTGCGGGTAACTCGTCCATCGCGCTTAGTGACTCAAAGAAGCGATAATAGTAATTTAGCTCTTTTATCAATAGATCAATAGACCAACCATCAAAGGCTATATGGTGAATAACCAAACTTAGGTATGTTTGTTCACCTAGTTGATAGCTTTGTGCTGATAATGGAATATGCGTAGCTAATGCAAAAACACGATTAATATGTTTGCTGATGTGTAAATTTAGCCCGGCTGTATCGTCACAAATAGTATGCTCTATCGTCATTTCAATACTGTCTGCGGCTAAAACATCTTGGTACCCGATACCGTCTATATTAACTTTGATAACCGTTCGTAATATTTCATGCCGTTCAATGATTTTATGCAGCGCTTTAGTGAGAATAGCCAATGATACCTGCTTTCCTAACATTAATGTCAGGGGAATATTATAAGCGTTACTACCACCTTCATAGTTATCAATAAACCATAACCGTTCTTGCGCAAAAGAAAGCTGCTGATCTTGTACTCGGTGCACATTAAAAGGCATAATCATTAACTGATGACTAGCAATACTATCAATATATTGGCTGATCGCTTGAATTGTTTTATAGTTAAAAATATCAGCAATATGAACTGCTTTACCTGTTTTATCAGATAATTTAGTAGCAAGCTTCATTGCTAAAATACTATTTCCCCCCATGCGAAAGAAATTATCTGTAACACTGATCGCATTGGCCTCAATCGCTAATAATTCGCAATAGATTTCGGTCACTTTATGCTCTGTGTCAGTAAGCGGATTAATCGTATTAGCAGTAATATTGATGTGAGCAGCGGGTAGCACAGCCTTATTTATTTTACCATTTAATGTTAATGGCAAAGTATCAAGATAAATAAACGCGCCAGGTATCATATATTCAGGTAATGATTGTTGCAAATGATCAAATAATTCCTCATGGTCGATGGTTTTCTCTGCAACATAATATGCAATGAGTTGTTTATCACCTAAACTACTATCATGAGCAAGTACAAGCGCTTGCTTGATATAAGGATGTTCTAGCAAGCGAGTTTCAATTTCTGAGAGTTCAATCCTAAAGCCGCGAATTTTAACTTGCAAATCATTACGCCCAAGGTACTGAATATTGCCATCAATAAAGTAACGCACAATATCGCCTGTTTTATAAAGCCGGCTATTTTCACCCGTGATTTTTTGTTTTTCGCTCTGGAATGGATTGGTAATAAAGGCTTTATCACTCAATTCAATGTTATTTAAATAACCACGTCCAACTCCCGCTCCACCTATATAAAGCTCGCCGTATGCGCCAATTGGTACCGGTCTTAACTCGCTATCTAAGATATAAACCGAGACATTGTAAATAGGTTTGCCAATATTGTTATTAATATCGCCTTCACCATATTGTCGGTAAGTTGCCCAAATTGAGGCCTCAGTTGGTCCATAAGCATTAATTAGTGGCCGTCGCTGCTGATAATAATAATCAACAATATTTTGTGAAATCATCTCTCCACCTACCAATATAGTGCCAATAGGGATAACTTGATTTTTATCCAATAAAACAGGTGGAATAAAGGCATAATCGATATGTTGCGTACTTGCATAGTCAATTAATGCTGGTAAATCTAACCGTTTATTCTGAGCAAAAATATGTAAACAATTACCCGTTAATAATGGTGTGAAAATATCAAGTACATGAGCATCAAACGTATAATCAGAGTACCATAACGTATTTTTACTGGTCGTATCAACATTACAGGTTTGCAGCCCCATTGCTGCTTGCTGTACAAAGGTTGCATTGATAACGGAGTGATGCTCTATCATAACGCCTTTTGGCTTACCTGTTGTGCCACTCGTATAAATAACATAGGCTAAATTGTCTGCCATTGTAGTGGTTGCAGTATTCTCTATACGATGTGCGGTTAATTGTTCTTGCACATTGGCATCATCGAGACAGACGACAAGAGCATTGCTATTGTTTAATACCTTATTTAAGGTTGTTTGATAGGCTAAGATGGTTATGATCGCTTTGCATTGCGTATCATCAATTAGCCAATGCTTTCGCTCTGCAGGCAATTGAGGGCTTAATGGTACATAAGCTGCCCCAGTTTTTAATACGGCTAAAATAGTGACTATCAGCTGAGGGGCTTTATCTAAACAGATCGCGATTAAATCATCACCTTGCAACATCAGCCTATTTTGTAAATAATGCGCCAACTGATTGGCTTGTTCATTTAATGCTCGGTAAGTTAAGCGATAACCTTCATAAACCAGCGCAATATTGTCTGGTGTTATTGCCACTTGCGCCTCAAACATCTGTGCAATCGTTTTATTTCTAGGATAATCATATTGCGTTTGATTCCATTGATAGAGAACTTTGTCATAGGTTGTATTATCTAAATAAGTTAATTGCTTAATTTGTTGCTGTTGCACACTGAGTTTAATGATTTCATCGAGAATATGGCAATAAGTGTCAATATAGCCACTGATCGTTTCTGGCTTAAATAATGCCGTAGCATAGTTAAAATAACCACTAATCGCCTCTGCGCTATCATCGAGAATTGTGGTCAGATCAAATTTGGCAATATTGTATTGAAGAGAATCGGTTTGATAAGGGGTAAAAAGTGACTCATTAAGTGGTTGATTTGCCGCACCAAAAGATTGTACACCAAACATTACTTGAAATAATGGGTGTCTTGACGGCTCTTGTTCGACGACTAACGTGTCTACTAGCTTTTCAAATGGGAGATCTTGATACTGCTGCGCCTGACTGAGCAGCTCGCCCGTTGCTTTAATAAAATCAATAACCGGCATGTTATTATCAATTTTATGCCTTAATGCCAAGGTATTAACAAAAAAGCCCATCGTATTTTCAATACCTAAATAGTGTCTACCTGCTATTGGCGTACCTAATATAATATCAGATTGATTGCTATATGCTTTGAGTAGCAAATAATAACCACTCAGCAAGACGGTATATAAGCTAACATTCAAATTAGCGGCAAGTTGCCTAAGGTTTTGACTGGTCTCTTTGGTTAAATTAAAGCAAAGATCAGCTCCACTATAATCAATTTGCAACGGACGCGGATTATCAAGTGGAAGATTCAGTGGTTGATAATCTTGCAAATGGTCACACCAATAATTTAGCTGTGACTGCAATTGAGCACCGTGTAA
This sequence comes from Orbaceae bacterium lpD02, assembly GCA_036251875.1. NCBI lineage: Bacteria > Pseudomonadati > Pseudomonadota > Gammaproteobacteria > Orbales > Orbaceae > Orbus > Orbus sturtevantii. The sequence continues at coordinate 467,316 of CP133960.1, read as the reverse complement.
ATATTGACGCTGCCATAAGGCAAAATCTTTATACTGAACCTTTACAGGGGGCAGCTCGGGTAACGCAGTTGATGAGCTAAATACGTTATAGTAATAGTGTAATTCTTTGATTAATAAGTCGATTGACCAGCCATCAAAGGCTATATGATGAATAACAAGACTAAAATAAGTCTGTTTTTCAAGTTGATAGCTTTGAGCCGATAATGGAATTTGTGTAGCTAAATCAAAAATATTATGTACATGTTCAGCAATATAGCTATTGAGTTCACCAATATTGTGGCATGGTTTATGGTCAATCGTTAGCGTTGCCATGTCGATAGGTAAAACGTTTTGGTATCCCTCACCGCTCCGGTTAGTTTTAATGATAGTTCGCAAGATTTCATGCCGAGTAATGATTTTATTTAGCGTTTTAGCTAATACTTCTAGTGATATCTGTGGGCTTAATTTTAGTATTATAGGGATGTTATAAGCGTTACTGCCTCTTGCATAACTATCAATAAACCATAATCGTTCTTGTGCAAAAGATAATAGCTGCTGTTCAGCATGCTCAACTTTTTGAGACTGGATGGTATATTGTGAGCCGGCTAAAGTGTCAATATAATGACTTAAGCCACGAACCGTTTTATAACTGAAAATATCAGCGACATGAACTATTTTACTGTAACGGTGAGATAAACGGCTCGCTAGTTTGATAGCAAGGATGCTATTCCCCCCCATTCTAAAAAAATCAGCCATCACACTAATACTTTCATCAGTATTAACAGAGAGTAACTCAGCATAAAGCGCAGTTACTTGTTGCTCTGTAGGGCTAGCTGGCGCGATATAATCACCCTCAATATCGGTAGTAGCAGCAGTCGGCAGTGCATTGCGATCTACTTTACCATTTAACGTTAATGGCAAAGCACTAAGGTGTATAAATGCTGACGGGATCATATATTCAGGCAAGCTTTGCTGCAGATAATCAAATAATACACCGTGACTGATAGGTTTTCCTGCAACATAGTAGGCTACGAGTTGCTTGTTACCTTTATCATCCGTATTCGCAATAACTAATGCTTGTTTTATTGTCGAATATCGATGCAAATAGCTCTCAATTTCAGCTAATTCAATACGAAAACCGCGAATTTTAACTTGAAAGTCATTACGTCCAAGATACTCAATATTGCCATCAGCAAGATAACGAACCAGATCGCCCGTTTTATATAAATGGCCATTGTATTGAGCTAACCGCTGATCCAGTGTTTGAAATGGATTATCAATAAAGACTTTAGCGGTTAATTGTGGATTATTTAAATAACCTAAACCGACACCCGCTCCACCGATATATAATTCCCCCACAGCCCCAACAGGTACGGGACGCAAGCAACTATCGAGTATGTATAACGAAGTATTATTAATCGGTCGACCTATTGGCACGCTATGCCTAAAGGCCACGTTCGCTGAGTTAATTTGATAAGTAACCGCAAATGTTGTAGTTTCTGTCGGGCCATAACCATTAACTAATTTAACGGTTGGGTAAAGCTGCCTAAAACGATTAATATGATAAACCGATAATGCCTCACCGCCGACTAAAATATAATTTAATCGCCCTAAATTTGGTAACTCAGCCTCGACGAGCGTATTAAAAAATGCAGCAGTAATAAAGCAGTTACTGATCTGATTATCGAGAATCAGCTGGTTAAAATCGGTTAGGTTTAAAAAACGCTGTTTTTCAACTATTACTACGCCAGCGCCATTGAGTAAGGCGGCAAAAATATCATAAATTGAGGCATCAAATTGATAACCGGATATATCAAGGAATCGGTCATTTGGCGAAATTTCAGTATAGTTAGGGTTTATTACTAAACGATTAATATTACGATGGGTAATAAGTGTTCCCTTAGGCTTACCCGTTGTGCCACTGGTATAAATACAATAGGCTAAATCGGTCGATTTTGTCGCAGTAATAATATTATCGTGACGTTGTAACGATAATATGGCATCAGTTTCGCTTTGTTCAATCACGATTAAAGGTACATCAGGGGAAAATGTCGCAATTTTAGTTTGATAACACCGTTGGGTGATCACCACCTTAACGTTTGCATCGCTAATAATAAAACGATTACGTTCATTTGGTGTATCAGGATCAATCGGAACATAAGCCGCGCCGGCTTTTAACACCGCCAGCATTGTTACAACGATTTGTTCACTACGATTTAGGTATAAACCGACAAAATCATTAGGTTTTATACTGTATTGGCTTTTTATGTGATGAGCGAGCTGGTTAGCTTGCTGGTTTAATTGTTCATAACTTAATGTGATGTCATTAAAAATAACCGCCGGGTAATGTGCTGACTTGATCACCTGCGCTTCGAACAAACTTATTACGGTTTGATCGGCATAATAATCGCACTCAGTTTTATTCCAATCATAAATTACCGTTTGGTATTGGCGTTCATCAAGATAACGTAATTGTTTTATTGGTTCTTGTAATACGGCTAAATCACTAACTTGTTCTAAAATATAACAATAGGTCTTAATATAGCCCTCTATTGTTTCGGCTTTAAATAACGCTGTTGCATAGTTAAAAATACCACTGATCGCGTCTTTACTATCATCAAGCATGGTTGAAAGATCAAATTTAGCGACTTTATATTGTGCCATTTTTGTTTGATATGACGTAAACAGTGCTTGTGAGTCAGTTTGCGCAAGTGAACCAAATGATTGCACGCCAAACATAACTTGAAATAGCGGATGTCTTGCTGGATCTTTTTCAATTTGAAGCGCATCAACTAATTTTTCAAAAGGAAGATCTTGCTGCTGCTGTGCTTCACTAAGTAAACCGGCCGTTGCTTGAATAAAATCAGTAAGACTCTCTTCATCGCTAATTTGTCGCCTTAATGCCAATGTATTGACAAAAAAACCTAATGTATTTTCAATACCCGGATAGTGCCTTCCGGCAATTGGCGTGCCAAGAATAATATCTAGCTGATTGCTGTAGGCTTTAAGTAACAAGTAATAGCCGCTCAGTAGAACGGTATATAAGCTTACATTTAAATGAGCCGCTACTTGCCTTAATTTGTCGCTGGTCTGTTTGCTTAAACTAAAATAAATATCGTCACCACTATAATCAACCTTGGGTGGCCTTACATAATCAATAGGCAGATCTAATGATTGATAATTATGCAATTTTACCCGCCAATAATCTAATTGAGACTCGAGTCTTTCTCCTTGTAAATAATCGCGTTGCCATAGTGCAAAGTCTTTATATTGAACAGCAATATCGGGTAAATCAGGTAAATCGGTTTTTTGATTATAAAAATGATAGTAATAGGTGAGCTCTTTATTCAGTAAATCGATTGACCATCCGTCAAATGCAATATGATGAATGACAATACTAAGGTAAGTTTGCCCATCAAGCTGATAGCTTTCGGCGGATAATGGCATTTGCGATGATAAATTAAAAATGTGATGTACATGGCGGTTAATATTATGGTTAAGTTCATCAATATTTTGGCATATCTGCTTAACAATATTACATTTGGCACTATTGATATCTAAAACATATTGGTAGCCTTCACCTTGCTCATTTATTTTAATAACGGTACGAAGTATTTCATGGCGTTCAATAATTTTATTAAGCGCTTTAATTAAAATCGTTAATGATGATGTTGGCTTTAAGCTTAGTGTTAATGGAATATTGTAAGCATTAGTCCCGCCTTCGTAGCTATCAATGAACCACAATCGTTCTTGAGCAAATGAGAGGTATTGTTCTTGTGCTCGATTAACTTTACTCACGGTAATAACGAGTTGTTCTTTATTCAAACTATCAATATGCCGACTTAGTGATTGAATGGTTTTATGATTAAAAATATCTGCCACATGAACCGCTTTACCACTCATTGTAGCGAGCCGACTCGCGAGTTTAATTGCCAAAATACTATTGCCACCCAATCGAAAGAAGTCATCATTAGTACTGATGTGATCACTATTAATAGCTAATAATTCACTATAGAATTGGCTAACTTGTTGTTCTGTCAGAGTCACAGGAGCCATATGCTCATGGCTAATATCAAACGTTGCCGCTGATAGCGCGGCACGATCAACTTTACCATTAATCGTTAATGGTAAAGCCTCAAGATGAACTAAGGCTTTTGGGAGCATATAATCAGGTAAGCTTTGCTGTAGATAATCAAATAATTGCTCTCGACTGATGGGTTGTAATGCCACATAATAAGCAATCAGGTGTTTATCGTTTTGTCCATTATCATTCACAATAACTCGCGCTTGCTGAATAGTCGGGTATTTTATTAATTGAGCTTCTATTTCAGCTAATTCGATTCTAAAGCCACGAATTTTAACTTGTAAATCATTTCGGCCTAAATATTCGATGTTACCATCCGAGAGGTAGCGAACTAAATCGCCTGTTTTATAAAGCCGACCATTATAGCCTTGCTGCAGCTGATCTTCTGTTTGAAATGGATTATTAATAAAGGCTTTTGCTGTTAGTTCAGCATTATTGAGATAACCAAGTCCAACTCCCCCACCACCAATATATAACTCACCAACGGCACCAATAGGGACAGGTTTTAATGCATTGTTAAGCACATAGAGTGTTGTATTATTAATCGGCCTACCGATAGGGACTGAATAATTGAATTCTGTATCAATCATATTGGTTAAAAATGCCGTCGCATATGTGGTGGTTTCAGTTGGGCCATACACATTGGCAAGCTTAACATTGGGATAAAGCTTTCTAAAACGATTAATGTGATAAGTTGATAACGTTTCACCGCCTACTAACACATAGTTTAAGTGTGCGAGACTACTTAGTTCTGCGTCGACTAGCGTATTAAAGAAAGCCGTGGTAATAAAGCAATTAGTTATTCTATTTTTATGAATTAATATGTTAAGTTTATTAAGATCTAAAAACAGCTGTTTTTCCGCAATAACGACGCTAGCACCATTAAGTAATGTAGCAAAAATATCATAAATTGAGGCATCAAATTGGTAGCCAGAAATAGCCAATAATCGGTCATGTTGCGTTATATGAGTATAGTTAGGATTAACGACTAAACGATTAATGTTGCGATGACTAATGAGTGTTCCCTTTGGTTTACCCGTGGTTCCACTCGTATAGATACAGTAAGCAAGATCATGGCTTTGGGTATTATTGATAGGATCGTTAGGATTTTTTGTTAACAGTGCTGTCGTCGTTTCAGCTCGATCAATTACAATGATATTGGATGTAAATAAACTCACTTTTGCATAATTAATTTGCTCAGTGATAATTGCTTGCATATTCGTATCAGTGACAATAAATTGATTACGCTCATCAGGTGCATCAATATCCATTGGCACATACGCCGCCCCAGTTTTAAGCACCGCCAGAATACTTACCACAATTTTTTCACTGCGTGTTAAATATAATCCGACAAAATCGTTTGGTTTTAGTTGATAAATGCTTTGCAAATAATGAGCAAGCTGATTAGCTTGTTGATTTAGCTGCCGATAAGTTAAGGTAATGTCATTAAACAATACAGCAGGATAATCAGCATATGTATCAACTAGCTGTTCAAATAGGCTAATAACGGTTTTATCTGCATAGTAATTAGATGCGGTATTATTCCAATCATAAATGACCATCTGATACTGCTGCTCATTTAGATAATCGATATTATTTTGCTGTGCTTGCGGCGATTTAATAATGTGCGTCACGATTTGTTTAAACGTCACGAATAGATTGTCGATCAACGTGTTATCAAATAGCTCAGCAGCGTAATGTAGCGTTAATATCAATTGCTTCGTTTCGTCTAGCACGGTCATTACCAATGGATAATCTTGTTTTTCTTCTGTGCCAATAAAGTTTAATTTTAATTCATTATCCTCGTGATTTTTAGCGAGTGGATAATTTTCAAAAACAAATAATGAATTAAATAGCCGTTGTCCTGCCGGCTGTAATTCAGCGAGATTTACGTTGCTACGGCTATTTGCTTCATTAATATCCTGCTGTAGTATTTGTATTACAGCTAATAATGAATCAGATGTTTGATGATCGACAATTAATGGTAACGTATTAATTAATAAACCAACTGTTTGTTCAATACCTTCAACAGGTAAGTTTCGGCCAGCAACCACTACGCCGACGATCGTATCATTGTTACCCGTGTATACATTAAGCACCTTATGCCAACAATATTGCAATATGGCATTCGCAGTTATGCCATATTGTCTGGTGATCGCCTTAAGATCTGAGTATAGCTCGCCATCTATAATCAAGCTTTTTTTCATGGGTAAGGTGATATGCTTATAGTCGTTTAAATGAATGGCTCTTTTACTATCTGTAAGCAGTAGGCTTAAATCATCCTTTGTTTGCTGTTTGCTTAGATATTGCAGCCAATACTGCAAATGTTCAGTACGATGTTTTTGCAGGTAATCTTGGATGTTTTGGTAAGAATAGTCTATAGGTAGATTGATCTGCACATGATTTACTAACTTAAGATAAGTATCATGTACCGCCTTTATCAATATTGGATTGCTCCAACCATCCAAAATCGCATGATGGCTACTAAAGATACAGTGGTAATGTTGCTGATTATATTTAATTAAATAAATACGAAATAGCCCTGCTAGCGTTAAATCATAAGGCTGATTACGATCATTATGGCATAGCTCAGCAACAAAAAGCTGTTGCTGCTCGGGTAATTGGTTTGATATATCGAAATAAGACCAATTTAATTTTGCGCTTTTATTTATGATTTGAATAAGCTCCTCATGCCAATTAAAACGCAGGCGTAAACTGGCATAATTAGCTTGCACCAATTGCCAGGCTTGTTTTAGTAACGAAGTATCAATTGGGGCTTGATAGTCCCAAAACATCTGAGTACGGTAAGCATCATCAACCTTGCCTTGATTAATAGCATGATAAATAAACCCTTCTTGTAAACTATTTGCTAAACAAATATGTTCGATTTCTGTGTGTTGTTGTAATTGCCCGAGTAAATGAGCCGAGATGGTATGGTGAATATCTGTTACGGTTAAATAATGTCTTTTAATCGCTAAAAGCTGATCAATGGTCGATCTCAATACTGCTTGATAGCTTGTTGCCAACTGCTCTATGATTATCTGGTCTAAGTGCCCCATTAAGGTTATTTTTAGTTCGCCTTCAACAATACCACAATCGATACTTAAGTCATGTGTTGGCCTATTTTGGTCTGATATTGTTGTACCTGGATTAATAAAACTAAATTGCCAATCATCTTGAGATACGCCATCAAATTGGCCTAAATAGTTGAAGCTAATTGGTGATAACATATCATCTTGGTAACCAAATAATGCTGCAAAACCTATTCCGCGACGAGGCATACTCGCTAAGCTATCTTTGATATTCGCTATATGGCTTAAAATATTATCATCTGTAGATAGGGTGACGGGATACATATTAGTAAACCAGCCGACGGTTCGGTTAATATCAAGGTGAGGTGATAATAATTCTCGCCCATGACCTTCTAAAGTAATATAGTGTTGATCGATGCTGGTAAATTGTTTTAGTACACCAATAAAACTAGCTAATAAAATATCATTAATTTGGGTCGATAAAACTTGATGGATTTTACTTTGCAAATTGGCGGTATAATCTTTGTCAAGGCTTAATTTACAACAGTTTAATTGCTTATTGTTAAACAATGGCGTGATTTGCTGGCGATAAGCGGTAATCCCTTTCGTCACATCTAACCAATAGGTTTGCTCTTTTTCTATTTGATTATCATTACGGTAATCTTGAATTTGAGCCACCCATTGCCGGTAACTAGATGATTTTTCGCCTAAAATATCGACAACACAATGTTTTTTTTGTGGATGAGTATGTAAAGTTTGGTAAATTTTTTGCAGATCTTGTTTAATAATGTGCCAACTGACTGCATCAATAATAAGATGGTGAAATGCAAAGTGTAATTGAGCCCTGTTGCAGTTTTTAGATTCAACATAGCCAATATGACTAAGCGGCGCATGATAAATATCAAAACCATGTTGCCATTGGTTAAATAACTGCTCTTGCGTGTATTTACTTGTAGTTAAAGTGATATAATTAAATGGAATTTCACCAACGTTTTTAGCATAGTGTTGATGATAAGATCCATCATTATCACGAGTAAATGTTAGCCGTAGTGCATCATGATAGCTAACTAATAACGTTAAACTTTGCTGCAATAAATCTACATTTAATAATGGAACATCTAAAATAAATGATTGATTCCAATGATGAGGATTACAAAATTTGCCTTGCTCTACTCGCTCAAAAAACCATTGTTGAATCGGCAGTAGCTTAAACGAGCCTGATAGCTGACCTTGTTCACTGATAATTTTGACGTCTTTTTCAATTTTTTCGATATTAATATTTTTAGCTAATAAGCGAACCGTCTTGGTAGTAAAAATATCTTTAATAGCAAGTATGGCCGCTAATTTATGGCGTATTTTACTCACCAGCAAAATAGCACTAATACTGTCCCCTCCAAGTTTGAAGAAATCGTCATCAATGCCCACTTTGTTTTTACCAACATTTAATACTTCCGCATAAATGTCACATAATATTGCTTCGGTTTGATTAGTGGGTGCAATATAGTTATTTTGCTTATTAAAGTTCGGCTCTGGTAGCGCTAAGCGGTCAAGCTTGCCATTAACCGTTAAAGGTAGTTTATTAAGATGAATAAAGATATTTGGTAGCATATATTCAGGTAAATAATCTGTTAGATGCTTTAGTATTAATTCATCATCAACGATGTCTTGTGCAATGTAATAGGCTACCAACGTTTTTAAGCCTGAACTCAGTGTATAGGGTAATACGATCGCTTGGCTAATTTGTGAGAGTTGAGTCAGGCAGTTTTCGATCTCAGCTAATTCTATTCTAAAACCACGAATTTTTACTTGGAAATCTTTTCGACCAATATATTCGATACAACTATCAAACAGTTGTCTTGCTAGATCACCCGTTCTATATAACCGTTTTTGATTGGGGTCATCGCTAACAAATGGGTTAGCAATAAATACTTGTTCTGTTTGCGCTTTATCATTTAAATAGCCTCGAGCTAACCCAATACCACTGAGATACAAATTACCAATAACACCTAAAGGCACGGGGATTAAATTATCATCTAAAATATAGGCTGTAATATGGTTTAATGGTCTGCCTATATTAAGGTTACTGTCACCTATTTGATAATGGTGTAACGTCGCGCACACAGTACTTTCTGTCGGCCCGTAGGCATTAATTACCTGCGTGCCTTGCTGGCGATAGTGTGTCATTATTTCAATATTACAACTCTCTCCTGCTACAATAAGTGTTTTTAGCTTTAATAGTTGATCTTTATTTAATAATGCGGGTGGAATCGTTGCGATATCGATTTTATTTGCATTAATATAATTAGCTAACAAATTGAAATCTAGTCGGATATCCTCTTCGATAATATGTAATATATGTCCATTAGCAATAACGATAAAGAGTTCAGATACATGCGCATCAAAAACATAACTTGCATACCATAAGCTATTTTTTATCGTTTTAAGACTAGGAGCTAAGCCAACCTCGCGCCCCTGAACGATGGCTAAATTTATTAACCCACCATGTTCAATCATAACGCCTTTAGGAACACCGGTTGTCCCACTGGTATAAATAATATAAGCCAATTGATGAGGAGCCAAAATTAAATTTAGATTACCATTTGGGTAAGATGCTAAAGTATCGGTAATTTTAGTGCTATCAATATTGATGCGCGGTATACGCGTTTCGCTAATCGCTAAATCTAAAGATTTATTTAGTCCATGATCAGTTAATATTGCCTTGGCTTTAGTATCTTGCAATATATAACTAACTCTTTGCTTGGGTGCTTTAGGATCAATAGGAACATATGCTCCGCCCGCTTTTAATATTGCTAAAATACAAATCGGCATTAACGCTGACTTTTCGATGCACAAAGCAATTAAATCATCAGCTTGAAGATTAAAATTAGCAACTAAATAACGAGCTAACTGATTGGATTTTTGATTAAGCTGTTGATAGGTCAAGTGTTGGTCTTTATATATAATCGCCTTACGATCAGGGAATTGACTTACCATACACTCAAATTGTTTAATAATATTAGACTCAAATACCAAGTCAGTATGATTATTCGCAGAGATGGGAAAATAGCAATTAGGATCAATAAGGTTAATATCTTTAATAAAAGTATAGCCTTGTTGTGCAGTTAAGATCGCTAAAATATCAATAAATAATTTTTGATAAAATTGAATGAAATTTTTAACTAAAGTGTCATCAAGAAGATCGCTGTCAAAGCGTACCCGATAATTGATTTGATTGTTATGCTCTTGTTGTTCAAAAAGTAATTTACTTGCTAAATCCACTTGAAAATTATGATTGATTGATTCATTTTTGATATCAATTAATCCTGTTTCATGATCGCGATAAAAAGTTTGTACAAAAGCAATATTCAAAAGTGATGAATCACCTCCACAGGTAATAATCTCATTGATAGGCAAGTATTTGGCATTAGAAGCCTTTAATTGTTTATAAAAAATTAATGTTTGATTAATAAGTGAATCAAGCGTTGTTTGCTTGTCAAATCGATAATCAATAATCATCGTATTGATATGCGAGCCATATAATAGCGCTTTACCTTCCAAAATAGCGATAGGATAAGCTAGCCCGATATTATCCAGCCCAGACATTTTATTGAGCATAATAGCCATTACTAGCTGCCCAAACAGATAAGGTGTGATTTTATATTTTCTACGTAACGAACTAACCTGTTTAGTTATTTTTTCATCATAGCTAAATGAATGTTCAGTCAAAGATGAAAATGCTTTCGGATTTAAGTTAGCCTGATAAGATTGCAAAAATTTAAGATCAATACCAGATAAATTATGTAAATGTGTTCGCCAAAAGTCATATATTTGTGTTTTATTATTCGTTAATAAGTTTTCAAAATATTGATAAAGGTTTTGATGCATAATAGTTTGTTGCGATAAAGACGGAACAAGGTAATCAATCCCATTATATAACTTACGCCATTTATCCCAAATTTCAGCGGTGCTAATACCATCAACGACAATATGATGAAAAATAAGAATCATTCTATGACATTCATCAGCGAGCTTTATCAAGTGAATTCTAACTAATGGCCCATGATGTAAATCAAAAGGTTGCGTAACTAATAAATAAATTTGCTCATCACTTAACGGATTTTCATGAAAAGATGTGATATTAATAGCGGAATCAATACGCTGCCAGCATAATCCCTCTTCGGTATCAGTGATTACATGCCGAGTAATAAAATGTTCATTCAGCAACCTCTCAAAACTATTATTATATTTATGCTTATCTAGTTTACCCGTTAAGGTATTATCGATAACAATATTGTAGTCGCTACGGCTAGGATTATTCAGCCACTCGTAATAAAAAATTGATTGATAAGGGGTAAGTTTAGTTTGTTGCATAGTATTTATATCCATATTAATTATAGAAAATTTAATAAATATAATTCGAAACTAATGAATCACACTGAAAAGCATGGCTTTATATAGTTTAAAAAAAAGAGTAAACAGCGTAGAACTCAGCATTATTTTACTTATATACAGAACGTTTAAGAGAGTAGTTTTAGGGGAATAACGAGTAGGTTTTATAGTATTTAAATATGAGAAGTCTATAATTGCCAAATGCTGCAGAAATAAGACAATTAATAGAGAAAATATCTCATACAAATTGAAAGCACTATTAGTACAATTAAAGTTAAACTTACTTTCAAGGTTATTACAAAGCAAAACCATACAAATCTCTTATTATTTTTTTTAGAATAAAGAACTTTAATTACACCTAAACGAGTAACCGATATCGATTACCTTATTAAGGTACAAAAATTTACATGAATTTTCAATAGTTTATTAATGAATTTTAAGGGGTTAATTATTAATTAATAATAAACAGATAGATGTAATAAAAGTAGACTTACTTTTAAAAAAGGCAGCTTTAACATTTAATAGTAAATTCAGATATTTTAAGAGATGAAATTAAAAGATTATTCATTTTTTTTAATCAACCAAATATCTTTAGCGGCTAACAGCAAGCCAACTATCAATCCAACTAAGTGAGCAGTATTGGCTATTGGTCCTAAAATTCCAGTGTAACCGGCCAATAACCAAATTACAGCGATAAAAATCATTGTACGCTCAAATCTTAAGCCAGAAGATGGACTTACCTCACCATATAGCCATACATATCCCATTAAAGCATAAACAATACCAGATAAACCTCCAAAATCAGGGCCAGAAATACTCGCCTGAGCATAGTTAGATAAAAGCCCTGAAATCACAAAAACTTCAATGAGCTTAAACCGCCCTCTTTGTCTTTCAATCATTCCCCCTAAATACCACCACCACATCAAATTAAAAGTAATATGTAATAATGAAAAATGGATAATAGCTGGCGTAATATAGCGCCACAACTGAGCATACTGCCCTGATATAGGGTAACCTAAATACGTTAATATTTGAGTTGCACCAAAAATTGATAGTAAAAGATATAAAACAATACAAATTATCGTAATAATGAGTGTAATGCTACCTACTGGGGAAATATTAAAGAGGGTGCCATGGGATCCTTTGGTAGATGATTGATGCAAATGCGTATTAGTTTGTTGCCATATTGCATCGAGATAACGTTTATCGTATGGATTTTTAATATATTGTTCTAACTCCCGTTTCACTATCGATAGTTTTTCATCGCTACTATCATCAAAGAACAGCTGACAATGCCCTTCTTGATCTAATTCTGCTCTTAAAATAATATTTTGACTCGCCATATAATCAATAAACGTATAAGCAAATTGAGCATTTTTAAATGAAATAAGATACATAAAATAAATGATCCTTTAATAACGATAATTGAATGTTAAACGCCACGAGTTTAAAAGCAATAAAAATATAAGAATTTATGAAAAAACCATATTTGTTTAGTTGATATTGATCACAAAAAGAGTGCTTATAAATTAAAGTAGATTTTATTACAAGTAAAAACCTAATATTTATAATCAAGCATAGGAAATGTATTTTTAAAAAATCGATATAATTTATGGAAGATGATGCGATATTTTATCTAGTTTTTTGACAAAAAAACCGCATAAAAAACCCGCTAACTTGAAGTGACCCCCAATAGTTGGACACTTTGGTTAAGTAGCTCGTAAGGCCTGGTTTCGGTATTCTACCGGAGTCAGGCCGTTTAATTTAACTTTAATCCGTTTCGTGTTGTAGTATTCTATATATTCTTCTATTTTTTCAATCAATTCATCGGCATCTTTAAAATGTTGCCCATGATACATTTCTGATTTTAATAGTCCAAAAAAGTTTTCAGCAACAGCATTATCTAAGCAATTTCCTTTTCTCGACATACTTTGCTTTATACCATTATCAGCGAGTTGCTTCTGATAAATGGGATTTCTATATTGCCAGCCTTGGTCACTATGTAGTAAGAGCCTTTGTTTGTTTTTTAATCGTGACAGTCCTTTTTTAAGCATATCGGTGACTAAAGTCAACCGTGCATTTTTAGCTATACTATAAGCAATCACTTCTTGGTTGTATAAATCAATAATGGGCGATAGATAAATTTTCTGTTCACTTACTTTAAATTCTGTGACATCGGTTACCCATTTTTTATTCGGTTTTGAAACGTTAAATTTTCTTTTAAGATGATTGGGGGCTGCTTTACCTATCTCACCACGATAAGAGCGATACTTTTTGACCCTTACTGTCGATTTAAGATTAAGCTCTCCCATTAATCGCTGTACTGTTTTATGATTGAGCTGACTCCCTTCATTCATTAAAGCTAAATGAACACGGCGATAACCATAACGTCCTTTATGTTCATGGTAAATCGCTTCAATACGCTTTAATTCCTTCTCATAAGGAGATGGCTCTTTCAACCTGTTAACATGATAATAAAATACACTTTTTGCCAGCTGTGTTACTGACAGCAAATACTTTAAAGGATGTTGAGATTTAAGTGCTAAAACAACTAACGTTTTTTCTTTGTTTGTTGACGTTTTGTTTGTCTTAGCTCCTCCAACTTTTTTAGAACAGCGTTTTCCGCTTGTAAATAAGTTATCTCTTCTTTTAATTCTTCAACTGTTTTTTCATCATTACAATGAGTCGATGCAATACGTGATGGCTTCATGGATAGTCTTCCTCTAGATTGATGTGCAAGCTCGACGAATCCTTTTTCACGGTATCTATTAAGCCAAGCTGACAAAATCCCTGGCGAGACTAAATTAAGCATGGCACTCGTGTACCTGAGAGACCAGTCATTTGCCCACATTAACTCCAGCGCTTGTAATCTTGCTTGCGCATCACGTAAATGCGATGTTGGTTGAAAAGAGTCATTACTATGAATCGCGACCACTTGCCCCCAATACCTTATTTGGCTAGAACATATAGAATATTTTTTCGAAAGTATTTCCGATGATACTCCTGATAAGAATTCATTAGCAATGCTAATTTTTAAATTTCGACTGTATTTTGACATAAAAAGACCCCCAGTAATTGGTTGTCCAACTATTGGGGGTCACTTCAAACTAGACGGGTTCCTATCAATAAATAACAATAAAGTTATTAGATTACTTTAACATCTGCTGCTGCTGGACCACGAGCGCTATCTTGGATAACGAATTCTACGTTTTGCCCTTCTGCTAATGTTTTAAATCCTTCATTCATAATAGCTGAAAAGTGCACAAATACATCTTTGCTTCCATCAGCAGGAGTGATAAATCCAAAACCTTTATTTTCGTTAAACCATTTTACTTGGCCAGTTTTCTTTGTCATTTCAAAAATTTTCCTAAATAATAATTACTGCATATCATCACGTATGCTCGCTAGCATAAAGTCATATAATATTTTCAAAAAACATAAAATATTAACCGTTATTATGCCCACAACATTAACGCATATTCGCGTATATATAGCAAGTTTATTTTAAATTTTCTGTAAAGAAATGGTATGGACATGGCTAGATAAAATAGCGAAAAATATTAATTATTATTTTATTTTTCAAATGGTTAATATAACCACAATTAAGGAGACTATTTTTTATATTTGATTTTGAACGAACATTTAGGTAACATAAGCCTGTTTTTAAATAATGGGTTGTTAGCTCAGTCGGTAGAGCAGTTGACTCTTAATCAATTGGTCCGGGGTTCGAGCCCCCGACAGCCCACCATCTTTAATTAATTGAATTTTCTTGATTTGCTTGTAACTATTTGGGATTAATTTATAACTATTAAACTTCAACTACGTACTCATAACTATCAAACTTCAACTACGTACTCATAACTATCAAACTTCAACTACGTACTCATAACTATCAAACTTCAACTACGTACTCATAACTATCAAACTTCAACTACGTACTCATAACTATCAAACTTCAACTACGTACTCATAACTACCAAACTTCAACTACATACTCATAACTATCAAACTTCAACAATTTACTCTTAACTATCTACTACGATTAAATAGAAACCTTCGTGATTAACTAGTTTAGAAATAATGGGATAGCTATTGCTTACCTATTTTTATATTAAACCATTTAAAGAGAGTGTCAACGTTTCATTGACAATTTTTTATTATAATTTGACAGAGCCGCAATTTAATGCTGTAAATCGTGTTTGTCCAGTATCAATAATTTACAGCATTAAAACGATATACCACCACTTAACCCAGGCTAACATTAACATCGTGTCTCATATTTTATAATAAGTGGAGATAACATCCCTTTTAATTTATTTTCTCTTTCTACCCATCATGATGACTAAAATGTTGAGTTAAACACGCTCTTAACTGGTCCTGATCTGTCACGATGTATTCTAACGTGGTCGTAATCGATGAATGCCCTAACAATTCTTTCACGAGGGTAATATTCCTATCGGGACTTTTCATTAGATTCGTGGCTAACGTATGCCTAAATCGATGCGGTGTGATTCTGACACCACACGATACCGAGAGCCGCTGGAAAAATGAATCGATTCGATTAAAATTCATCTCTTTATATTTCTTGCTTTTATTATTCTTAAAATGGTAGATATTAAAGAGTTGCATGTCAGGTTTTCGGTTTAGCCTCAACAGTGCCTGCTTTAACCTAACAAGCTCATCAAACACATCATCAAGTAAAGGCACTTCCCTTTCATAGAAATTTTTAGAGCCTTCCTCCCGGAGAAAAAGAGTTTTGCTCTCTTCCAATACATCCCCTATTCGGATGTGTAATAACTGATTACGTCTAATGCCAGTATATTGCAGCACGTTGATTAACGTTAACCAAAAATGGCACGGATAATAGAAATCATTGATAAATTCATCATGTTGTTTATCTTTTAAAAAATTGATACAGATATCAATACTGGATTGGGTCATTGTTTTTTTATCTTTCTTACCCGGTTTGATTAACATTTGATTAAAGGGATTGACTTTGTGCTCAACCATATTGTGTTTAATGGCAAAGGCCATTAAGGCTTTAAGGTGCCGACAATAGCAGTTCCAACTTGTTTTTTTGCAGTCTCTTTCAGTTAAAAAAAAGATCGAAACCTGGCGACTTTTTTGGCTGTTAATGCATTAACATGGGTAAATTCCTCACCAAACATACGGCTAAATAACGCAATGAAACGAGTATAATTTCGTATACTCTCAGGCCTTAATAATTTAAAAGTAGTATAGTTATTTGCAATATGTGTCCATGTGATGTCTTCAACTAATTGAATGTTCATATTTTGTCCTTATTGTTTTTATAAGTATCAATATCATGAATTAATGTAAGATGGGGATTGTTGGGTAAATTTGTATCAATAGAAAATAAACGTTTCTCTTCAATCAAGTAACCTTTAATGATGACGTTCTTTTTTCGTTTTCCAGAAATTAAACATTTCCAAATATTGAAATTTTCTTCGCTAAATTTTAGGTGAATTTTAAACGATTGAAATTCAAGTTGTACTTTTCGCCAGTTGTCATAGTCGTCATTGCCATTGATATGAAGACTGTATTTTTGGAATAATTTTGGGGTAACTATAAAAAGTTTATTCTCAACGGTGTGAATACACGCCGTTTGAGTATTGACTGTCAGTTTTTTTGCTATAATTTGACTACGAACCCACTTAAAAAATGGGTGATTGTAAATTTCATCAGAGATTTCTGATTGTTGATGTTGTATTGCTATTTCTTCGTTTTCATGGACGTCAATATTAGCTGTACTCTGTGGTGTTATCTTTTTCCCCTCCTCTCTGTCTAATGGTGTAACGTGATGTGTCGTTTCGGCTATTTCAGTATTAAATAGACCTAATACTGCATCATTTAAATCATGCGTTTTATTATCTGCCTCAGAACTAATAGGGTTAAGTTGACTATTTTGTATTGATTGCGGTGCTGGCTCTTCGTTTTGACTGTGATTTAGAGGTAATAAATCAGATTTAGGTTGAGCCGTGTCAGTAGGATTATCATTCACTATCGCTAATAATGGTGTAACAGTGCCCTTAAAGGGTTCTGGTGCATGAGTTATATTACTGTAAGCAACATTTGCTGGTATACGAATGAGCGTTAATTTCTCTGCAATCAATCCAGTGTCTGATTCGACTCTACACGCCCACACTGTTTTATTTTCACTATTCGCTAACGCTATGCCATGCTCTTTTAAAATATTAAATATTTTTGCATTATCCGTTGGGGCGTCGGTAATGCCATTTTGAAGTAAATTCGCTTTCATTTTATCGGTAAAGGTTTTACTCACCAGCCAAATATCTGTTCCATCAAACCAGCCATCTGAACCATGCTGACCGTTGATACTAAGCTCAGAGCTCACAAGATAGCGAATTGAGGTGATCATCTTACTCATTAGGGATTGAATAGGTTTAACTAAGGCTTTGGTTGGGTCTCCTCCTAAATTATTTGAAACCGATGACATATCGGCTTTTTGTATGATCTCAGCGAGTACACCGGCTTTTTCTAAATGGCCCGAACTAAGATTTAAAAACAGAGGGAAAAGATCTGGAAATTGTGATAACCAAGTCATCCCTTCCTCGGGAACAATGCGCATGACCATTAATGCAGCTGCACTTTGGTGAAGTGAATAATCTCTTTTTTGATAATAGATAAATCGGTATGGTAAGTTTATACAATACGTCCAGGGCGTCCATATTTGTCCATTATCCATTTCCACACTGATATCAACTACAACCTTACCGATATCATGGAGCAATGCACCATACATAACTGCGGCACTCCATGCCTCGGTTTGACGTGGAATATCTTCTGGATCACCGCCAATAGGCAGCAAGTAAGATTGTCGTAATTTTAGTGCATAATTGATCACTTCAAGACCATGATCTATCATCCCCCCTAAATAGGAATGATGATGCGATTCAGAGGCGGGTAATAACTGAACGATTTCTACATAGTTGTTTATAGCTTGTAGGTATAAATTATCAAAGCGAGTTTTATCCATTGATACACGTTGCCAAATCAATGAGAGTAGCTTTTGACGTTTTGGTGTATTGAGTAGCTGCTTTGCATTATAGGGAATATGCCAACCATTAGATGCAATCTCTTTATGCGGTTGGGTGAATGTATCAGCATTCTCAGCACCACTTATTCCTCTAAATAATTTTGTTATTGTTGGAAACATATTCACGATACTTTTTCATGTTAATAATTTAGTGACTATAAATAGTGTCAACGTGTTATGCTATAAACAAATCAATATTGATAAAAACAAAAAAATAGTTTTATTTTTGTAATATTAATGTTGAACAATATGTCAGGAAAAATCACTATAACATAGTTTAGATAACCTTTACGCAGTAAAACACGAAAAAATGAGAATATGATCTCAAATTCTCACACATTACGAATAAAATCGAATGTACCTTGTTTAAGGTGATCATACCTTTAGCCGACAAACTCACTGATTTCTCAGGTTGGCCATCATAAACGGTTATTCCAAGCTTGATAGTGTATGAGCGATGACATCTACTGTCCAACCATTCCCCAAGCATTTATACCGCTGAGTGTTACTTACGCCTTGAGTATAATTATCAGGTAGTGTTTGAAGTCTTTCACATTCAACTGGTGTTAATTTGCGAATATAGCCATCAATCAACACCCCATACTTATCTTGAGCTGTTATTGTGAAAAATTTTGGGCGCTTTTGCGACTTATCTGACATAATATAGCCAAAGAGATATTGCCCCATTTTTGCAGCGCCACCACCAGCCTCACCACATAAAGTAACGGCTTTATCATGTATTGAGTAAACACGGTTTGATTGAGAATCTTTCCTAAAAAATCCAATTTTTTTACTGACTCCTTTTTTATCAAAAATCTGTAACGTTTTATCAAAAGGAATAATGAATGGCTTGATACAAAACACGAGTTGACCTTGGCTTTTAAAGAAATAGTCCCGATCATTTTTATTACTATAATTTGCAGTAATACAATTAGATTTTTTCCTATCAACGGCAAATATAACATGATTATTATGTACCAATGAATGACTTGGTAATGTTGCACTTTTATCGCACTTAATACATCCTTTGTATTTTTCTCGCGGTATTTGCCTTATTCCAAAAACCATAGTAAATGGCACAGCTATTTTAGCGCCTTCACCTTTATTTGTTGTGAGTGTTGGGTTTTTATTAATTGTTACGGGTGTCACGTTTCCATTTATCCCCTTGCCACTTGGATTACAGTTAAATTTAGGTAGTTTCTCACAAACCATAATATTAATAGTTTCGTGAATAATGTCTTTTAATAAAATCCCTTTATCTTTTGGCTGTGCTACATCCCAATTACACCAATAGAGACGTTTTCTGTTTTGAGCTGAAACCAAAGCGCTATTAATCATTATAGGTTCGACACCGACAACAGAGGTGATTATTTTTTCGAACTCCTTTTTCATACGCACATTTTCAAGCAAAAATTTAAGGTACGGATTTAATGATTTAACGTGCGCTAATATTTCAGCAAATCGAAAAAATAAAGCGGAACGCTTATCATTAAAAGCGAGTTGCTTACCTGCAAACGAAAAACCCTGACAAGGCGAACCGGCCAGAATTAAATCAATACTAGCCCAATCAATACCCCAACTCTCCCAATTATTAATATCACCAAGACGTATAATGTTGGGATAATTATTTTGACTAATTTGAATGGCGTATTTATCTATCTCAGAAGCATAATACTTGTTAACTTTTATATTTATGCGCTCAAGCGCAACTCGACCGCAACTTATACCATCAAACAAACTTAATACATTCATTTCAAATTTCCTCGATAAATATTATCCAACTGGCATGAAAATATCTCGCATGATTCCGAACACGAGCCGGAATCGAATGCTTTATTACCCCGAATGGTCACAGCAATTTCTTCTCTTGAATGGTTTTGATACATATACATGATACTTACTAGTGAATTATTGCCTCGATACATGATTTTATTTTCTTGCTGCCTGCGTTCTACAACTCTATTTTTCGGGTCATTGATTAACTCCACAAAATCAATAGCCATTTCTGGCTCATCACGAGTAGCCAAAGCAATTTTATTAATTCCTTTTTTAATGCAGAAAACACAGTTGCCGAGATGTTCTGGTATCTCCAAATCAAACGGTTGTTGTTTCCACCAGTTAATAATATCTTGCTTATCAAAATCGCTAATATCCGCTAAATATTTATAACCACTTAGCGGCTTTAATCGCTTTGGTTCATCTGCTCGGATTCCGAGCCGAGTTTGATAATTACCTTTTCCATATTTATCGTTACAATATCGAGTGAATGGCTCATATTTCATGGTTCGAGTGCAAAAAGCGCCGTTTGGGTACGGTAATCCGTACTTGTGGCAAATATCACGAAAGGGTTGTAAATCCTGCTTTAATTCATCTAGTGATATCTCTCTGTATGAATTAGCTTGTCCGAGTTCCGGATTAACAACTACACGCAAACAAGTTAAATTGATATTAAAATAATTGACTACATTCTTAATAAATTCATATGTTTTCGGGTGTTCCGCCCCTGTGTCCATAAATATGTACTCGACTTTCTCTGGAACGTTAAGACTCGCAGTAATTCGTTTTACTTCATGGACTAAAAAAGCGGATGACCGTCCACCGCTAAAACTGACGACATTAATCATATAGTTTCTCCAATTATTATATTCATCAACATCTATAAACTAATTTCACATGGTTTTATTTTTTATTAGCTGATGGAATAACGTTGTTTGTTACCTACCTTTTTAATTTTAAAAAAGTATTATTGTTAATAATTGGAAATTAATTAACGATTAAATCAATATTCAAACTTTCAAATTTATTTTTATAAAAAATTATGGGGGCGAGTATTATTGATCTATTACAAGGGAGGTTATCGATGAAATTAAACTATTGAGCTAAAGTAATTCCGAACACTCAACTAGTGTTTTTTGTTACAGCAGAAAGATATCCTGCCTCAAAAAAATAGTCCTGTACTGGTTATCATATCTGCCCAGTATAGGCTATGATTTATGATTAAAAATGGTAATAACTGCTGGCACAATGTTTGGCTAGAATCACCCCCTTTGCAGGAGGTTAAGATTTAATTTGAGACAGTTTTTCATAACATGCAGCACTCATTATTCGAGCAAATTCACAGGGAAGCGCATTACCGATTATTTTACAGGCATGATCAACAAACTCAGTTGCAAACTCAAACGTGTCAGGAAATGTTTGAAGCCTGGCAGCTTCTCTAACTGAAATAGTCCTTAATTCTGTTGGATGCCCAAAACGGCCTTTGCTTAATACTGTACATCCTCCGGTAATTGTAGGAGAAGGTGCATCCCACCGCATCCGTCCATATACATTTCCAATACCAACGTTTTTCCCTTGATGACATTTTGGTCGTAAATGCTCTGGAATATCATATCTTGGGCCACCCGGCTTAACATATTTTAGTCTTTCAACATTAATACTTGAAAGATTTCGTGTTACATGCCAATTTAAATTCCTCGGACCTCCATATAAAGGACTTTCATTTAGTGGAATAGGTGCGCCTAATCCGTTTAAGGCTTCCTTTACTGTTAGACTTTTATATATAAATGAATTTGAAAAGGTGTATTTCTGGTGCAAAAATTATAAGTAGAGTCATTTACATTCATGGTATCTATTTTATCGATAAAAAGACCCCCAGTAATTGGTTGTCCAACTATTGGGGATCGCTTCACTAGCCGCTTTTTTATCATTAAGCTATCAATTGCTTGGCCAGCTCAATTTCAATTGAATCACCATCAGAATTTAAAATATCTAATCCTGAATCAGGCATATCACCCGATGTGCTTTGTGAAACCGCTATTTTTTTTGCCATTAATGACAAACAGCGGGTTTGTGCAGAGTTTTCGTAACCCAAATAAATGACTTTCACCTCATTTTTTTGGCCAATCCGAAAAGAACGTTTAGCTGCTTGTTGTAACGTATACACATTAAACCCCGTTTGCAAAAAAACAATCGTTGGAAAATCGAGTAAATCAAGACCTGTTTTAACTAGCTCTGGATTCGTTAAAACAACATCATAGCCCCGATCGACTTTATCTAAAATCCAATCCTCACGTTTTTCAGGTGGTTCACTTGATTTAAGTACAGTAACTTTTAAGCCCGCCTTAGCCAAAATGAGACGTAACCGTGGCGTTAAATCACGTGTACCCGTGTACGTTGTATACACGAGAGTTTTACGACCGTTAGCTTTCTCTGCAAGGCAGAGCTCAACTAATCGCTCTTCTTTAGGTGAACAGTCAATATTACCAAGAGGATCTGGCATATTATCAAACACCGCTGGAACAAAAATAATGCTATCTTTCGTTCTTGGATGCCTAACCTCTTCATCTCTGGCACAGCAATCAGGCCAAGCTAATAGTACATTTAATACCACCCCCATAAGCGTCGTATCACGTTTTCTAAGTGCCGACTTTAATTCAGTCGATAGTTTGGATGACAAACGATCATACTCACTACGTTGATGCTCAGTCATCGCTACTTCCATGTACTCTTCCTTGTACATGGGCAACACATTGTCACCAATATCTTTGAGTTTCAAAAAAACCGTAAACGGAAGCACATAACGCAATATCCCTTTCGGTCCAAAGCCTGGTGCTTTTTGTGTACGCCGAGTAATTTGGTTACCTTTTGCTGTCTTATGACTCATACCATTACGCTCGGTAAAAACCTCTTTTAAAATACCATGATCCTCCATGAATTTCATAGACGCTGAACCAAGTGAACCACGGTTATTAACCGTGTACCCGTCTTCAATCATTTTTGAGGTTAACGCCCTGAAAAGTAAAACAAACAAATCATCCGCATACCCTCCCATGAGCGTTCCGGTTAATAATAATACTTTTTTTACTTGGCTTGCGAGAACCCCCATGGCCTGACCTTGCGCAGAGCCCTGATTTTTGTACTCATGACTCTCATCAACGATTAACATATCAAAGAATCCTTTCGGTAAGTATCGTTTGATAAATTCCGTTGCTTGATATGTACCCTCGCCAAACCCAAACTCTAAATTAGCCAGCGCTCGCTCCATACGCCTTGCTTGTTTATCTGTAAAAATAAAGTCGCCGGACGGATCCATTAAGTTAACAAAATCAGATGCATTATCAGATAACATATTAGAAATAAAGTCATCGCCAAATGTTGACAGTAATGATTCCGATTTTACTGGACCAATAGTAGGAATTTGGCACATTGATTTTTTCACCCGGTCACGAAATGTTGAATTCGTTGTACGCGTTGGTCTCATCAATGTCCATAAAGGATTAGCGCACTTAGGGCACTTGATCCGTTTTTCCATTACGTTGAAGCGTTCAATCGAATACGGTTCACCATTATCATCACGATAAACGTGAAAGCAATCCGAACAACTGACCGCATGGATGGTAGTATAGCGAGTTATTACCTCACCTTTGTCGTTATGCGCATTGTGCTTTTGATACAACTTTTTAAGCACAAACGCATTACGCCAGTGATATCCCATTCTCATCCTGACACGACCAAGGATGAAAAATTCGGGTCCATCAAATGAGTCACCAGTTTTAAACGTATCACGAAGCATCAGCAGCTTCATTAAGGTGTCGGCGCCATTAAGGACCCATACTTTGGCACCTGGCACTGTTTGTAAAATCTCCCGACGCCATTTATACACTAAATGGGGCGGAGAAATAATTAAATGTCGACGATAGTTAGCTTCATTAAATAGCACATACGCAGCAGCAATTGCCATCATTGTCTTACCTGTCCCCATTTCCGCATTAATAATGCCAGCCGGCTCATCTTTATCGAGCAATAACGTGGTGATTGCCTGGACAACATGTGCTTGTGCGGTAAAAGGTTTTCTTATCAATGAATCCATAATTTCCTGCCGTTTTCCTGATGCGTTATCCTCGTTGTAAATGGAGGGATTTGACCTATTCAAACTCGCTAATAATGATCCCTTAAACTCACTAATAAAGTCGCCTAAATCAATTGTTTGTGTCTTTAGTATCGCTTGTTTCATTTTTTAATCCTCTTAATTGCTAAAATAAAAAAGGGAAACAAGCCTATAAGGGGTTGCCTCCCTTATGGGTTAATCTATTTAAAATTAATTACAAACTCGTTTAATATTCCTCAGGTAACATAAAAGTTGTTATAAAACCTTGAGCATCACCCTGCCACTCTGTAATAATCCACAGTTTAATGTCGTCGTTAATGTGATAACTTGCAAAAAGACGATCGCCTTTTTGCCCTTGTTTAACAGCCCTATCATTTAATCGTTTATCACTTGCCTCCATCTCACCCCAATCCCCCTTTTCATAACGGGCAAAAGACGCTGATATAGCAAGCGCAACATTAAAATCTTGGTCGCATAATGCCTTGATTTTTTTTGTACAAACTGTGCGTCCAACCATAACTTGAGCATCAATGTGACGTTCAGTCTTTTTCTCAACTAAGGTCGAAATAGATTCAAGCTCATCATCATCTTCATTATTAGGTTTATTCGTCTGGCTTGAGATCACCAATAATGAACCAAAAGAATCTGAATAAGGCGTGAAATCCCATGCTTTGATTGACGGTATAAACTTATCGGTTAACGTCGTAATGGTTTCCACGTTATCATCATCATCGCATTTAATTTCCGTTTTTTTAGTCTGAGTTTTATAAGTATCCCCTTTGATCACATACGTTTTACCCGTTTGAGATGTCACAACACCCGATATTTCACCGGCAGCGAGTGCAAGTGATAAATGCCAATCTGACATTTGACGTAACGGTTGACGCTTTGTTTTACTCATACTTTGGCTAAACGCATTACGATCAGCCCACAAACCTTGAAATTGATTTAAGCCCTCTTCAAACTCGTCTTGTGTAAATGACAGTTTGTAAAACGCTTTAATCTCAGGATCTTTAGGTTCAGGGACCCGATATAAGTCAGGATCACAGGTATCAATGTCTTGCGGGACAAACTGACCTTCGTAAATTGATTTAAATAATGATTTCACTTCATTTTTCTGCTCAAGAACGATGTCGGCTTGCCTGACTTTTTTACCTATAATAATGATTTGTTTAAATTGCTTATCACACGCAGTAAACACGTTAATATCGGTAAACTGATTTGTGATCCAATTAGATAGCATGTCATCTAGCTGAGTAAACGGTATGATCAGCACTAGTACGCCATCATATTGCAATAAAGGGATGGTGAATCGATAGAAAATTTTCTCTAATCGTTTGTGATCCTTTTGATAGTTAACAATCGCCCCCGTATTTTCTCTGGTGAGATCCCCGTAAGGGGGATTTAAAAATAATAAACCAAAGGATTGAGGCGTAATAACAGTATCAAATAAATCACTGCGTAAGACCTTGTCACAACGGTTTTTCGCAATTTTAGCTCGCTCTTCGTTAAATTCAACACCGAAAAGTATCGCTTCCATACTGATAGAATA
The DNA here is from genome assembly GCA_036251875.1 of Orbaceae bacterium lpD02. Lineage (NCBI taxonomy): Bacteria > Pseudomonadati > Pseudomonadota > Gammaproteobacteria > Orbales > Orbaceae > Orbus > Orbus sturtevantii. The sequence goes on along the minus strand of CP133960.1, from coordinate 441,315 downwards.
CGCAAAAAAACTCGCTGCGCTTCCATCACCGACACAAGGGTCAAGAACCCTTATTGGTTTGTCGTCTCGTTTAAAACAATCAATAAGCCCTTTAATGGTTTTATCATCGGTTGGATAATAGCCATTTTTAGCTAAGTTGTGCGCTATGCGCGGAGAAATAAATGCCATAAGCACCTCTTTAACGTGAAATGAATTAATGAAATAATCATGTTTAACTATAGTGTTAATGTTTTGTTTTGAATTAGCTCACTCACCTTATCGACCATAATGTTTTCATTAAGGTTAATCGTAAATGACTGTATTGGACGACCTAACACCAAATTGGCTTTAATCATGTCATTGTCTTTTGCAATTTCAATTACCGACGTTTGCCAGTGGTCAAGTAAAGGGATTGAGGTTAACTGTTTAATGGTTTGGAAAATACTCATATTATTCATGTCAGGTGAGGTATTTTCTTCAAACATTAACATCGCACTTTGATTCTCACGGCAAGGCTGTTTGATGCGTTTATCAAAAATCCAGGCATGATTGAGTGTGCCAAATTGTGAGTGATAAAATTTTTGTGTTTTCTTGTTATATTCGCTATCGTTAGTCAGCTTTGCGTGAAAAAGTAGATTGAGACGATTAACTAATCGAATATCCGTTAATCCCACGTTACTGCTACTGCCAATAGTCAGTTTTGCCAAGAGTTCTTGCATAGCGGTATCTCTCCCCCATACTGATAAAAAAACAAGGTTATCATTGGAGTCAACAATATAGCTATCACACAGTAAATCCGGAATATCTTTTAAGGTAAATGTTGAAATGTCATTCATATGAATTTCCCTAAATTTGTGAATAACTAAAGAGAAATTCAACTCGCAAGGCGTTGAATTTCTCCTGGCGAGTGAGGTACTAAAATCTGACGTTAAAACTGAGCCGGTAACGTCGTTTTAGTATTGTGCAAAGTAGAGCGTAATGTCTTAGTCCATATTTGAGTTTTGTAATCAAACTGATAATTGAGCGATTTAAGTCGTGCTGTTTGATTTCTTAGTTTTAAACGGTCTTCGGTTGAATCGAGTCTAACTTCGTCACCTAAAGGCCACAGTACGCCAAACAATTCTTCATCACTAACATCAATTGCACTTGAACTAACCGCATTGACTGTTCCTTGTGTGTTAACAGGTGAAGATGGTATATCATCTGCATCGCTTTCATTAATAACCGTGTCTTTTTTGGCATGACAATTATTGTGATCAAAAGATCTTTGTTCGTCGCTTGCCGGGTCATGTTCTGACAGGGTAGTTAACGATATATCTTCATCCGTCAATAAGGCATTGCCATTAAGCTCCATCTCATTAAGACGTGCTAAAATTTCAAAGCTGGCACGATTTTGATACATGTACGAATAGGGTTTTATCTCGACAATGACAAATGTCCCTTCATATTTCCCTTCTTCATACTGCTCAATGCGTTTATCTTTAATGGTGAATGATCCAATACTAGTTGTTAATTTTGCTTTATTAAAAGCACCATATTTACCATTTATTTGCGTAATAATAAGTGTACCGGGTAGTGAAATCATAAACATTTTCCCCTTTTTAAAATAAAGCCAGTAAAGATAAAATTAACTGGCTTTTGTGTATGAATAAATTAAACTTGTGAATGAGTGCGATGATATAACCGCACTTTTAGTCGCCATTCCGTAAGCTGTTCAAAATGAGCCAGTTCAAGAAATTCAAGCGGGCAAGTAAGATAAATAGGACATGAATATTCACTACAGTGAGAATAATACCATTGCCCCTCTTCGTTTTTAATGGTGTAACATTTAATGTAGAGATAACGCCCCATTTTAAGCAAATTTTTATAGTCTTTTGTTACATTGAACTCCATCACAGACCATAATACTGTTATACCTTGTTCATTTGGTTCACAAACATGATATAAATGCGTTTTTTGCTCGTAATATTCGCCACGATCTACATGCATGATTAACGCTTGTATTAGTTCAGATTTAGTATGACACCCCGTTATATTCCATTTCATATTCATAATGACCTCTCAAAAAAATAATAAAAGGAGATCATCACTCGTGAGGAGTGAAAACCTCCTCACGGCAGATTTAGAAATTGAAATGATTACACTGGTAACGAGTGTATATGTTCATGAATAATAGCGCTTAATGAATTTAAAATATCTTCGGGAATAATCGCAACACCATCAACTAATGCTGCAAAATAGTGTTGTGAGGAAAAAATATAATTGTAAAACATGGTCATTCTCCAAAAATTAAGTAATTAAAAAGGAGAATTATCCACATAGGGACTAATTCCCCTATGGGTCGAAAAGTGAGAAAAAAGATAACCCAAATCTAGCTAGGTGGGTTATCTTATTAAGCGCACATAGCTAAGCAGCGCCCTGTTCATCATTAGATGGTGACTCAACTTGATTTTCTGATGATTGCTCTTTATCAGAATATTTAAGCTCCCCATCGATTTTAATGCTGGTAACTTTAAGCAAACGCGCTTTTAAACTAACGCCCGTTTGACCTTGTTTAGCACCTTTGCTGTAGGTGAACGTTTCTGAGTACAAATCACCTAAACAAAAACTGATTAGGATCTTTTTCTTTAAATCTGATGCCTCAATACATCTTTCCATCAAATCTTTTGCTTTTTCACCTGTTACATTACATTCAAAATAGGTGTATTCCACATCTTCACTATTCCCACGCAGCGCAGCAATAGTACAAGATAAATAAGGTTGACCTTTTTTGACTGTAACTTCACGAATTCGATTTACGTACCCAATACCTTTAATATGCAAATCAAAAAATTGTTTAGTTGTCGAAGTATTAGTTAAATTAGTCATAGTATTCTCCAAAATTAAGTAATAAAAAAAGGAGAATCTTTAAGCCCAGTAGGGTTAAAATTCCCCTATGGGTGTGTAATAAGATAAGTTAATTGGAACTCAACATCATATTGATGGCCAACTTGCGAATGCACTGAGTTTGTTAGCTAAAGGATATGGTCACCTTAAACAAGGCACGTACCAGGTTACCGGCTACGTGTGAGACTTAATAACCATTGTCTCAGGCTGTTTGTTACAAAAAGTAACGGAACCATATCTATTATATCAATCTTATTTTTTGTTACAAGGTCTAATTGAATAGACCTAAAATAAACCCTTATGATTAAACGCTTTAGATAACTAGTATTGTATTTGTGGGTTAAATGCTTGGGTAAAGCCTAATTCTAATCTGATTTGCGGTGATTGCAAAACAATCATGTTTAGTTGCTAAAATGCCTTTTCCCTCAAAAGCTTTTTGCGTTATTTATCAAATAAAGAAGAATTAGAAACCAAACTCATTAAACTTTCAACTTATAACACAAAAATTATAAATTAATTTAAAATTAATTTTAATTTATTTTTCTATTCTTTCATTCTTTAATAAAATTTAAATATATTAACATGTTTAAAAAAAATGAAATTCATTTCTGCAAGTATGATAGCCAAGAATAAATCAGGTAAAAGAGGAGGGAAAGCCACTGCTTTTAATGGCATTACAACAACCCTTGTTTATTACCACAACCGTAATGTTCCATCAAGGATTATAACGATAAGGCTTGATGAAAAAAGTATGAATCAATCGAGAATTAATATAGGTGACCGTGTTGACGTACTATTTTCGGAAGATAAACGAACATGGCAAGTAAAATTATTGAATAATGATGAAGAAGCTCGATACAAGGTGAGTCACGCATCAAACAAATCAGCATCAGGTGTAATAAGATTCACATGGTATGAAGGTATGCCTTGGTTTGGAGATTTTAATAAAACAAAGAAAATTAAGGCAAAAATAAGAAATGATGATAAAGATTTAAAGGTTTCTATTGGAGAAATTTGTTTTTTAATTAAAGACCCTTTATCTTTTGAATATATAAACGAATAAAACGTTAAGTATTCAACTCGAGACAATTAGCTATTTTTAGACTAGAGCCTTTTTAGGATAGGACCATTGCTATTATGGCCCTATCTAATAAAAATTACCCCTAAAACCTTTACCATTAATACATTGCCATTATATTAACGGTTCATTTTATGCTAGACTAGCGCTTTAAAATTATAGTAGTAAAGTGAAAACAATATAATGCTAAAACAAACACAATTATTCTCGCTGTTTACCCTACTGACCCTGCTCATCATCTCCAACTGTAGTGTTGATGCCAAACTACGCTGTACTCTGCTAAATAACCAACAAAATATCGCTGACTGCAATACGCTCGCAGATAGTGGCGATGCTAATGCACAAAATACCCTGGGTGAAATTTATTACCAAGATGCGCTTATCCATAAAGGCTATCACACTAAAGCCCGTATCTTATTTGAAAAAGCCGCTAACCAAGGGCTGGCTAAAGCGCAATATAACTTAGGTGCCATCTACCGTGATGAATTTAATAACTTCCCGGTTGCCTTAAGCTGGTTTGAAAAAGCCGCCGCCCAAGGCAATAGCGATGCGCAAAATAGTATTGGTTATATTTACGAAAATGGCTCGGGCGGCGAAGCGCCACGGCTATACACCTTTGATGATAATGGCAAAAATATAGATCCTGAGCTACCTTATATTGAAGCGAAATTTGCCCCGTATGACTTTCAGTTACCTGTCGTCACTTATCCGCGTGCTATTTATCCGATTAGTGAATATGGCCAAGGGGTTGAGCCTGACCTACCTAAGGCGTTTGAGTGGTACCAAAAAGCCGCGGCGCAAGGTAATGCCCTTGCCCAAACTAACCTCGCCTATTTTTATTTAATGGGCATTGTGGTCGATAAAGATGAAAAGCAGGCATTTAAACTCTATCAACAGGCGGCCAAACAAGATTGCCCACCGGCGCTAAAATCGCTGGCATTTATGTATATGCAAGGCCTTGGCACCAAAGAAGATATCCCCAAAGCCTTTAGTGCCCTTGAGCAAGCCTATAGACTCCTACCTGATGATAATCTATGGCATATGATTAACCTCAAGATGTCCATTCGCCATTCACTCAAAACATCACTCCCTCATAATAGTTCTGTTTTCCGTAAACCGTTTGACTATAAAGACTCCAGTGATGAAGACTATATTCATGAACGGCTAAAATACTTAAAATGTGTGTACCAGTTAGACTTTAAACATGCAAACGGTATTGGAGGGATATTTGTCTCGGTAAGAGCTACGAAAGCACTTGTACTTGGCGAGTCTATCGGTGAAAACTCACTATTTAAAGAGCGCTATTTAATAAAACAAGCCATCCAAGGCTATTATGAGACAATGACGTCGTTAAGTTACTACTATAAAGCTGAAGAGCAGGATATGCCACGCGCCCAGCTATGGCGTAAATACGCCATCAAAATGGGCGAACTTAACCACAGTAATGTATGGCCGGGCTATGACGACAATCAAACCGATAACGATGATAAGTAAGTAGTAACGGGCATTAAGCCCGTTACTGTTAAAACTACAGCAGCCATTTTAAGGCTTCGTTTTCGGCCTGTAGTAAAATAGTTTCATGATCTTGTTGAAGTTTTTCGATCGCCTGTTTCTCAAGCTCGGAGAGGTTAATGTTGGTTTTTTCTTCTATAACCGCTTTTAACATCTCAATTTCCTCAAAGGCTTGCGCCTGGCTAAAACTGGTTGTGAATTTTTGCTCTTGCTTATAAATACCTAAAGCAGAATAACTTAACCATACTTGAATCTCATTATCAGCAAAATAGTCATACAGTAATTCAATCACTAAGGCAGTAATACCAAGAATACCGGCAAAGCGAAATAACACCACCCTTAATGCAAATAGATTAAATGCTTTTTGCACCCCTTGGCTTACTATATAATTTTGCGCTCTTTTTTCAAAAAACGTCACTACCCATTCATAACGGTAGCTTAAACCTAACATAATATTTAATCCGCCGGAGGTTAAATAGGCAGTCGAGGATAACAAGCCAAAGGTACCCGCCACATAGTTGCCGCGTTTAAAATGGTCAATGGTGCCACCCGCCATCTTGATACCGGAAAAAAAGCCAATTAAGCCACTGAACACCCCAAACGACACTTTAGCATAGGCAAACGAGGTGGTGGTTTTACCACGAACGGCCCGAATTGAGTACGCCACAAAATCGGATGTGGTTGCAACCAGTGAACTGGTGGCAATCAGCTGTTCCATCGCAATATCGCTATCACTGGCAAACAGTGATGGCTTCTTAGCCATAATATAGTGCCAGTTATACACCTCAAAAGCGCCAACCAAAAATGCCAAACGCGCACTCCGTAAATGCAGCTGGTTACGCGTAATTTTGGCAGTAGTTGCCTCAGAGAACACGTTAAATGAAAGATTGAGGGTTTTCTTAAAAAACTGGTCAATATCGACCAAGTTATCGACAAACCGTCCATCTAACTGTTTAATTGCGGTATTTAAACTCTCGCGCAGCTGTTTAATTAAGTGTTTCGCCTGCGCCGGGTAGGCGCTCGACAGTAACTTAAATCCCCCGCCAATATTTACCCCTGGTGCAGTACCGCTTTTAAAGGTGACCCACGCTTTCATCAATTGGTATTTCAAATGGGCGTAAAACACCCCAGTTTGCCATACCACGCCAGAGATAGCCAGTGAGGCCACTTCAGCGATCATGGCCCCCATACTATATAATCCGTCTTTAGTAGGAGTACACTTTGCTATTAAATTATCATAAATTTTAAGGATTACGGCTGGGAAAGTATCAAGGGTGTGATAATTTGAGAACCATTTAATCATGGATAGGCTACACTAAATCATACAACTTTTTTAGGGGGTAAGGTAAACTTATCACAACTTAAAAAGGAAACTGATATGATTCAAGTTAAACGACAAAGACGAACATTTAATGATGATTTTAAACAGCAAATGGTTAATCTCTATCAATATGGCAAGTCGCGTAGTGAGCTAATAGCGGAATATGATTTAACTCCATCAGCACTAGATCGTTGGATTGCCCAAGCAACTCACACCGGTTCATTCAAAACAAAAGATAATCGCAGTCCGGAAGAACAAGAATTAATTGCTTTACGCAAAGAGCTCAATCAGCTTCGTATGGAGAATGATATCCTAAAGCAAGCAGCACTGATAATGGGACGAAAATCGATATCCTAAAAGCAAACCTGCATCGTTATAGTATAACGAAGCTGTGTCAATATTTAGGGGTATCAAGGCATTACGCCTATTATCAGTGTAAAGAAAATAAACACAAGTCGGTAGCACGTTACGCGGATACAATTCTGACGATATTTAAACGTAGTTATCAATCGTATGGTACAAGGCGAATTCGCTTAGCTTTGCAAAAAGATGGTATTAGGGTTTCCCGTCGTTATGTTGCTCGGGTAATGAAATCGTTATTACTTGTATCGAAATATACGATTAAACGTTATAAAGTTCATCAAGCCGAGGTAAATGAAAAAACGATAACCAATCACCTACAACGACAATTTGACGTAGGCGATAAGCAGCAGGTCATTGTGGCTGATTTAACGTATATTCAAGTAAATCGACATTGGAATTATTTATGTGTTTTAGTGAGTTTATCCGATAGACAGATTGTCGGTTATCGTGTTGGTAAGCATAAAACAGCGGAGTTAGTTATGTCGGCGCTGAGTCAAGTTAAACAACCACTATCTACACTCAACATGTTTCACTCTGACCGTGGTAATGAATTTGATAATCAGTTATTGGATAATTGCTTTAAGGCATTTAATATTACACGTTCATTAAGTAAGAAAGGTTGTCCTTATGATAATGCAGTTGCGGAAGCCACATTTAAAACGATTAAAACGGAATTTGTAAAAGGAGAAACATTCATAACCACAACAGAGTTGCAACAAGCCTTCACTGCATACGCTTATTGGTACAATCATAAACGATTACATTCTTCGTTAGGCTATATGTCTCCCGTTGAATTTAAAAAACAAGTACCCCTTAATTTTATTGTATGAAAATATGTTGCCATTCCAGCTATTATGGCCCTATCTAATAAAAATTACCCCTAAAACCTTTACCATTAATACATTGCCATTATATTAACGGTTCATTTTATGCTAGACTAGCGCTTTAAAATTATAGTAGTAAAGTGAAAACAATATAATGCTAAAACAAACACAATTATTCCCGCTGTTTACCCTACTCACCCTACTCATCATATCCACCTGTAGTGTGGATGCCAAACTACGCTGTACTCTGCTAAATAACCAACAAAATATCGCTGACTGCAATACGCTTGCTGATAGCGGTGATGCTAATGCACAAAATACCCTGGGTGAAATTTATTACCAAGATGCGCTTATCCATAAAGGCTACCACACTAAAGCCCGTATTTTATTTGAAAAAGCCGCTAACCAAGGGCTGGCTAAAGCGCAATATAACTTAGGTGCCATCTACCGTGATGAATTTAATAACTTCCCGGTTGCCTTAAGCTGGTTTGAAAAAGCCGCCGCCCAAGGCAATAGCGATGCTCAAAATAGTATTGGTTATATTTACGAAAATGGCTCGGGCGGCGAAGCGCCACGGCTATACACCTTTGATGATAATGGCAAAAATATAGACCCAGAGCTGCCTTATATTGAAGCGAAATTTGCGCCATATGAATTTCGATTGCCGACCGAGGCTTATCCGCGCGCAGTTTATCCGATTAGTGAATATGGTCAAGGGGTTGAGCCTGACCTACCTAAGGCGTTTGAGTGGTACCAAAAAGCCGCGGCACAAGGTAATGCCCTTGCCCAAACTAACCTAGCCTATTTTTATTTAATGGGCATTGTGGTCGATAAAGATGAAAAGCAGGCATTTAAACTCTATCAACAGGCGGCCAAACAAGATTGCCCACCGGCACTAAAATCGCTGGCATTTATGTATATGCAGGGCCTTGGCACCAAAGAAGATATCCCCAAAGCCTTTAGCGCCCTTGAGCAAGCCTATAGACTTCTGCCTGATAATAATCTATGGCATATGATTAACCTCAAGATGTCCATTCGCCATTCACTCAAAACATCACTCCCTCATAATAGTTCTGTTTTCCGTAAACAGTTTGACTATAAAGACTCCAGTGATGAAGATTATACTCATGAACGGCTAAATTATTTTAAAAAGCTCTACCAATTGGACTTTAAACATGCATATGATATTGGTTCAATATATGCATGGCCAAGGCCGACACAATCGATTGTGCTAGGGGAATCGATGGGCGAAAACTCATTATTTAAAGAGCGTTATTTAATAAAACAAGCCATCCAAGGCTATTATGAGACAATGACATCGTTAAGTTACTACTATAAAGCTGAAGAGCAGGATATGCCACGCGCTCAGCTATGGCGTAAATACGCCATTAAAATGGGCGAACTTAACCACAGTAATGTATGGCCGGGCTATGACGACAATCAAACCGATAACGATGATAAGTAACGAGTAACGAGTAACGGGCATTAAGCCCGTTACTGTTTAAAACTATTGCACCCATTTTAAGGCTTCGTTTTCGGCCTGTAGTAAAATGGTTTCATGGTCTTGCTGAAGTTTTTCGATTGCCTGTTTCTCAAGCTCTGAGAGGTTAATGTTGGTTTTTTCTTCTATAACCGCTTTTAACATCTCAATTGCCTCAAAGGCTTGCGCCTGACTAAAACTGGTTGTAAATTTCTGCTCTTGCTTATAAATCCCTAAAGCAGAATAACTTAACCACACTTGAATCTCATTATCAGCAAAATAGTCATACAATAATTCAATCACTAAGGCGGTAATACCAACAATGCCGGCAAAGCGAAATAATACGACTCTTAATGCAAATAGATTAAATGCTTTTTGCACCCCTCGGCTTACAATATAATTTTGTGCTCTTTTTTCAAAAAAGGTCACTACCCATTCATAGCGGTAGCTTAAACCTAACATAATATTTAATCCCCCGGAGGTTAAATAGGCAGTCGAGGATAACAAGCCAAAGGTGCCCGCCACATAGTTGCCGCGTTTAAAATGGTCAATGGTGCCACCCGCCATCTTGATACCGGAAAAAAAGCCAATTAAGCCACTGAACACCCCAAATGACACTTTAGCATAGGCAAACGAGGTGGTGGTTTTACCACGAACGGCGCGAATTGAGTACGCCACAAAATCGGATGTAGTCGCCACCAGTGAACTGCTGGCAATCAGCTGTTCCATCGCAATATCGCTATCACTAGCAAACAGTGATAGCTTTTTATCCATAATATAGTGCCAGTTATATACCTCAAAAGCGCCAACCAAAAATGCTAAACGCGCACTACGTAAATGCAGCTGGTTACGCGTAATTTTTGCGGTAGTTGCCTCAGAGAAGACGTTAAATGAAAGATTTAACGTCTTCTTAAAAAACTGGTCAATATCGACCAAGTTATCGACAAACCGTCCATCTAACTGCTTAATTGCGGTATTTAAACTCTCGCGCAGCTGTTTAATTAAGTGTTTCGCCTGCGCCGGGTAGGCGCTCGACAGTAACTTAAATCCTCCGCCAATATTTACCCCCGGTGCAGCAGCGCTTTTAAAGGTGATCCACGCTTCCATCAATTGGTATTTTAAATGGGCGTAAACCACACCAGTTTTCCATACTACACCAGAAATAGCCAGTGAGGCCACTTCGGCAATTATGGCTCCCTTACTATATAGTCCGTCCATAATAGGAGTACACTTGGCTATCAAATTATCATAAATTTTAAGGGTTACGGCTGGGAAAGTATCTAGGGTGTGATAATTTGATAACCATTTAATTATCACCCTTTTTTGGCCAAAGGTGGTATCTAACGCGAGGGTATGTAAACCTTCTATTTTTTGTAAGTGCTGCAGCTCCTTAATATACTCTAGCTGTAATGTTGCCGTCCGTACAAAGGTAGTATAAAGGTTTAAACCGTCTATCTTTACCGCATTTAAATCTTGTGCAATATATTTTACCGCCTTGCCATTAATCACTTGCTCCCAGATTTGCTTTAATATTACACAGCCATTGAAGACATCAAATAGTAATGCTCTGAGCCCTAACGCCCAAAATTTAGTTTTAATATGGACTCTTGACTCCACATCAATATCGGCCAACTGCTCTAAGTCGTAAAGTTTTTGAGTAAACGCTCGCCCCTCTTCGCTGGCGTCTAATCCGCGCAACGCGCGCGCCAATACCGAGGTAAAATAGAAGCCATTAAGATTAATTTTTGTTAATTGCTCCACTTCATTAGGATCTATTTCATCTTTTTCTAATGCTGCTTGCAGCTCCTGCTCGATCTTCTCTTTATATTTTAGCCATAACTCATGATTACTCTTAATTTCGGTTTTTTGCTCATAAGAGAGGTCATTAATAACATGCAGGTAATGACTGTTTTCAAGCCATGCCGTAAGCTGTTTAGCCCGCGCATTAGCAAGGGTATTTACCTGCTCATCGAGCTCCTTAACAATACGGTCAAAATTGGCCGAATCGAGGCGAGAGGTGTATTGGTCTAATTCACTGTCAACTCGTTGGTCAAATTCTTGTTTATACTCCTTGGCCTTCGCCTCATATTCGCGGACGAGTTTTTGATAAAGTTGATGCAATGTCAGTGCCGCCTCTTTTATTTCCGCAGTGCTGGCATCTTGCTCGAAAGAGGCGTATTTAATAAATTTTTCATAAATCGTATTTGGGTAATACTCAAGCTCAGGCCCTGTCGTATACAGCCTAACCTTCGCAACATTTTCGTTATCGTCTTTATACCGTAAATAGTTCATAAAACGCGTGTAGTATTTTACCCCTGACGGTTTACCATAAAAGTGATCCTTTACCAGTAAAATATACGCTTTAATCAGCTGATGAAACTCTCGCTTTATCGGCGGCGTATAATTAAGATCAGTGGTATTAATTCCTAAGTTTTTTGCACGCTGCTCAATATCCATCGCAAACACGCTCGCTAGCTCAGGCGCATTTCTATATTTTTCAAGTTCATTAAAATAGGTCGGGTCTTTTTTCTTCATCAACGATTCAAGAATTTTAGTCTTGTAATCAACCTCATCCAATGTGGAATGTTGACCGACCGCACCATATAAATCATCTTTGTAGGGCGCAATATCAAAATCGTCTTTAGCAACTTTAGCTTCAAAAAAAGCGCGAATTTTAGCTAAGTACTGTTGGACATCACACTCCATTTTCGCTTCATGCTGAAACTGTATAACGTGCCCATAGGTATCGTTATAATAGCCATTTAAGTCTTCCGCGACCCCTAATGCATCCTCTAGCGCTAAAATCATCGGTGAACTGTGCTCACCGCCATATTTTTGCATATTTTTATATAAGCTATGAAGATGGCGATTCGCTATATCTTGAAATATCGGTTTGGTATCTATTCCTTGCTTTACAACTATATTGCCAAATTCAAACGAGCACCATGGTTGGCTAGTCGAATTGAGTTTTAAATTGTGTTTATTAAATTCATACTCTGCTGAGCGCGTTTTTTTATCAACCGTCACACCAACGCGAGTAAGCTGAGTAGTTTTATAGGTTTCTTTTGCAAAAATACGATGGTTTGAATCGAAAATAGGTGTGCTAGGGCCGTTATGTTTTGACTCGTAATCAAACTGCAATCCGTCTTCTTGATTATAAGTGAGCTGTTTATTAAAAATAAAATCAAAATCAAAATCGAGAATGTGCCCTAAGGTCTGCTCGGTTGCTGCGGTGGCGCTCACGTGTTGCTGCTGAGCTTGCCAGGTCTTAATATCGACTTCTTGCATTCTTGGTAACGGCGTCTTGCGATATTCTTGCATCGCCTCAACCGTCCAAGGGAATTCACTATAGGCAATATAAACTTTACTATAGCGCTCAGGATTAGGGATTGTAATAAAGTCGTTTAATGATGAATTTTTTTGTAAATTTGGGCATTTAAATGCATCATCATTTTTATCTACCGGTTGAACTAATTGAATTTTAGTTTGCCGAACAAACCGCCCCTGTTCATCAATGCTATAAACTAGCCAATGTTCATTTTCTAGCACCATCTGGGCGGCTTCACTCAATGAGGCGTTACTATTTTCTGGCTCATTTCCGTTAGTCGCTGAGTTCAAGTAGATATAAATAAATCCAGCTCTAACTCGCCGAATATGGTATTGATAATCATCATTTAATGGCACATCCGTTACACCAGCTAAATTCGCCCATAAAGGTTTGGTTTTATTGATATAACGAGGAACCACAGTATACCTTGTTGGAAAAATCGCTAGGCCTTCTTTATGGCAACCGCATGTTACTGAGTTATTTTTATCATTCATCCCGAATTCCTTGTTGTCGAACTTGCCAATCATCATGACTTAATGCGTTTAATTCATTGCAAATGGCATCGTATTGCTGGCTTTTGGTTAAGTGTTGTATTTTATTTTGTATTAATGGCTCTAAATCAAAGTCTGCACCAAACTTTATGGCTAAAGTTGCCCATTTAACCAATAAGGGATCATCTTTAATAGATTTTGCTAACATACGCATGACGCAGGGGGTGATGTGTTTTAAAGAGCCAATCGGATCAATTGGCATTGTTGGCTGCATAATGCGCTGTGTTTGAATGATTTGATTATTAATCCCAATACAATATAACTGGTCTAGCTGTTCATCAAAAAGTCCTAATTGACCCGATAATACCGGTTTTAGCGGCTGATCTGTGGAATGCATAACAAGCTCGCCGGTATAATTTAATCGCCCCCAATGGCTAATTTGCCCCACTAATTTTGTCTGCTGATGAGGCTCCAACACACTCATTAACTGGGCAAAGATAGCGGGATCATAAAAGCGCAAGAAAAACGTCTTTCGTTGCCGCTTTTGTATGCATAAATTAGCTAAATCACGTGCAACCTGAAGAGCCGGTGACTGGGTAAATAGCCAGGCGCAATATTGCTGGCCACCACCATATGATAAATATTCGGCGGATAACTGACTCAGCGCTTTATCGACGGTGTAGCTTAATACCTGCTGCTCAAATAGATTGGTTAAATCAAGCTCAAGCAGTAAGGGCCGTTTATTTGCTTGAATAGACGGATGCATAATCGGCACAGGATAAAGTTGCCTTCGCCCTGCGCAATAATCGATGATGGGATCGTTAAGCGGTGTTAAAAAGGGATCAAGCAAGATTAAGCAGCGCTGCTGATAATGAATCGACTGCTCTTTTAGCTGCTCAGTAATATTTTTAGCAGCAGCTGAGAGTGCGGCCACTTCAATTTTAGGCTGGTTAGCACGTAACATGGTTGGTCGTTGTCCTTATTAATCTAATTCAAGTAGTGCGTGCTGATTTTGCGCCTGATCATGGGCTGTTTGCTGGCAGTTAACGTTATCCGCTAAATTAATCGAGCGATCCTGATTAGCTGGCCCCATTTTTTGCAGCGCTGCCGCTTTAATGGTGACGTTAGCCGATGAGCCGAGTTCGATACCCTTACCATTGATGGTAATATACGAACCGCCAGCGAGCAAATTAAGGCCATCAAGTGCCGAGATAGTCACTTTGCCCTCGACACTATCAATTTTAATATCCTGTTTAGCGGCGATAGCCATGGCGTCGTTTTGGGCCTGTAGCTCGACTTGGCCTTGGTTAGCCAATAACTTCATGCCCGCTTTATGGGCGAAAACGCCGACCGCCTCAGATGAGGCTAAGGTGATATTGTTTAGCGCGCTAATATCAGTTTGCTGCTCACTGGTTAAGCTGATGCTGTTACCACTGGAGAGCTGGATATTTTCATCACTGGTTAAAGCAATACCGGCTGGTGCGTAAGCAATCATGCCCGCTTCGGTTAACTGGTTGAGTGCGCTTTGTAGCTGCTGTTGACTATCGATATCAGCGGGGTGCGCCTGCGCGCTGCTGGCGGCCTGTTGCAGTGCTTTGGCAATCGATAAGGCGTTTTCCAGCTGGGCAATCGCGCCTTGCATATCAAGCTGCTGACCTTGGGCTTGTGGCTCGCTTTGTGCGGTTAGGTATAAACCTTTGTTCGCGCTAATGGCGCCCCATTCGTCGGTGCGTAGCTCAAAGCCGGCGCCGCGTTGCTCTCTGTTTTGGTTAACTAAGTGACCGAGGTTGAGCTGGCTTTTGCCGTACTCAGTCGCCAGTTTAATATGCTCTTGCCCGCGTTTATCATCCATGCGCAGTTTGTTGTTGGCTGGCGTTCGCAGCACATTGCGGTGTTTATTGATAGTCGTGACAGGGTCAGGATGTGTGCTGTCATGCATGGCATGGGCGATATACGGTCTATCTGGGTTACTATCGGTAAAGGCAATCGCCACCTCGGTACCATCGATTAAGGGGAAGTGAAAACCATAGCGGTCGCCGGCATACGGTTTTGCCAGCCTAACCCATAAGCTTTCTTCACCGCTGCGCCAAGTTTTTAAGTCAAAATCAAATTTAACCCGGTAGCGTCCCATGGTGTCAATATAACCATAAGTGTCATTATCCGGACTAGTTACCCGCGCTGGTAGCGTGCCGGTCACTTGCGGCCACGGTAACGGTGCCGGGCGATACGGCTTTAATACGTTATACGGGATTGCAGTAAACTTAACGTGATACGCCTCGCTGCGGTCACCATAGCACTCGGTTGATAAAATCACTATCCCTTCACTGATGCCGTTGATTGGGCTGCCGCTAATGATGAGGCGTTGCCCTGGGGCTAAGTGGTAGTCATTGGCATTACCGTGAATAATAATCTGTTCACTAATCTGCTGCTGATGGCGGATTTTGGCATACCAATTGCCACTCTCAATAATGTTGTCATCACCTTTACGTTTAAAGTGCTCACCATAACGGTAATCAGTGCCGGTGGTGGTGGTTAGTTTTGGTTGGCTGTTAACTAATGAGTATCTATCGGTTTGTGCCTCGCGGTAGTTGTCATCGTGGACAATCACCTGACGCGCTACGCTGTGACTTTGAAACTGTAAATCCCACACGCTATCACGCGCCTTATCCGCCATGCCACTCGGTAACGTGTAACCAAGACTGCCGACGTCCTCAAAACCCTGTTCGTAATCACTTAATACCAATACATCGCAGTTATGTTCGGCGTGACTTTCAAAGCGTAACCAAATACCCACATCGGCCAGTAAACGCTGTATAAAAGCGAGGTCGCTCTCTTGCCACTGCGTGATAAACTCCCGGGCTGGGTAGCTGTCTTTTAGCGCTAAGCGGTAATCGACGCCGGTAAAACCATGACGACGCAGTACCTCCTCCACCACGCTAACCACACTTTGGTTTTGGTAAATGGCGCTATAATGGTCATTCGCAAATAGCGCCAGTCGTGGCTGCAGTACCAGCCGATAATGCGCCTCGTCTTTATTGACTGATAGCTGAGCAAACTCAGTCACCACCCCATATAAGGTGCGCGGCATTGCCGGTTTATCAAGTGAGCTAATGTGGGTGACCTGCGTTAGCAAGTTGGGGGCTAAGAAGCTAAACTGGGCTGGCTGGTTAAGTACACTATCAATAGTGATATGCGGGTCAAGGCTCGTGACAATAATCTCGTAACGCCATGGTTGGTTGAGTGCTTCATTACCTTGAACCGATAAAACAGAGAGCGCGGATGATAACCCTGAAAGCGTCAGTGAGTACCGGTTATGTTGCTGGGTGCTAAGTGCGTTAGTGAGTGAATCTAATGCAGTATCAAGACCGCTAGGCATGGCGTAACTCCTTTTATATTATTCTGTTTTTATTATTGCTTTATTCCATTATTACTGCATTTTATGTGTTTTTATATTAAAAGACAAGGTAAGAAAACAATCTCTTTTTGTAATACAAGACTAATATAGTTTGTAGCAAACCCTTTATGGAGTTTTAGACCGTAGTTTTTTTACCTCACTTAATAAAACTAATCCAATGTGTATTTGAACGCTTACCACTAATATGGCCTATCCACGGTTAATACTCTGTTAGTGCTAACACCTCTTTGACCGGTATGTCAGTCTCATTCCATTTGAATATTAATATTCCGTTATTCTTTAGCACTCTGAAGCATTCACTAAGCGCTTTTCGCAAATCCTCTTGCCAAGTTTCACTATGTAAACATCCGTATTTTTTTGCTAGCCAGCTATTTTTACCCACTTTAACCAGGTGCGGTGGATCGAAAGAGACTTGATAAAATGTTTCATCTAAAAAAGGTAAACGGGTAACTCTCGCTTTTGCAAGCGTTGTGTTAGATTAAGTCGGTACAAATACAAATAAAATAATATATTAATCTTAAAAATGATTATTCAGTAGCAAACTGATAAGGTAAATTATCATAATTTTCAATTCTAAAAAGCTTATTATTTTCCGATAGGCTCAAAATAATATAGTTATCATCATTTAAATCAGCAGGCAGTTTATCTTTAAGAATAGAAGTAATAAACTGAATGTTATTCTGATTGACTATATTAGCTATTTTTGTCAATTGATTATCATGCATTAGCTCTTTCTTATCTGTTAATAGAAAATGTAAACAAGGTATTTTTTCTTGGTCTGCAAATAGGGTATAAGCTATGTCAAAACAGGTTATTTCACCTTGTTTTTTACCTGAGCTAAAATTAGAAGCATTAAATTCGTAGAATTCATATACTTTTTTACCATCCTTTTCTTTTATTTTTGTTGTTAAGCCAAATTTCTCTTTGTACATTTGATAAGAAATATCTGAAAAGTAGTGATTAAATTTTTTAAGTTGCTCATCTAGATGGGTTTTGAATGTCTCTGAAAAAATACCCATGTCTATATTTTCTAGACTTTTTGTTAATGACTCAATTGTATCTTCAACTATCTTAATTTGTGAAATTTTTTCTTCTAATTTCGCTTTTTTTTCATAAGCTAAGTTTAGTTGTTCAATAATTATTTCTAAGCTAGCAAATGCAGGGGTTTTTGTTATTTTTGTTGTTAGCAAATTCTCTTGATTTAATAACTGATTAAGGTTTTCTTCATTGGAATTTATTTCTTCATTTAATTGAGGTAAAGCTTCTCCTACAAATTTTGACTTTTCTTTTAGCATTGCATTATGGAATTGGAGTAACTCTTCAAACGTTTTATTTACTTTGTCTAACTGTTGCTCAACTTGAGAATAAAAATGACGAAGTTGCCCGACGTCAATGTTAGAATGCTTATTAAGCAAAGAATTTTGAGCTTCTATAATAATAGTTCTTCTTAACTTTAATTTAGAGTTTTTTCCACTAATTATATTTATTGTTTGTTTAACTCTATCTAATTCATCTAAATCATTTTGAAAATCAGGATTGATATTAAATGACTCTTTTTTCTTATTCAATTCATTAATTTCTTCAATAACATAAGTTAACGAGATTTCGGAAACTTGGCGTGGGCTTTCGCGTTCCAGTCGTTTTCTGAAGTTGTTTTCTATGTTAATTTTAGCTAGTAACTCGTTTTTTTTGCTACTATCATATCTTCCACATCCCAACATATATAGATATAAAGCTTCATATTCCTCGTCTTTAGTATAGCGATCTAAAATTTTCAATGTGTTATTCAAACGCAAATCACGATAACGGATGTTATGCGCAATTAGCTGTTTAAACGTAGGATAGTTACCATATACTCCAGGAAAAATTAAATCAGAAAGAGTTTTACTAAATTCTTCATCCGTTAATTGTTTTGAGTTAATTGTTTGAATTTTCTTTTTTCTCACTAGAAAATTTCTTTCAATTTTGATAGTTGATGAATGTGGATCACTAATATTTCTTGTTAAAACTAGAGTTATAATAATTTCATTATCCATTAAGAATGTTCTAACTATTTCATTAATTTTTTTATCATTTTCAGCATCAGAGTATACATATTTTGATTTACCGTCCAAGCAAAAATCGATCAGGCTAAGAACTGTTGTTTTTCCGACATTATTACCACTTTCATCATTAGTTAATTTTATAGTTTCATCTACAATCAGATTCAAACCAGCATGAAAAGTAATGTCGCGGATAATTTTATCTTTATTGGCTATTTGTAGTGATTTTAAGAACATCTCTTTACCCATCCTTCGCTATCAATATAAAGAAAATTCAACAAATATAGCCAATCCAAACAAAGTGAAAACATTGAAACAGACATATTCCTAATTTTTTTTGTTTGAGAATAAACTTCCATTACATGCTGCTCACCTGATTCATTTAATACTCGAATAACAAATATAGCATTAAAATAAACAGTTTCTTCTGGATGAGTATCATTCGGTAAAAGCATAGAATTCTCCAAATGGTTCTCTGAATATTTTACAACGAATAAAAGCATCCACAACAATAATTGTTACACTTAAATCTAAAATTTCGTCTTCATAAGCAAAGTTATCACAACTTGCAACAACTATCCCTTTTACTTTTTCTTGAACAGCAAAAAATAGTGCATTGTTGTCCTCATAATCTACAAAAAGTTGGGTGTAAATTGATTTGAGTTTGTTGAAGATAGCCAACTTACGATTACATCCTTCTTTATCATATTCACTATATAAATCATCTAAATAATCACTGTAAATTGCATTATCAAGAATATAATCTCTAACTGTACTTAATTTATTGAATTCAATTTTATGATCTATTTTATAAGTATTTTTGGGTTGAAAAGATTCATTTTCTTGTAAAGGCTCTAGCGCCAATAAATTAACAATATCAGCCAAACAACTTTGCATTTTGGGGAAAGACAAAGTGTTTCTGTCGTTAAGCTCTTTGACAATAAAATCTTTAATTTTCGCTATTGAGTTACTTTTTAGCCTCTTAATTAACATAAGCAAAGTAGGAATATCATAAATATCATCTTGAGGTACAAAGCAAATAGTATCTGGGATTTTATAACTATTTCTTTTTAATGAAGAGGCATTTTTAGATATACATAAGAATTTGAAGTTATAACTGCAATATTTTTCTATATCAATTTTATCTAGCGAACGTTGAATTTTTGTTGATTCAGATTGACTTGATACTTGCATAATAATCTGCCGTTCAGTATCAACTAAATCAATACCACGTACATTACTAGCATTTTTGTTAACATTTCCTAGCTTCCAATCAAATATCAAATTCATCAGTTCGGCAAAAAAATCTTCAGCATGGTTATTCAACTCTAATAAATTCAATCTACCACTTATTTCTATTTGATAGGCTAAGAACTCTAGTTTACACTTGATTATATCAAAATCATCTTTTCTTATCATAAGATTTAACCTTTATTATAAAAATATACTCTAATATAAGTTTCAAGAATATGAAAATTCAGTCACGTTGAGATCCTACATAAAACACATCAGTCACATTGGTTAATAAACGAGTGATTTTCTCTTCAAGTTCGGGATGAACCATAAGCATTTGTTCAAATTTCATAAATTGGTCTGTTAATGAAGAGCGTAATTTAATTGACTGGCGAGTGCCAAGGTCTATTTCAAGAAAGAGACAAATATCCCTTACTCTTTTTGACACAACTTCAAACTTGTTACGTCTCAATCGCTGAAGAAAATCTTTATTTAATGGTTCTATGGTGTTATTGATAATGTCTTGAGCGTGTTTTTCATTAAATCGACGCACACACTCTCTTATTGAAAGTTTTTTCATTGCTAGAGCGTTATCAACCATGAAACTAATTTCTTCATTAGAATATTTCAAATTCATAACGTATTATTTTCCTAATACAAACTAATACTAAGTATTAATATAATGATACAGAAGTATAAAAAAAAAACAATTATTATTTAATTGAAGTTAAACGTTATTAATTCGATAATTCAACTTATCTAATTAAATAAGTTTAGCAATCGGGATATCCTTAAAACGTGTTGTGTAGGCCGGTGATAAAAATGCCTGTTTCATTTGCCATTGCCCTTTAATGCCTTGTGAGGCAAAGAACAGTTTGGTTGAACTTGTTTTATTAATTCTATCGATGGTGTTCAAAAGCTTTTCATTTCGGACCAGGGAAGTTGGATCAGAAAATAAATCATATTGGTCTGTTTCAACCTGACAAAAGTCATTTAAAATCACCCCCGCTTTTTGATAATCTTTTCCATCAATCCATATTCGTTTAAGTAATCGGTTGGCGACAGATAAAAGTTTTCTGGTGTCTGACGTTGCGCTTATTTTTTCAGAAGATGAATGACTGTAATAAACCTGGTTTGGTGTAAAAGGACTGGTTTTAATAAACACGGTAATGTGCTTGCAATACTGTTTATCTTCCCGAAGTTTTTCCGCTGCTCGTGCCGTATAATTACTTATGGCTTGAGACAGGGTTTCTAACTCAGTCACTTTAACCCCAAATGAACGAGAGCAGACAATTTGCTGCCTTGGCTCAGAAATACTCTCGAGTTCCAGGCATGATTCACCGTTTAACTCTCGAACGGTTCGCTCGAGTACCACACTAAATTGCTGCTTTGCCTCAATAGGTGACCAGTTTGCTAAATCTAACGCAGTGTTAATATTACGCTCTTTTAACTGCTGACTTATCGCCCTACCAATCCCCCATACCTCTTCAATAGGCGTGATTGCCATGAGTTTAATCTGCCGTTCCCTATTTGACAAATCAACGACACCACCGGTTTTAGGCCACTTTTTGGCAGCATAATTGGCAAGTTTTGCAAGCGTTTTTGTTTGGCCAATACCTACACCTACGGTTAAGTGGGTACATTGTTTAACTTCATTTCTTATCTTTTGCCCCAACGCCTCAAATGACATGATTTGATTAAATGACGCAATATCACAAAATGCTTCGTCAATACTGTAAATTTCGATATCTGGTACAATACTTTCAATCGTATCCATCACTCTTTGAGATAAATCACCATACAAGGCGTAATTCGAGCTAAAAACCTGAATATTATAGTGTTTTAGATAGGATCCAGATAACTTAAAATAGGGCTGTCCCATTTTAATACCAAGCGCTTTGGCTTCACAAGACCTAGCAATTACACAACCATCATTGTTACTTAAAACAATAACGGGACTCGCTTTAAGCTCCGGTCGAAACACTTTCTCGCAGTTGGCATAAAATGAATTAACATCAACATGAGCAAACATATTACGTCTCGTGAATAACAAATGTCACCACACCAAAGATTTCTAATTGGCTTTCATCTTTTATGATTATTGGCTCATAATTTGGATTCATCGGTAACAATGCAACGCTCTCACCAAGTTGAAGTTTTTTAACTGTAAATTCGCCCGATAGTGAGGCAATAACAATATCACCGTGGACCGGTGTTTTCGCTGAATCAACAACTAAGATATCACCCGAACTAATTTGCCCCTCAATCATAGAATCTCCTGAAGCACGAAGCAAATAGGTTGCGGACGGGTGCTTGATTAAAAGCTCATTAAGGTCAATCCGTTTTTCAATAAAATCTTGTGCAGGACTTGGAAAACCTGCTGAAATTGACTCTAAAAAAAAGGGAACAAAACATTGTTTATTTTTACTAGACATATTAATAACACTTGCAATAACACTGTATACAATCACAGTATATCAAAAATTTTACTCATTTAATATTTTTTTCATAAAATTTAATAAGTTAAACTCTCATCTAAGTTGACGCCTTTACCCACAAAAGTGGCTTTGAGTGTCAGCATATAGCGGTTTTAGAATAGGCCCATTTCTGTTATGGCTCCAGCTTGTAAAAATTCCTCTTAAAACCTTTACCATTGATACATTGCCATTATATTAACAGTTCATTTTATGCTAGACTAGCGCTTTAAAATTATAGTAGTAAAGTGAAAACAATATAATGCTAAAACAAACTCAATTATTCCCGCTGTTTACCCTGCTCACCCTACTCATCATGTCCACCTGTAGTGTGGATGCCAAACTACGCTGTACTCTGCTAAATAACCAACAAAATATCGCTGACTGCAATACGCTCGCCGATAGCGGCGATGCAAATGCACAAAATACCTTGGGTGAAATTTATTACCAAGATGCGCTTATCCATAAAGGCTACCACACTAAAGCCCGTATCTTATTTGAAAAAGCCGCTAACCAAGGGCTGGCTAAAGCGCAATATAACTTAGGTGCCATCTACCGTGATGAATTTAATAACTTCCCGGTTGCCTTAAGCTGGTTTGAAAAAGCCGCCGCCCAAGGCAATAGCGATGCGCAAAATAGCATTGGTTATATTTATGAAAATGGCTCGGGCGGTGAAGCGCCACGGCTGTATACCTTTGATGAAAACGGCAAAAACATTGACCCTGAGCTACCTTATATTGAAGCAAAATTTGCTCCGTATGACTTTCAGTTACCTGTCGTCACTTATCCGCGTGCGATTTATCCGATTAGTGAATATGGTCAAGGGGTTGAGCCTGACCTGCATAAGGCGTTTGAGTGGTACAAAAAAGCCGCGGCGCAAGGTAATGCCCTTGCCCAAACTAACCTGGCCTATTTTTATTTAATGGGCATTGTGGTCGATAAAGATGAAAAGCGGGCATTTAAACTCTATCAACAGGCGGCCAAACAAGATTGCCCACCGGCACTAAAATCGCTGGCATTTATGTATATGCAGGGCCTTGGCACCAAAGAGGATATCCCCAAAGCCTTTAGCGCCCTTGAGCAAGCCTATAGACTACTGCCTGATGATAATCTATGGCATATGATTAACCTCAAGATGTCCATTCGCTATTCACTCAAAACATCACTCCCTTATAAAGATTCTGTTTTCCGTAAACAGTTTGACTACAAAGACTCCAGTGATGAAGATTATATTCATGAACGGCTAAAATACTTAAAATGTGTGTACCAGTTAGACTTTGAACATGCATACGGTATTACTGGAATATATGTCTCGGTAAGACCAACGAAAGCACTTGTACTTGGCGAGTCGATCGGTGAAAACTCATTATTTAAAGAACGTCATTTTATCAAGGAAGCAATACAAGGTTATTATAAGACAATGACGTCGTTAAGTTACTACTATAAAGCTGAAGAGCAGGATATGCCACGCGCTCAGCTATGGCGTAAATACGCCATTAAAATGGGCGAACTTAACCACAGTAATGTGTGGCCAGGCTATGATGACAATCAAACCGATAACGATGATAAGTAACTAGCAACGGGCATTAAGCCCGTTACTGTTTAAAACTATTGCACCCATTTTAAGGCTTCGTTTTCGGTCTGTAGTAAAATGGTTTCATGATCTTGTTGAAGTTTTTCGATTGCCTGTTTCTCAAGCTCGGAGAGGTTAATGTTGGTTTTTTCTTCTATAACCGCTTTTAACATCTCAATTGCCTCAAAGGCTTGCGCCTGACTAAAGCTAGTTGTAAATTTTTGCTCTTGTTTATAAATACCTAGAGCAGAATAACTTAACCACACTTGAATCTCATTATCAGCAAAATAGTCATACAGTAATTCAATCACTAAGGCAGTAATACCAACAATACCGGCAAAGCGAAATAACACCACCCTTAATGCAAATAGATTAAATGCTTTTTGCACCCCTCGGCTTACTATATAATTTTGTGCTCTTTTTTCAAAAAAGGTCACTACCCATTCATAGCGGTAGCTTAAACCTAACATAATATTTAATCCCCCGGAGGTTAAATAGGCAGTCGAGGATAACAAGCCAAAGGTGCCCGCCACATAGTTGCCGCGTTTAAAATGGTCAATGGTGCCGCCCGCCATCTTGATACCGGAAAAAAAGCCAATTAAGCCACTGAACACCCCAAACGACACTTTAGCATAGGCAAACGAGGTGGTGGTTTTACCTCGAACGGCGCGAATAGAATATGCCACAAAATCGGATGTGGTTGCAACCAGTGAACTGCTGGCAATCAGCTGTTCCATCGCAATATCGCTATCACTGGCAAACAGTGATGGCTTCTTAGCCATAATATAGTGCCAGTTATACACCTCAAAAGCGCCAACCAAAAATGCCAAACGCGCACTCCGTAAATGCAGCTGGTTACGCGTAATTTTAGCAGTAGTTGACTCAGAAAAGACGTTAAATGAAAGATTTAACGTTTTCTTAAAAAACTGGTCAATATCGACTAAGTTATCGACAAACCGTCCATCTAACTGTTTAATTGCGGTATTTAAACTCTCCCGCAGCTCTTTAATTAAGTGTTTTGCCTGCGCTGGGTAGGCGCTTGACAGTAACTTAAATCCCCCGCCCACATTAACCCCTGGTGCAGCAGCGCTTTTAAAGGTGATCCACGCTTCCATCAGTTGGTATTTTAAATGGGCATAAACCAGCCCAGTTTTCCATACTACACCTGAAATAGCCAGTGAGGCCACTTCGGCAATTATGGCTCCCTTACTATTTAGTTATAAGTATTAGGAATTAGATAGAATCTGATTGACATTTAAGCTCATTAATTATTCTACTATTTAGGCTATTACTATCAATACATTAATCAGTCATATTTACATTTTTTTATTATCTCAGCATATAACTTGTATTCATCGGTAATGTCATTTTGACATGCTT
Source organism: Orbaceae bacterium lpD02 (assembly GCA_036251875.1). Taxonomy (NCBI): domain Bacteria; kingdom Pseudomonadati; phylum Pseudomonadota; class Gammaproteobacteria; order Orbales; family Orbaceae; genus Orbus; species Orbus sturtevantii. The sequence continues at coordinate 415,936 of CP133960.1, read as the reverse complement.
TATGAAGTCATAATAAAGACTGTTGATAATTTAATTGCGTTGCTTCTATTTCAATTTGCCTGTGTCATATGCTCGATTATTCTTGCTGGTATTCTATTCTTTTTTCCATTTTTAGTCATAAAATCAATATATTTTTGATAAGCTTTTAAAGCTTCATCTTTTTTACCTAGTTTCCAATAAGTATCACCCAAATTTATATAAGAAACAGTTCTATTTGGATATAAAGAGACTATTTTATCTAAAATAAAGATAGATTCATCGTATAACTCCATTTTCTCAAAATAATATGCAATATTATTATAACTTTCTACATTATTTTGAGTAATTGGAATATCAGAAATGATACTATCTATCGTTTCGATGCTCCACAGATGACCAATAATATTAGATTCCTCATCTGTGTGATCCTGTTTTAATAAGTTTTCTATCGACTTAATAATATATTCATCATTAAAATTAACCGTATTGATTTTTTCTAATAAAATTTCATGTTTTTTATATGGATAGCGTTGATACTTTCCATTGTAAAAACCATCAATACCACTAAAATCTATTGCTGTTGCATCTGATGAAATTTTGATTGGAGTATTATTATAAATTTTATATATTGATATATCATAAAAAGCTGCATCGACTTCTGTTTCATCGAATTCATTAATTACTGTTGCAGTATAACCATGCAATAGGAATAAGATATTTTTCTTCTCAAGAAATATGGCGTCTCGAATTTTGTCTACTTCTGGCGCAGAGTACAAGAAAATATCGAATATATTATACTTATCATTATTATCTTGATCTTTAATTTTTAATTGTAATATCTCTTTACCCTCATTAATCAATTGGAAAATCAATGAGATTTTATGAGCATCAAAAGAGTGAAGCTCTCGGTCTTCATAAATACAACCAAATTCATCTGTCGTTTGAAATTTTATCTCTTTTTTATCTTGAAAATATTGACATTCATTTGCATTAATAAATTGGCAAAATAATAAAATAAATACAAGGATTACATTTCTCATATATTTTTACCTACCAAAAAGTTGAAAATAAGTTTAAATCTTTTCATGCGGTCATCAATTCCATTTAATCCGCCATTAACTTTTTTACTTACATTAATAATGTTACTCTTATCCGCCCCTTTATCTGCTAGAGAATTAATATTAGCATGACTCCAATAAAAAAAGGATGACTCTAATGAATAAGGTATTTCTTCTAATAGTTCAGGTGTCTCTACAAAATCTATTGTTATATCTTTATGTTTATTTTGGTAATATTTAGTATAACTTTGATAATTTGCTTTCCATGTTATATGTATATACCCCCTACCTCGATGATTAACTAAAATACCCTGTTTATTTCTATATCCGTAGCGCCAATTTGCAAAGGCATTATCATTTTGAATCAAATGGCGATAGGTTTTTTCGTCGTCAAAATCAACCCCATTTGGTGTTTTTGTATTTTTATATAATTCTAAAAATCGTTTTTTAGAATAGTGAAGAGTTTCTTTTGTTTTTTTGAGTTCAAAACTTTCATGTGATATTTGGCTAAGGAAATGCGCAATTCTCAAGTTAGTATTGATTTCAAAATCTTGCGCGTATTGATTAATTAAAAATAAGAATTCATCTGAAATATTTGTGTTTGGGCAGAGTAGTTTTAACATTTCCATTGTTATCAATAAGTCGCCAACAACAAACTCCGTCATCCCCACCGGATGCAAATACCACGCTTTACCGTCTGCAGCTAAGTTGGATAAGACAGGTTGGTCAGTTGTTGCGGTATCTGTTGTACTCTGCGCTGCCTGCGCCTTAGCCACTTCATCCCACCATAGCGACGGTTTAATGCGGTGTTGCTTTTCTAACTGCCATTCATTTATTCGGTATGCCGCGTTTTTATCGAGTATCCTACACGCATGTTGACGTAACGCTGGAGCAGTTATATTGGCTTTAGTTAACTCGTCAATAATCGCTTGGCGTTTTTGCTCGGTCTGTTTTTGATAAAGCTCATCAATCTCATTCCATTTGCTTAAGCTTTCATCGCTATACCATTCACTTTCATAATTTATCGCTAAGCGGCCGATAAGCTCTGCCGTCCACGGTGTTTGTAATCCCATTTGTAGCTGTTTATGGGTGAAGGGCGGTAAAACGTAAGGCAGCGCCTTGCTAAGGGGCGTCTTAGTTAAAATATGGTGCATTGCCGACATGGTATCGGTGTAATCATTTAAATCTAACGTCATCTTACGATTAGTCTGTAGCTTTTCAACAAAGTTAGCCACATTGGCGGTCTCTTTGATGGTTGAATATCCTGTCCATGCCCATGGGCTGACCCGTTTAATATGCGGCTGGCGATAATCAGTAGCGCCTTTGCTAATATTCACCCATCCCCTAATCGGGCTGCCGAGTTGATTACCGGCGGTAATATAGGCCCAGTGATTAGCCTCCTTATCGATAGCGATATGGTTATCACTCTTAAGTGAGGCAAGCGGCAGCGTGCGCGGGTAATAAACGGTGTTGGTGTTATCTGCCGCGGGCAAGTTTGTTAAGGTTAAAGGAAAGGTTTTCCAATAGCTGATAGACTGATTTAACTGACCTTCGCCACCCTGTAGATGCATAACATCACATGCGTTAACCCAATAAGCGCTGTCACCGCCCACTAAGCTAAAGCGCAGCTGCACCTCATCACGCACGCCATGGTGCGTGTTACTGGCTGATAAGGTGCTCAGGCTTGAGTCAGCAAATGACGGCGCATAACCAATAAGCAGCGCCGTATCAGGAATATTAGCGACCGTTAACTCTGGATATTGAAATTGATAGTAGGTAACCAGTTGGGCTTTATCTGCCGCAGTTAAGCGGTAGGTGGTTGGCTGAGGGTCAGCAAGACTATCCCATGCGCCATCAGGTAAGGTATGGGTATCAATGACTTGCTCAGCATGACAGTGCTGGCGATTGATATTAAGCACATAATAAACATGCGCCTGTATATAGCAACTCTCATGCGGTGAGCCAATAAGGCTAATGTACCGACCGGTTAATATTTCGCCATCACTCGGGCTTTCACTAATAAGCTGCGCCCCTTCTTCAACTAAGATAAGGTTTTTTTCGCTCTCTGGTAACTTATCGGCAAGTAGACGGGTTTTAGTGATAAACGCCGGTAAATCATCACAGGTAAATAATTCCACGTGCCCTTGTAAGGTGAGTTTGTGATTAGAAGGGCGTTTTTCAGTGGCTAAAACTTGCCTTTTAGCTTGTGAAAACTGACCATTACTACTCACATTGTGTCCTAAATAGCCGATAAAGTCACCGGCACTAATCGCCATCGGACTATCGAGTACCACCACCTTATCAAGCGCTTTAGGTTTATAGCCCAGTTCAGTTAAGTTCGCGACCTTTACCCAACCGTGGTGCGGCGAATCAGTCGTTGTACCACCTTCAACTTTTAAGCTTGTAGGGATATAATTGGTTTGAATTTTTTTGATTTTTGCATAGCCATCTTCTTGTCCATCAAACTCAAACCGTGTCTCTTTGGGCAAGTAGGCTAAAACATCCTTACCCTCTTTATTGGCGTATACCGTAATCCCCGCTACGCTAACCTCCGGTGAACCAATTTTATCGTTATTGTCTTTATTTACCGTATAAACCGTGTTTTTATGGGTTGTGGGATCGGACTCAATGGTGCCAATCTCTTTACCGAACACATATCCGGTTATTGACACCAAGTCTGCGTAAAACGTTCCATTGCTGTTTACTAAGCCACCTTCAATAATCGATTCTAATTTATACCATCCGCTCTTATTAATTTGATCGCCAAGCTTGATTTTGCTACCTTTAAGCAATAAGGCGACGCCAGGGGTTTTGGCGCCATTATGACGGACAATGGTACCTCTGATTGGGTCTTTGCAGTGACTGCTCACGCGCCCTGATATTAAGTGCCAGTACTGCGGCTGCGCTAAGGACGCTTCTTTGGCTAACTCTTGATAACCATACCAATCGAGTTGATGCATATATAAACTATAAAGCGTTATGCCTGGCGGGGGATCTGTTTCACCTGCCACCTTGGGCATAGCAAAATAGTGACGGACTAAGGTAAAACCGGTTGAAAAATAGGCCACGCGTTCTCGACCATTCACTAATGGTGACGTAGGGGGCAGCGTGTCTTCATAGATTACTTTTGGGTAAACCGAGTTGACCCGATAGGCAATTACTTCACCCTGTGCCATACAGCGAAGCATATTGTCATTACGACTGACGTTTTTAAACACGCCATCATCAATATGAATGCCACCATGCCATAAGCCATTTTCGCTAAACGGATAAAAACCATTTTTCGCCTCGGACAGAGCCCGATAGTAGGCATCTTGGCTCAATGTTTTATCACCAACGGGGAAGATAAAATGGGTAACTTTTTTTATTGTCATGGTAACTCGTCCTTGGTCACTATACCGTAAAGTTAATTGCGTCAAACGAAACTAGCTTTTGTAATAGTATATCCTGTTCCTTATTATCGATATTCATTGCCGCTGAACTACTTTGTGTTGCTGGCCCCATTTTTTGCAGTGCCGCCGCTTTGACGCTTACATTGCTGGAGGAGCCCAGTTCAATGCCAGCAGCGCTAATTTTAACAAATGAACCACCACATATCAGGGTGATATCTTTAGCCGCTGAAAAGTCCACTTTGCTCTCAACACTATCAATTTTAATATCTTGCTTAGCGGCGATAGCCATCGCGTCGTTTTGGGCTTGCAGTTCGACTTGACCTTGGTTAGCCAGTAGCTTGATGCCAGCCTTATGGGCGAAAACGCCGACCGCCTCAGATGAGGCTAAGGTGATATTGTTTAGCGCGCTAATGTCGGTCTGCTGTTCACTGGTTAAGCTGATGCTGTTGCCACTGGAGAGCTGGATATTTTCATCACTGGTTAACGCCATGCCGGCCGGTGCATAGGCAATCATGCCGGCGTCGGTGAGTTGGTTGAGTGCGGTTTGTAGCTGCTGTTGACTGTCGATATCAGCGGGGTGCGCCTGCGCGCTGCTCGCAGCATGTTGTAGCGCTTTAGCAATCGATAAGGCGTTTTCCAGCTGGGCAATCGCGCCTTGCATATCGAGCTGCTGACCTTGGGCTTTTGGCTCGCTTTGCGCGCTTAGATATAAACCTTTGTTCGCGCTAATGGCGCCCCATTCGTCGGTGCGTAGCTCGAAACCGGCGCCGCGTTGTTCTTTGTTTTGGTTAACTAAGTGACCGAGGTTAAGCTGGCTTTTGCCGTACTCAGTCGCCAGTTTAATATGCTCTTGCCCGCGTTTATCATCCATACGCAGTTTGTTGTTGGCTGGCGTTCGCAGCACATTGCGGTGTTTATTGATAGTCGTGACAGGGTCAGGATGTGTGCTGTCATGCATGGCATGGGCGATATACGGTCTATCTGGGTTACTATCGGTAAAGGCGATAGCCACCTCGGTGCCATCGATTAAGGGGAAGTGGAAACCATAGCTGTCACCGGCATAGGGTTTTGCTAGCCTAACCCATAAGCTCTCTTCACCACTGCGCCAGGTTTTTAAGTCAAAATCAAATTTAACCCGGTAACGCCCCATGGTGTCAATATAACCATAAGTGTCATTGTCAGGACTGGTCACCCGCGCTGGCAGTGTGCCGGTCACCTGCGGCCATGGTAACGGTGCTGGACGATACGGCTTTAATACGTTATACGGCATAGCGGTAAACTTGACGTGATACGCCTCGCTGCGGTCACCATAGCACTCGGTCGATAAAATCACTATCCCTTCACTGATGCCGTTGATTGGGCTGCCGCTAATGATGAGGCGTTGCCCTGGGGCTAAGTGGTAGTCATTGGCATTACCGTGAATAATAATCTGTTCACTAATCTGCTGCTGATGGCGGATTTTGGCATACCAATTGCCACTCTCAATAATGTTGTCATCACCTTTACGTTTAAAGTGCTCACCATAGCGGTAATCGGTGCCGGCGGTGGTGGTAAGTTTTGGTTGGCTGTTCACTAATGAGTATCTATCGGTTTGTGCCTCGCGGTAGTTGTCATCATGGACAATCACCTGACGCGCTACGCTTTTGCTGGCAAACTGTAAGTCCCACGCACTATCGCACGCCTTATCCGCCATGCCACTCGGTTGCGTGTAAGTCAGACTGCCAACGTTGTCAAAACCCTGTTCGTAATCACTTAATACCAATACATCACAGTTATGTTCGCTATGGCTTTCAAAGCGTAACCAAATACCGACATCGGCCAGTAAACGCTGTATAAACGCCAGGTCGCTCTCTTGCCATTGGCTGATAAACTCCCGGGCTGGGTAGCTGTCTTTTAACTCTAAGCGGTAATCGACGCCAGTAAAACCATGGCGGCGCAGCACCTCTTCCACCACGCTGACCACACTTTGGTTTTGGTAAATGGCGCTATAGTGGTCATTAGCAAATAGCGCCAGTCGTGGCTGCAGTACCAGCCGATAATGCGCCTCATCTTTATTGACCGATAGCTGAGCAAACTCAGTCACCACCCCATATAAGGTGCGCGGCATTGCCGGTTTATCAAGTGAGCTAATGTGGGTGACCTGCGTTAGCAAGTTGGGGGCTAAGAAGCTAAACTGGGCGGGCTGGTTAAGTACACTATCAATAGTGATATGCGGGTCAAGGCTAGTGACGATAATCTCGTAACGCCATAGTTGGTTAAGTGCTTCATTACCGTGTACCGATAAGACCGAGAGCGCGGATGATAAGCCTAACAGCGTCAGTGAGTACCGGTTATGTTGCTGGGTGCTAAGTGCGTTAGTGAGTGAATCTAATGCAGTATCAAGACCGCTAGGCATGGGGTAACTCCTTTTATATTATTCTGTTTTTATTATTGCTTTATTCCATTATTACTGCATTTTATGTGTTTTTATATTAAAAGACAAGGTAAGAAAACAATCTCTTTTTGTAATACAAGACTAATATAGTTTGTAGCAAACCCTTTATGGAGTTTTAGACCGTAGTTTTTTTTACCTCACTTAATAAAACTAATCCAATGTGTATTTGAACGCTTACCACTAATATGGCCTATCCACGGTTTATACTCTGTTAGTGCTAACACCTCTTTGACCGGTATGTCAGTCTCATTCCATTTGAATATTAATATTCCGTTATTCTTTAGCACTCGGAAGCATTCACTAAACGCTTTTCGCAAATCCTCTTGCCAAGTTTCACTATGTAAACATCCGTATTTTTTTGCTAGCCAGCTATTTTTACCCACTTTAACCAGGTGCGGTGGATCGAAAGAGACTTGATAAAATGTTTCATCTAAAAAAGGTAAACGGGTAAAATCGACTTGTGCATCAGGATGAATATTTAAAGCTCTTCCATCGCATAAAATATGGTTTTCATTTCTATTGTCACAAAACAACGTTCGTTTGTCTTGTTTATCAAAGTAGAACATTCTAGAGCCACAGCAGACATCAAGCGCTGTTTTCATTCTCATAATTAAACTCCTCAATATCTTTGAAACATTTTCTATTCAATTTACGTCCCTCAAAAGCCTTTTAGGTTTTTGGCGGTTTTGCTTGTAGCCTTTTTTGGATAGGGCCATTCCCATTATGGCCCCTTACCATTAACAAATTACCCTTAAAACCCCTTCCCCTTGATGCAATTACCATTAACCCGAATTACCCTTGTTTTGCGCCATTTAACGCTTTTTGAGCCGTTTTATTGAGCATTGAGACAATTTCATTGCTGACATGCAAAATCTGCTCTGAAACTTCCTCATTACACACACCACGGACTTGCTCCAGCTTCCAACGTTTATCCCGGCGATTGAATGCAGCACCCAATGTCGCCCTCTCACCTTTGCTTTCTGATGCATCAACACTACTAATCGAAAATATTTTATAGGTATTGTGCTTAGCATGCTTGATGTAAGTCTGTATGCAGTGGTGCATTTGAATGCCTTCAATATAGACATCCTGGCCAGTATTTAACTCTTTTACATGCAAACCCTCTATAATGGTATCTGGGATAGATTTGTGCCAGGTAATTTTAGCTAATTTTTTGCTTTTATTCATAGCAACGACCTGCTCCCATTGCCTTGTGTCCGCAAGCAAGCTGTTAAACGTTTTATTTTTTCTTAAATAAACATCCGGGTTATGAATTAAAAAATCAAGAATATCCTTAAATTTGTCGATAAACAGCACGACGTCTCTGCCATTAAATTTAATAAAATCCTTTTTAAAAATAGGGAGGGAAAGCTGGCTACGAATTAATAAGAGTTGCTCCATTAATAGATTGACTAAAACCGTACGCTGATTGGCTGTGATTTGAAAAAATTTATTGGTATGCCCACGCCCCCGCATCGGTTCATAACCATTTGTTTCATACCTAAACAAGAAACTTTGTAGAAAATTGATAATGTAGACACGTTGTCTTTTAATATGGGGAATAACCATTAATGACTCAATCACACATAAACTATACTCCGCATCATTAGCCTGTCGCACATTGTGCAGATAATCTTTGATGAATCGGCTTTTCATTTGCTTAAAAAAATTCCAGGTTGATTTACATGAAAAATAGAGCGGTAAGCAAATCGAATCGTCGTGGGCAGAACTTGAAGCAACCCAACGCTTTTTAGAAAATAAATCAACCTGTTTAATATCATCAGGTTTAAGTGAAGCTAAAACGGGGAACAGATTCGGATTTTCTTTACCAATCCGGCGCAGTGAGTCAATATCCATCTTAGCAATATTAAAATACTGTGCCAATGTCGGTGGTTTTAAGTAAATGCGAACAGAGTACGAGTAAACCTCTTTATTAATAATGCTATCCCACAGCATCCGCATAAATGACCTACCCAATAAAGGCGCATTATGCTTGGCCGCTTTCTTTAATAATTTAGCCAGGATAATCCTTTTAATTGCTTCAAAACCTAGCTGGGTATCTTCATTTTCAAAGATAAACTCATTTTTCTTGTGATACATTATCTCAAGAATTGCATCAGTCAAAAATCGTTTGTATAACGTTGAGGTTGCCTCAATAAGGGACAAATGCTTGATAACAAAATCGTTATTTCTACCTTTGCTATTTTTCAAATTCTGCCAACGTTTAGCGTGAATACGGTACTTATAATAACTCAGTTCTGAGCCACTCACTTTCAGTTTAAACATATTGCATATTATTATTTCGGTGACATGGCGTTTAACGGTTACACGGTAAAAATACCCAACATCGATTTCATTAATGACTTTCATACAATCATCATAAAAATTTTCAACCCGTTTACTACCAAATCGATATTTTTCACGTACAACCGGTTTATCATATGTAATATATCGTTGATTTATATTCTTCATCGTCTTCGCTCATGGAGTGGGAAATAAACCAAATACTATGAAAACACAAAGAAATAATCGATAATCAAATCAGTATTCATTTAAGCAAAAAAATTACCCCACTTTCGCATATACGAAATCCTTCATAGATAAATTTTTTAATCATTGCTTTGCTCAATTAATTGGTGTTTTTTATCAAAATTATCCACAAAATATGTGGATAACAATAGGGATTAACCAGACTTACACCGTTACCATAACGACTTGGCGTGATGCTTAATTAGCAAACAAATAAATGGAAACTCTTGTGAATACATGGTATTATGTATAATTGCAAACAAGACTATGAGGCTGCCATTATGAAACATGAAAATACACCTTTACCGGCTGACGCAAAACCTAAAATGCTGTTTAATAGTGATGGCTTTGAATTTTTATTAAAAGCCCTTGCAGTTTTATTTAAAATAATGGGGATGCTGTTAGTTGTTGCTTTGAATATTGTTGCCGCTTTGTGTGAAACAGGTTCTAACAACAGAGTAAAAAGTAAGTACGTATCACTTAATCCAATGAAAACGGAAAGCGAAAACAAATTTGATGGGACGGGATACTATAAAATTGTGAGAGAAAAAAAAAGCTGACACGATTATATTATCAGCTTTTTATTATTATTTCTTTTTAGTTAATACTTTGTTTGCACCTTTTACTGTAGTTCTCACTGCGGCTTTTCCTGTTGCCGCAGCCCTTTCATAACCGTCAGCACCAGCTTCCTGCATTTTGATTGAAGCATCATTTAACATATTGCTAATACCCGAGCCAATTTTATACCCTGACCATGATAAGGCACTTAGTAAAAGAATCGGAAATCCAATAAACACAATTGAGGTCACAATATCAATCAGCGACTTGTTACCCGTCGAGAATTTCCAATTTAAAAACCCAACCACATTATTTTCATACAAAATTTCAATTAACCTTGAATCTAAAAATCGGGCCAGCTCCCACACAAAGGTCAAAAAGATGATAGCAAATATCACAAAGGTTAAGGTCACCACCACTTTCGGTTCAAATCCCCCCAGCGTGATAACAATCGGCAGCAGAATAATCACACTCATTAGTAGCACTGATTGAATCATCGGCGCCGCTTGCCTGACCGCATCCATTTCAACAAAGGTACTCATTGACTTAAAAAAGGCCCCCGTTGACGCAATCGTGCTGCCCACTTTTTGTGACATACCTGCATCTTTGTTTTCATAATCAAGATACATATAATTCGCACTGCCGAGCATTTTTCGAGGCGTTAATACCGAACGCAGCACAATTTCATTACGCTCACGTTTACTGGTCGCTAAGTGCTCCCAAAACGAAAATTTGTTAATATTCGGATTGGCATTACCCGTCCGTGATTTTTCGTTTTCCTCTCGCCTAATTTGCGTCTCAATATTTGCAATTAACTTCGCTTTAAGCCCCACGTCTTCATCATTCCACCATGATTTGCACGACGGATAACCAGTATAATATTCACCTGGTGAGAGTCCAACATCACGCTGACTATCGTATGGCCAATCTTTTTGCGGCACTTGTGCCCGGAAGGTATCATAATAGCCACGTGTTGTCAGAAAATAATTTGAACCTGGCCACGTCACGTCATCGAGCATCGTTTCCGGTATGGCAGTGGCATTTGCTCTGAGCTTATTCACCGATGGGTTAAAACAGGACGTGTAGAACTGATTGGCTTCCGTAATCAAAATGGGGTCTGTCACCGCTAAGTTAGCAATGGTCGATTGGACCTCCCGTAAATCGGTATTGCACGGTAACGCCGTTACCGCAGCTTGCGTTAATCCTGACGATATGGCATGAACAAAGTACCACCAAAGTGGCACATACACATCTTGTCCGCCTATCATCACATGCGCCTGTTGCAGTTTTGAATTGGAAGGTGAGACTTCAGCATACGAACAACTCGTACTTTGAGCGACAATCTTCCCTTCATCAACCCTTGATGAATACGCCCCTTGTTCATAGTGCAGCACGCGGACATCGAGTATGATAGAGGGATAGCATGCAAAGAAAATGACCACCATACTAATATAGATATAATCTTCTAACCGGCTTACAATCATCGGCGCATGGTTCCCTTCAAATGCACCCTTCTCCCTCACCTTAATTAAAATTGCCACAAGCTTAAAAACAAATGGGAGAATAAAAATCCCCGACGTTGCAATAATGTTCCAAATCCCATTATTAATAAGCCACCCCAAACTCAATGTCACATAATCAAAAAAACTCATTGCAGCCATCATATTACCCCATTAATTTGATATAAAGCATGACTTCATTGAAAAATACAAATGCCAAGCACATTGCACAGACTTTAATAAATGAGCGGTAATACGGTGTCGGTTTGATTTTGCGTTTCATCTTTACGCACATGCCAATCATCCCGCCATAAATAACCAATCTAAATAACAGAAAATACCAGTAAGCACTGGATAGGAACGCATTGAGCGAATAGACACGCTCCTGTGTTGAAAAAATGCTGATTAAAAAGAAGAGAATGGCGACTATGATTAGAGTTCCAATCATCACTTTGAGTCGTCCGGCCCATTTGTTACGCTTAACCTTATTGTTAATAATATTGGTATTCATAATAGTGGCCCTTATTTATTTGCGTCTAAATCATTGTTATTTGATGTCGGTACAATAACCCCTTGCTCACGCGCCAATTTGCGCTCATGGATCACAGATAAGGTATTACCTGAAATCGATTTACGCATATCATACTCAAGTTTTACCTGGTTAATTTCCATATCCAGCTCCGCAATTTGCGCCAAAATTTTAGCTTGTGCTTGCTGACTTTTTGCAATATTAGGCTCCTTACGACCGGCAAGTAACACTCGCCTTGCCATTAACGCCTCATCAATCGCTTGCGCTAGCGCCATCTCACTGGCCAAACGGTTGGCCAGCACCCCGCGCTCACTGTCTTCTCGCAGTGTTTCAATCACGCCCCTAGTCACATTTAAAGGGCCTTTATTAAGTGAGGTAAGCGAGCTGTCATTAATCTCGGTGGTGTCATTAATTAAATCAACCAGTTTCTCATAGTTTGATTCGTAATAGTCTTGAGTTATCGGGTTTAAGCCTCGTCCGGCTTTACCGCTATTATTACCACTTGCACCGTCGGACACAACCATTTCACGCTCGCCAATCACGTCGATGATCCACGCTTGCGCATCACTTGGGGCTTGCCAGGTCTGATAAATTCCGCCTTTACTTTGATGACTCGTAACTGATGACGTATCGGTTACGTTGCGATTAATTAAGGTGTTATAGCCGGCTAAAGCCACATCACTGGTAATTTTGATAGGCTCTTGACCTATCCCCCCTTTTTTACTGCCCCCGAGCCACGTTGAACCGTTATCGCCCCCTTCTTCTTCAAGCAACTTATCGATGCGAACTGCATCGACTTTATTGCTTAATAAATTAGTGAAGTTTTCTACTTTTGCCGCTTGGGTAAACCCCGCGCTATCAGCGTAATCGGCCATTTTATTGGCCATTTGTTTACAACTCATTTTAATGTCAGAGTAATCAAGTTTCCCTTGCAACACCCCATTGGTGAGCAGGTCATAAAGCTGAGGATTGGCACGCTGAATAATCAGCGCGGGAAGGCTGGCAACCGCGCCTTGCGCATTCGTCACCACCTCGCCCATCATATTATTAAAGCCATCAGTCACCCCATTAAGTTGATTGGCCACCGTTGATTTGATATCGAAGTTGCCACACATTAAATTGGCATTCCACTTAATGCCAAGGCCCATTGCGTTAGGTCTACTTAACGCATAATTCGGTCCAATGACTGACCCACCGCCAATTTTGTAATACAGTGCATCTGATACACCGCCTGTTAAATAATTTGATGCATAACTTGAGGTGCTCAGCATCAACAATAGCGCTGAACTAAAATGTAAGAGTGATGTTTTATAAGTCATAATATTAGTCCTTTTCAAGGTTGATTTTATTGAATATCAATGCTGTACAAAAATGTTTGACCGCGCTTTTTACAACAGGTATAAGGTCGCCACAAGGCATAGACATACCCACCATCAAGACTAGGGGTATCGTTTAAATTCGGAAATATGCCACAAGACAGACTCATAGTTGGGGCCAGTTTCTGCCATTTATGGTTATGGGTATTTTCTCTAACGGGCTCGGGTGGCCAAAAGCCTTTACTTTTTGACTTCGTGTAGTTTTTTACGACATGGAGTGTACTTGTATTAGTGAGCACATCTGCCCCCCGCTGCACCGCTACCGCCCCCGCTTTAAAATCGTCGTTTTGTGTGACCGCGCCGGTTCTTGGGTAAATATTCCCCCACATATTGGCACTAAGCTGGCTGCCGATTTCTCTTAATCCAGGGACCAGTGACTCGGGGTAAAAAGGCTCAACTAACGCCATGCGCCAGGCAATAAAATCCAGTTCACTGACAAAATAAGGCACCATCGGCATTACCCCATTACGACAGTAATAGCCCATACCCGATAACATCTCGGAAAACACCGCCCCCCCTGGATGGCCAATTGCTTGCACATCTTTAAAGCGTATTTTCGTCCGGTTATTGGCTTGCCGGCCATTAGTATCACTCCCGCCTTGCACCGCAGAGCCCGTTATAACACTCGATAAAGACGTGATAAGGTTTGCTTCTGTCCACGGGTTTTGAAATGGCTGAGCGTAAACTGACATCACAACATCGGGAATATAATGCCTTACTTTGACTGACGTTCTGACCTTGCACCCTCCCCAGCCACATTTCAGCCAAAAACAGGTCCCCACAATGCGATAATCCGTGCAGCTGGGAGACAGGGCCGATTGCACAATTTGTAACGTATTAATGCTTGTTGCAAGGCTAGGGAGTGCCATCAAAAGGCTCATGCCAAGGAGCGTTAATTTTAACGACTTAATTCTCATCATTTGCCTCTCTCCTTAAAAACTCAGCCATAATACCTGCCACATCAAGCGAGCCATAACTGACGAAGGTATCATTAATGACAATCGCCGGGTATTTTTTGACACCCAGCTCAAAGGCTTTGATGACCGTTTTCTGTGCCTCAATCACCTCGTACTCTAACTGCTTCCAATCGGGTGAATTGATTTTCTCCATGGTCATCAGGTAAGCTTCCTCCTCATTGCTGGGTAACTCACCAAAATAGGACTGGAGCAAATTATCTGCCTTATCGAGCTCATAGAGATGACAGTAATCATTGCAGCCCGTAACGCGCTGCCCCTGCTCATGCGTCACAAAGACAGAAACACCCTTTATTTCTGCCCCAATACAGTGATTACATAAGAGTAAAACCACTAGCCCTAATGCACTATTTTTCATCTGTCTTCCTTCATTAAATCAGTAATGAGTAAGTAAGCATCAATCCAATCGGCAACCTCAATCGTTAATCGTTTACCGAGCACGATTTCGCTCTCTTTAGGCCATATCACGGTATTAACAGTGTCATTACACACGATTTCAATTAAACAGTCTGATTGTTCACCACTTAAAGCAATGAGTGCGTATTGCTGGTAAGGAAGGTGCGCCTGTTCATGCGTGGGGATTCGGTACAATCGGCACTGTTTTCTTGTTATTATTCCCAGTTTTTTTGCTAAAACCTGATAAAATTGATTAATGCTATCCACATAAGCAGGATTAATTTTGGCATTACCAAGCGGATTGGTATCAAATAAAAACAGGTAAGTTGACGCCATTTTTTTGCTCCTTAACAATAGACCGTAGCGGTTAGACCACGTGCTTTATCCAGTTTTTCAGCGACTTTTAGCGCAGCATTAAGCTCACTAATCCCAAATGCTTTCATAAGTGCCATCCTGTCCGCTTTTTCATCCTTCTCCGTCATACCTAACGCTAAAAAGAGACTAGGTGGCACAACGCGGAAGAGTGCTTCAACATTTTTCGATAAAACGACACCTTCTGTATACTGCTGACTCGCCTTACAAGCTGAGGTTATCATCGTAATTTGTTCATCGGTTAAGGCTTTAAAACGACGGATCTTCTCCGCTTCTGAGGCGTCAGTCACCAGCATTTCCCACCATTCAATCATCGACAATAATTTTGCGGCTGCATCAGGGAAATCCTCCATGTTTTGCGTAGCAAGCCAAAGCCATACCCCAAGCTTACGCCACATTTTAGACGCTTTCGTTAGGTAAGCGGCGGTTAACGGCTTAACGGTAATAATATGAGATTCATCCGTCACGTTCACAATTGCTCTGGATTGGTGTTGATATTTTTCTCCCATATTATTGATGTGATTAATGAGTGAAATATACGCAATGGATAATTGCGCTTCATATCCCTCTCTTGCAAACGTCGCTAAGTCAACGTGAATAACATCAACATCGGGCCATGGCGTGCCTTGTTGATTAAAAATCTCCCCCTCAAAGCCCTGGGTAAACATACTAAGCGCTTCGGCCATCTCATACGCTTTCGCCCGGCGGGCTTCAGGTAAGGTGAGATCTTTACTTATGTCAAACAGGGCATCTTGTACATCGCCGGCAATCGCTTGCCGCTCTTCTTTGTAGGCGACCTTTGCCGCTATCACAATCGCTTGGCGGATCATGGCTCTATCCGCCCGGCGCAGTAATTCATCTTCTTTTTCTTCTCCCCCTGTTATCATCAGGCGAATGGATATCTCCATTTCACCCAGGACATCACGCTGCGCATCGCCCTCTTGTTCATCCTCACTATCATTTAGTGTTTGTGACACAATATCATCACTTAAACTACGTTCATCAAGCTGCGTGTTTAAATCTTTGATAGCTAAAATAAGATGCGAATCGGCAAGCGGGTTAAGTACTACGCCACTACCTGGTTTTAAACTGACTCGGTGAACACTAACGTCATGGTCTTCCATATAATCGACCAGAAGACCAAACGAATTACCGGTTTCAACGATCAGCGTGCGAGGACGATACATCGCCACGAGCTGCGCAATCTCCACATTCAGCGTGGCCGATTTACCCGCACCCGTTGGGCCTAAAATAAGCTTGTGACCATTTTGAGCTTTATCCACCATCGGATCATAACTGAGAGGCCCTCCCCCTCGATTAAAAAACGTGATCCCGGGGTTTCCTGTTCCGCTACTTCGCCCAAATACAGGTAATAAATTAGCAAGATGCTTGCACCAGTTGAATTTGGTATAGAGCCGCTTTGGATCAAGGCTTGGATTGTAATTCATGGGTAGCCAACGTAGGAAAGAGGATAAAGGTGCTATTTCGTTGTTTTCAGTGACCGTGATCATCCCGTGATTATTTAATTGGGCATTAAGGCTTTGTATTTTTTGCTTTAACCCTTTTATACTTTGGTCTCGTATATAAAAGGCAATGCTGCTTTGATACATTTTATTGCGCTGCGCAATGTAGCTCATCGCATCGTCACAGTTCTCTTTTACCGCTTGCGACTCTGCATTCTCACCGATGGCTTTTTTTCTGATATGATTAATATGCTCTTCAAGTTTGTCCTGTGGATAGGTGACAATCGTCAGACTCATCATGGTTGACTCAGGCAGTAAATCAAACAGCGCATTAATGCCATTCGTTTTTTGGGTTTCACCGGTTAAATGGCCAATTTCGGGTAGGCTTTTCAGTCTATCAACCATGACGACCGCGTGAGGCAGAGTGTCAAAATGCCAATACCCGGCTTTGGTTTCTGGCTCAGAATAAAATAGATTTTCGGTAAAATCATGAATAACCGGTAGAGGAACTACTTCATTTTGCGCTTCGATAAGCTGCTTCATCAAGGCCCCCTTTCCCATCATGGGCTGAGGATTAAATATCGGTGCTAGCCAGCGTGTGACGTCAGTACAATCTAAACGCCGAATTGCAATGCCGGCACCTTTTAACGCTAATATCGCACTATTACAGACATTATCGAGCTGCTCTTGTGGCGTTAAATCAGTCATATTTTCTTTCGCATCGACATACCGATATATCACCATGCGGGTTCGACGGATCTGTCCCCGCCATGGCGTTTTAGTCACGGTATGGTCAAAAAAAAGTCCCTCATTTTTGGTGATCCCATTAAGATGGTTCTCCATAATGTTTAGCCATTTTTCCGTGAATACCGTTCCTTTGGCGTTTGGCTTTGGATACTGTCTTAACGCTGAAATATAATCATCTAAGTTATCCTCATCTTGACAAAAATATTGGGTGACCCAGGGGTTTTTATCTCGCTCGTCAAACGAATTTTCAATACTATTCGTTACGATGTCACTCATCCCTTGAAGTGTTGACAGCGGTTTTGCTTCGGTGCCATAAGGAATGATTTCGAACACGGCACCGACCGACCTGCCATCTTCGAGTAAAATCGATTGATGCTCATCGTCGAATTCAAGCCAGGGTAAATAATCGATAATCGATTTTTGGCCATTTTTGGTATAAAGAAGCTGGCTTTTATCACGGGTCGTTAAATTTCCATGTCGTTTAGGCCGCTTTGTCGTATCAGCGGCACTCTTATGCTGCGCCTCAACCTGACATTTCTTACTAAAAAAGCCCATTACTGTCCCTCCCCACTTTCACCGGGCATGGCATAGCGCACCTCACCATAAAACGAAAACACAGTTGAGTAACCCGGCACAGGTAATTTTCCATCGCCGGTTAAATGGGGATAGATATACATCACCAAATCCGGATTAGGGAGACGCTGAAATAAGGTGTTAATTTCAACTTTTGCACTACGAGTATGGTTCATTACCGACTGGCTATAGGTCACAT
The DNA here is from genome assembly GCA_036251875.1 of Orbaceae bacterium lpD02. NCBI lineage: Bacteria > Pseudomonadati > Pseudomonadota > Gammaproteobacteria > Orbales > Orbaceae > Orbus > Orbus sturtevantii. The sequence goes on along the minus strand of CP133960.1, from coordinate 397,858 downwards.
CATCAACGCCACGCCTCAGTTCATAACGATTATCAAATAATTGACTTGTGCCTCCGCCTGTTTTTTGATGGTAAATCGTATTCATCGTCTCGTCACCATGAGGAAACATCGCTTCTTTAGAGGTTGAGCATCCTGTTAATAAAACACTAATTGAGATAATCAGTATTGCCACACACTTAGATGGTATGTTCATTAATCTAGCCCCCCTAATTTTTTTGTATTTACGTCGTAATCAACAAGTCTGCCGTTATATAAATAATCGATATCGAGCTCTTTAGTAATGTGAATGGCAATGTCTTGTCCTGGCGGTACATAAACCGCATCAAACGTTTGCCCGTAGCGTTTATTAAACCAGTCAATAGTTTGGTTTATACCGCCACTCAGTCCTTTGCCTAATACATACTGACTGTTATTCCCTGTTACCGCATTCGTCACGTTACCGCCATCCGTCACGACCGTCGTATTTTGCTGTGCCATCGCATCGGCAGCCGCCGCTGCGGTGCCAAGGCCAATTACCGACGCTAAATACTGCGCAGCATTGGATTTAATTTCCCCCGAAATACACGGAATACCGTACTCATCGGATAACCAGCCAATCTCGCTGTTATTCCCACTACTGCTCGTATTATTTTTGGACTCAGGAATGGTGAGTATTCGCCCATCATCAAACACAAAGGTGATTGATTTCACGCTGCCTCTGACGCACGATAAAACGTAATCACCTGTTGCCGTGCCAGAAACGATGGCACCTTCAACGTGGGGTAACTCAATACCATTGGCAATTAAATTCTCTCGACCAATCACTGCTTTAAACGGATAAGGGTCGGACACCACGCCGTCGATAGGAATTCGCCCGAGTAAGGCTGTCATCGAGACGGAGCCCATTAGGGTTGAATTAACAGGAACCGTGTAAACCGGCTCACTCAATCGACTGGTTTTATCATCAAGAGGCTGGTTAATCGCCTCTTTATGGTCTTTTAGCTTGGAACGAATTGGATCGATACCATTAAAGCTCGTTGGAAATTGATACGCTGCATGGGTGACTTTTTTATCAACTACCATTTGGTCCGACGGGGAAACCCAAACAATATCGTCATCATTTACCTGACCTGAATGTTGCTGCATTTGACCGCTTTTGCTCGCAGCGCCCTGCCCCTTACCGATGGGTATATTCGATGAGTGCGTGGTATACTCATTGTTTGAGGCGGGTAATGTCGGTAGCTTAGCGGTTAATTGATTCAGCTTGTCAGAGATCACATTGATTTGTTTTTCAACGACTGACGGTTCATTATTCACGGCCCGATTGGCATTGGTATTTGGCGGGGTAAGTTTATAATATTGCCCGCCCTCTCTATTTAACCTTGCATTATCCGCTTTTAATTTTTTTAGCTCCTCTTGGGTGTCAGCCTGCTCTTTCTTAATCGCCTTAACTAAGGTAATTAAGGTTTGCACGGTATCTTTTTCAGTATCACCGGTCACGCCCAAAACGGATAACTCATCTTTACTCAAATCGGCAACTTCAATCACCTCCTCTTTTTCATAAGGACTGACAACTTGCGTTGCTGTTGAAGCGTTTTTCTCGCCTTTATTGGCAATGAGCACAATAATTGCCCCAAGGACAATAATACCAATGACGATAATGGGTAATAATTTATTGCCTTTAATTTTGGCCATGAGCATCTCCCTGTCCCTTTTTAAGGGATTCATCTGCTTTCCCATCTAACACCAAAACTGGCTCAGGAATAAAAGCATTAAGGGCTTTACCATTTGTTACAATATAGAGCATGGTGGTATCGGTTGGTTGCCCATTAGGGCCCAACGTATTATGCTGAAAGGTCGCGGAATAAAAATTGCCTTGCAGTAACCGGGCATCAAGATTGAGTAAGTTATCACTTTGGTTAACCAGCTTAATTGCCACCACCTCATACCCGTTTAAGCGCCAAATAGACAGGGGGGATACGGTCACCGGTAGGCGAGGCAAAAGCCGGGTTAACGTTTGCGGTAACGATAAGGAAATTTGCTTGATCCCGGGGACTTTTTCAACCGCGCGTAGCGGGGCATAATAACTTTGTGCAGCGTAACGCGTAAGTAATACTGGAATGGGCAGTGTTTGCACATTAACCGCTGACGGCGTTTGCCCCTCAATTTCCCCCTTAACGTCACTGTCCGTGCTTTGACTGCTCGCATCAGTGACAATTTTAATGGTTTCCAGTTTTTTCTTTGATGGTTTCTCACCGGTCAAATCTAACAAGATGATTTCACCGGTTTCCACGTCTTTAAGCAACAGCCGCGTCTCAGTAAACGGGCTGCTGCTTTTTAAATAAAGTACCCCACCTAGGCTTTGTACTCTGAGTTTATCTTGCAGTGATGAAGGTAATCCAACCGATATATTTTTGTCTAACATCACCATGCGTTCATCACCTTGATGAAGACTTATTTTAATCGGCGTCTTATCCCAATTAACCAATTCTACTGCGCTAAGATTTAATGAAAGAGTAATGAGCACAAACCCGCCTCCCCACGCCACGAGTTTCATTATTAATTTATTCATGATTGGCTCCTGTGGTTGCGGTTAATTTAAGCGGTTGACTGGCATAACAATTGAGTTTTAATCCCCAAAGGTTCGTTTCTGGGTCGGTATCACTTTTCACCACACTGAGCGGGAAACGAGCCATGGTTCGTTTTACGGCTTCACCCTTGTAATACTCGTCAACAAAAAAATCATAGGTCGCAACCCAAGCTTTATCCGATAGTATTTTCACCCTTGGTTCAAATTCGCCCGTTTGATAGTTTTTAACCTCGGAATTAATACCGCGCCCATCTATCTCGGCAATTGACCTGACCCTATCACGCAGTTCGCCACCTGCCCGGCGCTCCTCATACTCATGGAGTAATAGCGTTTTACATTGTGGCGTCAAATAGGGCGTTAACCGATTAATATTACGCTTATAATCAACTTCACCGTTATTTGGCCAGGTACTCAGTTGCTGAAAAATATAAAATGCAAATGCATAGATATTGCTTGGGTCAATATCAGACCAAAGGCGTGTGCTTCCGGTACGTGTATCAGGAGGAATATGAATGGTTAAGTCTTTCGGTGCAGACTTCCACCCCCAAGCCATCGCTAAAATAATGATAAGTAACACAACAATCACAAACCGCAGTGAGCTAATATGTTTATCTCTCCCGGTTAAAGCGTGTAGATATTTACTCATTTACGTTTACCTTTTCGTTTTCGTCTCACAATAAATGGCTCGTCATTAAAGAGAAGCCGGTCACCATTAAGCCCATTTTTAGCCCAAAATAAGCCTACATACCTTGCAAACCATGTTTCAGGCTTACCCCGCTTAAGGCTAGCCACTCGTTTCCCACCAATATATAACGTCGGTAATGGCATAAAAATAATGGCTGATACAATTAAGATCCATTTGCCAAATAACATAAATAAGATGAGCCCGACAACAAGCCCAATAATGCACCCGACACCTGCCATCATAAGTAACTCATTAAAATTCATTCCCTTATAAACAACAGGAATACGATTTAGCCGGTCGGGTAACATATCAATAGTGTTATCACTCATCTTGCTCATTGATTAAACCCAATCTAAAGTTTTAAGGTTTCAGCTGCCATTGATACAAGCCAAATACTGGCAACAATAAGAGTTACACCGACCACAATGATTATGGCCAATTTCGTCCATGTTCCTCTCTCATCTCCAATTTTGTTGTATTCAGATATTGCATTTTTAATGGTTAAAATAAAGATAACGGAGACAATAATGATTCCGCCCAAAACGACCCCATCGTACAAAAAAGCTTGCATATTATCGAAAAATCCTGCTTGCTTACCCTGTTTCGGATCTTGAATTTCCGGTATTTTGGCTACTGCATTTGTCCCTAAAAATAGAAGAGACAGTAATAGACTGTTTACCGCCGATTTGATATAACTTAATTTTTTTACTACTTTAAACATGACTTTTTCTCCTAAAAAAACGAATGATTAAAAATAAAAAAAACTACTCAGTATTAAAACTATCAAAATCCCACGAATAATGATGCCTGGTGCATCCCCCATTTTTACGCTCTCATCATCTACCCCTTTTAAAATACACAGTATGATGTAAGCCAACATTAAAATAACGCCGGCCATGCACACTGCTGCAAAGAAATTAAATGAATCGTCCATCGTGATGTTGCTCCCCGCTAGGAACGCGTCTTGGGTTTTTTGCGTAATATCAGTCATGCGCCGACTCGTCTTGGTATTCACCGGTTATGACCGGAAAATTTAGTGAACGCGGCTGCATACGACTGGGAGAGAGGTAATTTTCTATTCCCAGAATGATCTGATTAATATCACTTTGTGCTGCTTGATAATTAAAGTGATAGCGCTGCGCTTGCTCGGTGCCTGAGACAATTTCACTTCGTAGTAAAGACTCTTTGACTTGGGTGAGTTGTTTGGTGATTAATGCTAGCTCTTCCTTTTCCGTTGCCTGAACGATGTTCGTACCAAGCAACAATAAAGTAAGTATACAAAGCACTCGTTTAGATAGACTTATTCGCATAATGATATCTCCAGTTTTGTACTGGATTACTACTATATTGATTAAAAATTAAAAATCAGCAAACAAATCAGTTTTGGTTTTGACAATTTATTTCGAGAGCGGTAAAGGGAGATTGGTTATTGATATGGGTAACTGATGTGGATCAATTGCTACCCTTTAAATTGATAGCAATTGACGAAAATTTTAAAGCAATTCGCAACAGGTATTATAGGCAAGCTCAATCAAGTTACGTTTCCTTTTATCATCATTACCCTTTGTGTTGATTAAATGATTAAAAAAGTGCACATCAAATACAATTTCTTGGGTATAAATATCATTACCCTCATAGGCAACAACAAAATCCAGACTTTCAGTATATGATTCGTCTTCTTTTTTCACTTTATGCCGCGTGAAATAAAAGGTTAAATTTGCAAATTTTCCCGTTTCATTAACCACTTGGTCTGCGTTCTTACTAGCAAATGTGAAAGGTGTAAGCGTTAATAGTGCCGTTTTTAACGCCTCATTTTTAAAAATAATACGCCCCCTTAATGTTTGTGAATTCGAAAAATAAGCAAACATCCAAGGAATATTATGCAATGAGGAAAAGCGGTATAAATACCCCTGTTCGGCTACATAATTCTTTAACATATCAATGGCTAACGTGTCACTCAATTTAATACCTATATCGTTTTCTAACACATAAACAACACGATCAAATTGCTCTACAAGTAATGTCAAAATAGTTTTCGATAACGCATTAGGCTGATGTTTGTTTGTCATAACTTAAATTCCTATTTATTAACTCAAAATTAAATGTATTTTTTAAATGACCCAAAGGTAATGCTTAGACTCATGCCAAATAACACCGCCATTGGAATAAAAACAAGATTAGGGTGGATAGAAAACGGAACAGACAAATAAATTAACCAGGCAATAATAAGTAGTGGCTTAATCCATGCTTTGGCATGATAATAGAGAAAACTTGACTCTCGCCCTGCACCAAATCGGCGGATATCACGCCTAACGAGCCCATCAACCGCACCAACCATGGCAGCTAATAAAAATATCGGCGTTGATAACACCAAAATAGTGAGTCTCACCAAAAATACTAAAATGATATTAATCACAGCCTTAATATAGACACCAAATGAACTAACCAGCTGAGCAAAAGAACTATTTTTATCACTTACTGGCCCATTAATCATATCAATTAAACCCGTTTTAATTGCGAGCAGTTCGTAGGTATCTTTGACCAACCTCTCCGTGTACCTAACCGGGTCAGAAAGAATAAAACTCTCGACAAAATCATGTGACAAATAACCAAACTCGGTATCAAGCATCATTTCACTGTGCTTATCCCCTTCCTCTGGCCAAAAAAAGGTGATCCCCACACACTCAATGATGATGCTCATTAATAACGAAAAAAAGAGCGTCGCAAGCAAGGTACCAATCAAACCGCTAACGCCCGTTTTTGACTTTGTTTGTGTTGCCTTTGATTCTTGTGTTTTTTCATTTGCCATGATTAATTTCACTCTCGTTATCGTTCACCTTCCTACCCGCTATAAAGGCACGTTCATCTTCGCTTATCGTCAAGTCATCGGCAAGCAGGTCAGTGCCATCATGCTGAGCTGACTCAGTGGAGGGATCCAAATGTAAAGCGATACTTTCATCCTGGTTCATGTCGGGTTCAGTCCACCCCATTTCGGCACCTACCCACCAGTTCTCTCCCGTGGCATAGGTTTTTCTCATCTCATCGGCCAATGTTTGGATCGTCTCAGGGATCAGATCATCGTCATCACTTGAGGGCAGTGGCATACGCACTTTATATAACACACCACCTTCCATTAACACAAAGGCTTGCCCTTTAGGGAGTTGTATTAGTTCAGAAGGTTCAAGTAACGGCATCGATTCGGTGCTGATTCTATCTTGTGTTGATGATGTGAAATCGGTTTTTACATCAGGACTAGGGGTATCACTGGCTCCTGAGACAACGGTATTTTTGTAAATATCGACTTTTGGCAGCTGCGTTGTAATAAGCTCGGCGGTTTTGGTTTCACGCACTCGCATCATGATTATATTATTAAAGTTACCTTGTACTTGTCCGGCTTTTGCTGTGCTGCCTACTTTAACTTCAATATCCGATATCGTTTGGGTATAGGCGGTCACTTGAATCCCTGAACCTCCCGCTTTATTGACTAATGGAATAAATTCATCACCCATAATTTCATTCACCTCATCAGCATGGAGACAGATATTCACTTTATCGATGTTTTCACCAGGTAACCCATCAAACACACCATGTTTATAGATATAGCCTGAGATTGAAACTAAATCGGCTAACATCGAGTTTCCGACAGCTGCACTCACAACAGAATCGGAAAGGGCATCAAGTCCAACATAGACAATCCCTTTTTTACGAATAACTTGGCTCCAATCAAAAATCGGGCGGTCATCATTCAGATCATGATAGTTTGGTGCGAGTAATTTTGCCGTTTTACCGGTAGTCAGTTTCTCTAAAAAGGGCATTAAAGAGGCAACGATTTTATCAAAATAGGTCTTATCGTACTGAATGGCTGAACGTAATCCCTCAAGCACATCGTCTCGAATTTTATTAGCGGTGACGTACTCATAGAGCGCAACCACTTTTTTATCTCGCCCTTTCATGGCAAAAGAGAGATTTTTATCATTCACATTGCTGGCCATTTCACTGATAGTGACCCAAACTTTAGGATCGTGTTTATCAAAGTAGTGCTGTGCATATTCCAAAAATAGGCTATCCATATTATTGGTATAGCGGCTAATTTGGACAAAATCGGGGAGACGGCCCAGTTCAATTAACGCTTTCGTGACAATATTCACAAACCGCCAAGCAAACTCTTTAAACGCTGCACTATTCCCTTCACCGGCAAGTTGAGAGGAAATACGCTGAGCCACTTCGGTAATGCGACTAAAACGACCAATCGCATTATAGCGAGCTGATATTTCAGGATAGCCTAAATGAAAAACATAAAACTCATTCTCACGTCCATTACGTCTTGCTTCTGCGTACATCCGTTTGAGTAAATCCGCATCCCCTTTAGGATCAAAAACAATAACCGGATCACCTCTGGCAATATCTTGCGTGACGAGCACTTCAAGTAATCGAGTTTTCCCAACGCGCGTGGTGCCGAGCACTAACGTATGCCCGACCCGTTCCATGATCGGCATCATAATATCCGTTTCGTTGATTTCAACGCCGTGCAAAAAGGGATTTCCCCCAACCGGCGGTAACGGCTTTACCGGGTTAAACCAACTATTTGATCGAGTTAACCTTGCGATAATATTTTTTTCATATTTTTTTTCAAAGTACCTTGCTGCTTTATAAAACCATGACGGCTCAACAAAGCGTTTATACTCTTCCCTGCGACACAAAATAAGTCGTTGCAAGTGACGCTGCTCCCATTTAAACCCTTTACCTAGGAATAAATAACGATGACTTGTTGGAATTTGGGCGCTACTGAGGGAATAATAAGGCAAACGTTTAATATTCCGTTTATAGCGGATGATTAACAGCCCTTGCCGCCCTCGGTATAGACCAAAAGCAAAAAACACCGCAGCAACGCCGATACTTACCGAAGGCGCAAGCGCAACCGCCCACGGCGCAACAAGGCAAATTATGCCACAGACAACCGCAGTGACGGCACTATACATTTCAGATGCAGGCCGAAATATCGCTTCAATGCCATGTTCATTGCTCATAGTTATTGCTCCACCGCTCGATGAGTGATAAGCGCCGGGTAATGGGTAATGTCAAACTTCTCGGCAAGTTCATCCCCCTTGACCGCATACAAAGGAATATCAGTTAATGCTTTTAAGGTATTAAGCTCATCCGTATCATCGATATTAACCACGACGCCAACCAATCCGTCGATGGTTACCAAATCATCATGTCGAGCGTTTAACCACTCGATTGACAGATCATCATAGCCAATGATGATAAACGGCTGTAACGTAGGGTAATCAATCTCATAAGCGTTAAAACGAGCGGGGTTAAGACGTTCACTGTGCACCGGCAAATAAAGTCCCTCATCAATTTTTATTTTTTCAGGAGCAAGGCTTTTTTGTTGTGCTTTGCCTACCTCATCTTGGGGATCTAACACATCATAAAAAGCGTCCATTGAACGTCCACCGTAATCACTTATCACCGTTAACTCAGCATTAGCAGAATTAAGTGTTACAATACAGAGGGAAAGAGCCCATAAGGCAACGTATTTTTTATGAGGTAATGTCATTGTGAGTCCCCCAATTCGATTTGTCGCCATTTACCGCTTTTTTGTTCCTGTAGTAATATTGGGGAAACACCTTTACCAATTTGCATCCATTGGCCACTATCATGATTAAGGGTAATATTTCCGTCTTGCACGCGTTCGACAGGGACCGTATGGATCTCAGCCCACTGCTGAATTAACGAATCATCATCATTCGTGCCGAGTAAATAAACGTCCATTTCCTTACCCGTTTTTAAGGCTTTTTGTAATAAGTTCGCCCCTCTGACACTGTCATTAATATCAACAAATAGCACCATGCGCTGCCCCTCACGATTTAACGGCGCAACAAAATTAGGGTTATCATCCAGCTCGACGGGCAACACATCGGGGTAAAGGCGTTTAAACATCGTGTCATAGACACGTTGAAACTCCAGCTCTTTGGTCGTGCGCTCAAACTCTTTTTTAGCAAGCAACATCGCGTAGCGCTCTCGCTCTTCTTGCGTCTGCGCTTCTACGCCAAGCGTTGTGAGTGGGTCGAGATTTGGGGACCAATACCCTCGCCCGCCCTTTTCATTGATAGCTTCAAACTTAAGCCACTCTTGAACGGTTAGCCCCCAAAAACTGGCTTTTTCTTTAATTATTGCCTCTTGCTGGGTTTTAATATCAATTTGCTCATCGTGTTGATGCCCTATGGTCGTGCTCTTACTCTTCGTAGCTGATTCAATCGATGTTTCCCAAGGATTAATGATAGAAGGACCTGGTATTGCTCCAGCTAAAGCAGTTTGATGAAATGATGTAATTAACAAGAAAAGGGGGAACATTCTTAGTTTTTTTAACGGCATAGTATTACCTCTCGCTAATAAGTTGTTATTATTGTTCGATAGTCAGTGTATAAATTTGCTGCCCGTTGATTAATTTCACCGATTGATTCTCGATGTTTAAAACCCGCCAGTTATCGACGAGACTGCCCACATTTAAAAATTTGAGTTCAGACAAAGATGCGTTATTTTTAGGTGACAACACTGCCCATTTTTCGCCTGAGCGGTACTCAATACTTGATAGTAGATAGGGGAAATTAGTCACCTTACTGATATTTTTTTTTGCAGCTGAAGCAGATGAATAGACTGTTTTAGTGTTTTGATGTGACAGCATCGAACTGATTTTTTGAATAATCTGAGACTTAAATTCAGTAAAGGCGCCGATAATATCATCTAACGAAAGTTGCTGTGCGCGTTGAACCGTTTTAATCGAATCAATATCGACTTCGGTATTTTTCACATTCACTTCAATATTATCGAGTCGACTATCTAAATTTTTGTCATTAACGATGGTTTGTAATAAGCCAATATCTTGCTCATGACGTGCTGTGCGAGTATTTAGGTTATCATAATCCACCATGATTTTCTTTTGCTCGAGTTCGATTTGATTCATGCGTTGCTCGAGTGCCGTGATGGTATCCATCATGGTGTAATACGCATTAAGTTTAGTTTCAAGTTCCGTAAAGTTACTGGCGGCAATGTGATGATTATTACTAATCTGATTGCGATTAGCGAGCGATACAATGAGTGAAGCCAGTGATAACAGAAACAACAATATGGCGACGAAACAAAGAGCGATGATGCTTTTAGCCGTCTTATTCGACTGATTAGTATTAAGGTTACTCATGATGTTTCCCTTCATTTTTTATAAACTTAGACTCAACTAATTTTTTTGTGCTCAATAAGGGGGATTTGATTTCTTTTGGAGGCACCGGATAAGATTCAATTTCGATGTCTATTTGCGGTTGAATTTGAACTTGCTCGGTTGGTACTGGTACTGGCGTTACAGTACTGGGTTTAATTTTTATTTGATAGCCACTATTTAATTCAAAGCATACTTCACGCTCAACTTCATCGACCGTTAATTGCCACGCCGGACCTGCCATAATTTGCAATGCATCACTTAATTTAACGGGACCAAGTTTATAATGGATTTTGGGGAGATTTTTGCTATACAGTACATTAACTTGAGTATTTTGACACAAGATAAATCCCGATTGATTTAACGCATAATTCATCCCATCTTTAACTGAAAGAGAGAGTCCTTTTGGGATAGAGGTATCAATTATTTGGTCTAATACAGTGTTTTGTAGTGGCTGCTCAAGTTCAACTAACGTATAGCGGTCGGTTTGTATTGTTTGTGTGTTTTTAGGCTCAGCCTGCAAATATTTTTGTGGTTCCTTGGGTTGGTCTAACGAACGAGGAACGGGTTTATTGCTACACGCTGATAACATAAATAGAGGCAACAAGACGATTAATCTAATTTTCATTGCATTTCCCTTAAAAGAATAAAGTAGAGAGTAAAATGCCAACGAAAACGTATACCGTAAATAAACAAATCAATATGTAAAATTGTAAAAAAACCACGTTCAAAAGAGCGTGGTTTTTCTCGTACTAGCCCATTTACAAAATGGGCAAGCCGGCGAAGTCGAATAATAATTAAAATTAGGCTTGGATATCACTCAATAGATCGTATCAACACTGCACGCTATCCCCTCAAAGTCATATTATGCAATATCTCACTCACTTCGGTTCGCTATTACGTTAGCTGAGTTGAACCGTTAAAACATCATTTACCTCATTGATAAATGTGCCTAGGCACGCGTTAACGCACTAAGGGCTACTGATTTTGAATACCATTCAGTCATTGGTGAGGTGATTTAAACAAACAAGGTAAATACAGCTACTTATGACTATAACAACAGTACTTGTATTTACCCTATTCATTTAAGAAATAGGAAGGAACAAGCACTACCTTGTTCCTCGTGGTGCAAAAATTCAATTTACTTTGAAAAAGGTTAATTACATCGACCCTCATATGCATACGCTATCCCACTAGAGTTGCACAGTTGTAACTTACAGAGAGTTGCTACAAGCAGCCATGATAGCTGTCATGGACTTTTTGTGCCTCGATTAATCCGGGTTAATGAAAATTAATCTTAGCGAGTTGTGTGATTTTATGACCGCAAAATCAACAAACACCGGAGTAAGGTTTTATTGTGGCATATTCTGCCTAACTTATCAACCTACGTCACTTTGCCGTAATGCGCTCACACCATCTCAATTCTTACGTTACACTATTTTTTGTTACTTTGTTTTTTTCGCTTGATGTTAATCATGTGTTTACAATTTGGGTAGGCTGAGCAGCCCCAAAATGAACCATAATCATTTTTGCGTTTCACCATCGGCTTACCACATTCAGGGCACGTTTTTAATCCCTCAACTTGCGCTATGTGTATCTTTTGTTGGCTCGTATTCTCAACCACGATTTTAATAAACTGACCTTGCCTCGTCATAAAGCTTTCAAGTGTTTGCTGGCCTAGTTCAATATCTTTTAGCGCTTGTTCCCATAGTGCGGTCATACCCGGGTTTTTAACAATATCGGGAAGCGCATCGATTAAGCTCTGACCCACTGCGGTTGACATAATGGCTTTTTTCTGACGCTCAATGTAACCCCGCTGTTCCAAGGTTTTAATCATTGATGCACGGGTTGCCTCTGTACCTAGCCCGGCATTTTCTTTCAGTAATTTTTTTAACTTAGGGTCGTCGACAAAGCGGTTAATATTAATCATGGCATTAAGAAGGGTATCGTCAGTATAAGGTTTTGGCGCACTGGTTTGCTTTGCTATAATATCACCTTTAACGATTGGACATTTTTCACCTTGTGATAGAGCTGGGAGTGATTGATTTGTGTCAAGCTCGCCTTCCAATTCACTTTCTGAGCCCATTTTAGTAAATAATTTTTTCCAACCAAGCACAACCAGCTGCTGGCCACGACTTATTAGCGTTTCACCGGCGCACTCAAATTCAACCACCGTCTTGTTAACTTCATTGACGGGTAAGAACTGCGCCAAGTAGTAGCGCCTAATTAGCTCATACACCTGACGCTCTATACTACTTAGTGAATTGATATTAAATTTTTGGGTGGTTGGAACAATCCCATGATGGGCAGTGATTTTTTCATCATTCCAGACTCGGGAGCGAAGGGTTGCATCAATCCCATTAACGGTGTCAATAATGGCTGGGTCAGCCTCCTTAATGGCGGCTAAAATCTGCGGTATTTCACTTATCATTGCCGTTTGTAAATACCCGCAATCTGTTCGTGGGTAGGTTGTCACCTTGTGCTTTTCATAAAGGGCTTGTGCAACATCAAGCGTGTGTTGTAATTCCATACCATACAGTCTGCTACACTGGGTTTGCAGTTCACTTAGCGATAAGCAGAGGGGTTGGTGTGATTTTGCTCTTTTTGTTTCAACTGAGACAATGCTTGCGTGCCCGGCGTTTTTCATCTGCACTAACGCTTGCCTTGCAGCCTGTTCATTAACGCAGCGCCCCTCTTCATCACATAAGTGTTCATTTGGTTGCCAATTGGCCATAAACGGCTGCATCGTGTTTTCTTTTGATAAAGTGAGCCCAATTGTCCAAAATGGCTTAGGAATGAAGTTTTTAATTTCTCTATCTCGGTTAACGATTAAATTTAGTGTTGGCGTTTGTACTCGGCCAACTGAGAGAACTTTACCCATAAAGCCGTTTTGTTTTGCAAGCGTGGTATAAAGCCGGGTTAAATTCATGCCAACTAACCAATCGGCCTGCGAGCGACCAAGTCCAGCAAGGTACATCGGATAAGTTTTACTGGCATCTTGAATTTGGCTCACCGCTTTACGCAGGGCATCATCATTATTAGACGAGGACCACAGTCGAGAAGTTTTACCCTGCCAACCAAATAGTTTAAGGAGTTCCCAGGCAATAGTTTCCCCTTCTCTATCAATGTCAGTTGCAATCACAATTTCACTGGCTTTTTTAACCAGCCCCTTAATTACAGTAAATTGCTTTGACGTCTCTTTTTTAACAACCATCTTCCAAGACGTTGGAATAATGGGTAAAAGATTCACATTCCACGATTTATACTGTTCACCATATTCTTCTGGCGACGCTTGTTCAAGTAGATGTCCCACACACCACGTAATCGCAATTTTACTATCGCTACTTTGATTAAACCCCTCTTTACGCAGGGTTGTACCGATAATGGCATTTAAGTTAACGGCTTGGCTAGGTTTTTCACAGATAAATAGTCGCACTATCATTACTCCTTATCGTTTGAATTTGAATTCGCATAACACTCTATTAACACTCTATTTAATTAAACATGCGAGTTACAATAACAAACCTCAAAGGCCCTAACCTAGCAACAAACCTATCTTAATGTATCGAATTTAATTGCACAGTCCAATACTCAATAGATACGCATTTTCACGATAATAATGGGTAGAATTTACGCATTTTAAACTACAAAATTAACAATAAGGAACCATGATGACAGGATATGAATTAAAACTTTGGCGACGGGGATGTGGGTGGTGCCAAGAAATTGCCTCAGAGCAGCTCGGCGTTACCCGAAAAACGTATGCAAGGTACGAAAAGCTTGATGACGTCCCTATGGCTATCATATTAGCCACTCAAGCGCTTTCATTAAAAAAAATGCTTACCGAATTCCAGGTAAGCACGAGGGAAAAAATCATAAAACGCATTGAGGTGCTTATTTCACAAACCTAATTAGTTGAGTGCTTTTTTGATTCGAGCAATAATCTCATTTTTTATGGTCGTTGACTGTGCAAAATAAATATAATTGCCGGTAATCTTAGTGCCTTTACCTGATTTAACTAATTTCATTTTAAGTGCAAGATTTGCACTTTTATGACTAAGATAACCATACCCTAAGTAATAATAAGCACTTGGATTTCGTTCATAATGATAGTAGGCATCAGACATAATGATTTCATCATCAGCACTATTTTTTTGTTTTATATACTCTGGTGACGGAAATTCGAATTCTGTTATCATAGCAGCAAATACAGTATCAACATCTTGCGGGACGGTTAATGAAAACTCCCCTCTTATTTCAGGTAATTTTTCACTACTACTCGAACTTGAACTTTGGTTTGAACCATTACCCGTATCAACACTAACCAAACTGCCTAATGTACTACTAATTGAATCGGTAAACTCACTCATTTGAGTTTGTGAACATCCTGATAAAAGTGCAATAGTAGCAAGAGAAACGATTAATTTTTTCATGAGTAGTTCCTTATTAATGTTATCATTTAATTTTAATCCTAGCGCTTAAAATACCTTATTTTCGTAATCTAAACCATGCAAATTATAATTGTTTAATAAATTCATATACGATTTTAGTACAGACAAACCATGCCTAACTGCTATCGTATATGAAACCCTATTCTCTCAATATTTTTTCACCTTATGCATTCTCAAATAGCGTGTATTGCGTGATTTGGATATTGCAAACCCAAGTCGCCAAAGGGAATATCATCATCAAAATCCATCGGCGGTTCGTTTACTGGAGGGGGTGTTTGGCTATTCGTATTGGGCGCTGATGAATGATTATTAGCACTTTTTCCCCATGATTGATTTTCACTTCCCTCTGATGTCGGCCGTCCCCCTAGCATTTGCATTGCGCCATTAGCCGTAACAACGATTTCCGTTGTGTAACGGTCTTGACCAGACTGATCTTGCCACTTACGGGTTTGGAGCTGTCCCTCAATGTAAATTTGGGCGCCTTTTTTAAGATATTCACCCGCAATTTCTGCAAGTTTACCGAATATCACCACACGATGCCATTCTGTTTTATCTTTTTGCTCACCTGTTTGCTTATCTTTCCAAGATTCAGACGTTGCGATACTGATATTCGCAACCGCCCCGCCATTAGGTAGATAACGAATATCTGGGTCTTGCCCCAAATTACCCACCAAAATCACCTTATTTATGCCTCGATTTGCCATTTTAACTCCTATTGTTTATTTTTTTATTGGTTACTATTTTCATGAACAAATTATTTTAACTCATGTGCTCCAGCAGCTAATTTCTTCATCAATAACATCATCAATGTCATCGATGGTCACCGAATTTATTGATTCAATATTTTTTAACTGAAAAATAGAGATTAATTGCTCTGTACACGGGTAACACTGCCACCTTGCTATTTGCTTAGCTAATTGTTTGTTAAAACTGTTAAAACGTAAATACCATCGTCTTCGGACTCGTCTTCGTAACTTTTTAATTGCTCTTTCCATCTAAATCCTCCTCGTTGCATTAATGTCGTATTCACTTCTCTTATCAAAAAATAATATATCTATAATTCAAACTTAAAAGTCGTCTGGAAAATAGCGCTCAAACAATCTAATCCCCAATGCTAAAAACCCAATAATAATTGATTCCCAGAATAGCCAAACATGTCTCACATAAAATGATTCTGAATTTTTTTTATACATAATTATTTCACCACAGGTTTTAAATCAAATGTAAAATTTCAACGTTTATATCCTGTATCAAGCTCATCAAATTTAGGTAACAATTCAGTAATTAAATACCTCGTTCGGATAGCAACACGCATTTGAAAATTTAAAGTTAATCGGTCAATTTCAAGTTCTCGAATAAATTGTTTATCTGCATCACTCAAGTTACTGTGTGTAAACGCATCAAAAATAAGTTGTTTCCCCTCAGTCTCGATCCGTTTCGTTTTCCCATTGTTAATTTCTGTTTTCAGATATTTCCAACTCAAATAAACCGAGCCATTCTTTAAACGTCTTTTTTTCAAATAGAACGGTAAATATTTAATGGGTAATTTGTTTTTGGTGTCATTAATCAATCGCTGCGAGATTAACTCTAACCTTGAAATATCAAACTCAATTTCTTGCAAAAGTGTTTCATATTCCCCCTTACCTTTAAAAGGCTTTAAAAGGCCTTTTAGGGTTAGGTGTTGTTTTGCAAACTGGTAATCAGTGGGAGACAATGTGTCGGCATAATCCTCTTCATAAATTTGACTCATTCAGGCGCTCCCACATGTGCGTTATTATTCGTTACCGGTGCTCTGTCTCGCAATTTATCTGCACTCAGTATTGAGTCAGGTATAGGACCTAATTGTTCAATTGCCTTTGCAGCCATTGGTGTATTTTCAATAAAATCTTGTCGTGTCACCCCTAAATGTTTGTATTTTGTCGTGTAGGTGATTAATGACCGGAGTGCATGAGCAATCAGATGTTGCCTATCTGATGCATCATTTCCTGTGATTAATGAGATATGCTTAGCTAATTGCACTTTTCGAACAAACAAATCAAACTGACACAATAAGAAAACCAATTGATACCCACTTGGCACATTGATAAACAGGTTTAAATCAACGGGTTTGATGGATATTGCATCACCCGCTTTAAACCCTGTTGGTACTGATTTAAGTACTTCATCAATACTTCGACTTTCGATATCTAATGATTTTTTTATTTTATCAATTTGCTGATAAAACTCAGTCAGGATTAAATCAGCATACGGATCATCCAATCGTGTTGCTATTTCAATTACTCGCAGATGCGTAATTGCTTTTGTCATACTTTGAATTTGATATTTATCCTCTGTTTTCTTTCGACCCTGCCAAATCTGGATAGCAGGAATAGTATGTAGTTCGATCCTAATATCACTTCTTAACGCCCCAACTTGGTTATTCTCATTTTGTTCCATAGCTAAAGTCCCCTTTTGTTATTTTTAACCTTTGTCACCCGGGGTGACAGTGTTCATTTTTTAACCTTTGTCACCCGGGGTGACAGTGTTCATTTTTTAACCTTTGTCACCCGGGGTGACAGTGTTCATTTTTTAACCTTTGTCACCCGGGGTGCCACTGTTCATTTTTTAACCTTTGTCACCCGGGGTGACAGTGTTCATTTTTTAACCTTTGTCACCCGGGGTGACAGTGTTCATTTTTTAACCTTTGTCACCCGGGGTGCCACTGTTCATTTTTTAACCTTTGTCACCCGGGGTGACAGTGTTCATTTTTTAACCTTTGTCACCCGGGGTGACAGTGTTCATTTTTTAACCTTTGTCACCCGGGGTGACAGTGTTCATTTTTTAACCTTTGGCGCCAGTGGTGCCACTGTTCATTTTTTAACCGCTGTAAACACTGTTTACAGTGCCTATTTTTTAACCTCATTGCCTATCATTGATTTAAGTGGATTAAATAATTCATTCAAACGCTCCTTGCTAACCACTTGTTTAACCGTGATAGTTTGCTCATAATGGCTACTTGGTAAACTGTTGTTTACTGGGCTATCATTCGAAATAAGGTTGTATTCACCCCTGGCTGCTTTTTGAATATTCGTAACCAGGTAAGCCGTCATGTTTTTAATTTGAGCGATATCAGTCTTTGAGATTGACTGCAATATTTTATTGACCAGCGCTAGGTTAATTTCTGTTTTGCAAATCACGTTTGTAATATCACGTAACCCTTTCTCTGATAAACGGGCTTTCAAGTTAGTAGGGATAACGAGGAGTGTGTCTTTACTCGTCATTTCAGTAGTAGTACTACTATATATACTACTACTAGTACTACTAGAGGCCTCATAAACGCTTGATTTTATAGGCAGTTCCTTTTTGGAACTCAGTGCATTTTCACCCAGTTCCAAATTGGAACTCAGTGTTTTTTTACTCAGTTCCTTTTTGGAACTCAGTCTATTTTTACTGAGTTTATTTTTGGAACTCAGTGTATTTTCTAAATGAACAAGTAACGAAGGGGCTATCTCATCGATATTATGTGTAATCACTATCTCTTTTTTACCTTCATTCATTTGTAAGAAAAGATTATCAGATTGCTCTCTCGTGCTTAGATAGGTTTTAACCTGGTTATACGTCAAGATAGCAAGGGATTGTGATATGTCTTTTTTACTCATTAATGAGGTTAATATGTGATTCACGCTTTCATCATTTTGTGTGATGATTTCAATGAGCGATAACTGAGTGTTATGAAGCATATACACGTTGCCGGCAACTTGCCCATTGTCGCCTCGGATAACTTTAAACGATAACCAACCCGATAATACGAGCCTTGATAAAATCTCTCGGACCGTTTTACGGGACAATAAACCACCTAGGTTCCCCCACAACTTTTGCAGATTATCATACGTTGGAAAATAATTACGGTTTTGTTGCAGCTCAATATAGAGTCGTTGCCAGGCATATTTATCAACTGAGGTAATAGTATTATCAAGCAATAAATCCCGAGGAAACGAATCATACTGCTGCCCCATGAATAAAACAGCCATCGGTTCATCCGGTGATGAACTGGTTTGTTTTTGTCTAATGAGCGCCTGACTGAGTACGTCGAGCTGATGAGTATGTTTACCTGTTAACATCGTGTTAATTCACCTATTAATTACTGATTTTTATTACTAATTAATGGTTCAAGCTCATTAATTACTGAGGTTAACGTTAGAGGCTCTGTTTCATCACTGAGCATCGATACATGTTGAGTGATATCCATATAAGCGTGTAAACGATGTTCATCATCTGACTGCTCAATATGCGGATTATCTTTCTTTTGTAATACCCATTTTTCCCAAATAATAAGCTTCTCTTGCTCACTCGGCTTACGGAGTCTCCCTTTAGAAATTGACAAGTCTTTTAATTTTCGAGAAGAACTAATGTCCGTTGTCGATAAACCAAAATAGTGATTTAACACCTCAATTGACGCCCCCAGTGAAATAGCCTTATCAATGACAAGTGAACGAGCTTCATGCTCTTGTGCTCGATTTAAAACAACATCAAACATTTGGTGATTAATATTCACATCGATTATTAACACTTGAGAACTGGCAATATGCACGATTTGGTTATAGCTCAAATCTTTCATTCGCTGTAATTGCGCCAGCGTAAACCCCATATCAATGAGAGATTGGATTTTGCCTTGAGTAATGTTGTTTTGAACCATATGCAAAATCGATAAATTTAAATTACTTTCTTTGATTTTCATCTCGTTCACCTATAATTTAATTATTGTTCTTTGATAAAAATTGTCCTAAAAGTGTGTCATAAACCCGCTTTAAGCGGATAATTCGTAAGAATTTAATCACGATAAAATCATTAAACTCTGTAATTAAATAGTTTAAATGAATGGGTTTGTTATCATTTTTGTCGGTTAATAATGAAACTAATATTTGATGTGCTGTTTGCTTTTTACTATCTTGCTCCTCTTCATCAGTAAGCGGATTAAATCCCATTACCGTGATTCGGTTAGGTCTATCAATAGAGAAAGGAGCCATAGCTTGTGCATCGATGCGCAGTTCCCTTAATATATCAAGCACATGCCCAGCAATATCGCTAAAAATATATTCATGCGTGGTCATATTTTCGGTCAGTTTCCAAATGTCTAAAATTGGCATTTTTTCACTGCCGCCAAAGGTATTCAGATTGACGGTTATGCTAAAATCTTTTGGGAACATTTTGCTAAAATCAGTATTTGCAGCGTAGGATTTAACCACCTCCTGAATATCAGCACCAGCTTTGGCAATGATGTCACCATTAGCGGCAAGTGTGTACGGTAATTCAGTCGCATCATTACCCTCCTCGCTACCTGAATTTAAAGCCGGTGATGCGAAAGAGCTCATGCTGGGTTCATCACTTCCGTTATGAGGACGTGATACCTGTGACAACAGATTATTTGTCGTTGGTTCAGTTATTGACGGCTTAACCGTTTCACTTTTGTCGCTTGGGGGCTGAGCAGCATGACTAGACTTAACCTCAGTTGAACTGCCCTGTGGCGTTGCAATGTGAGTGGGTACCGGCACGGGCTGCCTCACATCAATTGGCGGTAACGGCTTACCGTTGTGATTTTTCTCTTGCAGTTGAAATTCAAATACATTGTATTTAATGTTCAGCGCTCGAGCAAAATAGCCAAACATCTCATCTTGAAGATGGTCATAATTAAAAAGTTCAGGCTCTAAATCAAAACCACTTAACACCAAATTAAAGCCTTCAACAAAAGCGGTATCATCAATAAATTTACCACTTCGTTGATATAAATCTTCACACACAGCCCTGAGTGTCAAAATTTTTTCTATTTGATTCCGACTTAATCCTTGTTTTAAAATCTCGGGAATATACGGATAGAGGTACTCCATGGTATTAAGCATTTTAGATATTAACTGAAAAGAAATAGGGTACCCGTCTTTTTTAAAGCGGTCACTGAGCTCCCTTGACGATAAACTCTTGCCTAGTTCACGCTCATATAAGGCTTTACTTTTAGATACCCCTACAGCTTTTTCAATAAAGGTAAAATCATCACGTAGTCCATTTTCGGTTAAGTGCCCAATAATCGATTTAATCTCACCTTTCCACGGTCTGAATAAACAATTAATGGTATAAAATCGTTTCTCACCGGTTTCTTCATATAACTCTTTTAAGATTTGTAGTCTTGTATTTCCCCCATCGGAAATCACATATCCGTCTTTACCTGGCATTTTTGTAATAACCGGCGGCTGGTCAAGCCCTTTTTCACGAATAGATGACTTTATATCGTCATAGAGTGCATTGCGTTTAAAACGTGGCAAGACTTCACTTGGACTAAGCTGGTCGATAGTCACTTTCATTGGCATTTCATTCATGTCTATTTTTTGCGTAGCTCTATCGACGCCACCAGGAAAACCGGCACTTATACGCTCATTAAGTATGTCGGTAGATGATTTTTTCGCTATATTAGTCATATTAGTTCTCTCCTTTCGCTAAATTACGATAGTGCATACACGGTCCATTAAATTGTACTTTGACACTGCCGACGGATGCATTACGGGCTTTAGCAATGATAAATTCGCCCATCCCTTTAAATTCAGTGTGTTCGTTATAAACTTCATCTCGATAAAGTAAAATAACGCTTGTGGCATCTTGCTCAAGTGCACCTGACTCTTTTAAATCTGACATTAACGGCCGTTTATCAGGCCTGTTTTCAACAGATCGATTGAGTTGAGCGAGAAGAACTAACGGAATAGAAAAATCTTTACATTGAATTTTAAGTTCACGGCTAATGGTACTGACCTCTACCGCTCTATTTTCAATTTGCTTAGCGCCTAATGACATAAGCTGCACATAATCAATGCCGACAAACTGAGGGTGCCCGTGCAAACGGATATAACGTTGCAATTTACGTCTTAGTATTGACGGGGTTAAATGCGCTTCGTCATCGATAATGAGCGACGTTTTGAATTTTAATAAGAGTGCTATTGCGCTCGATAGTTTGCCGTAATCACTGTCATCGAGATGTTTATTTTTTATATCAATAAATGGCACGCCTGAGAGAATAGAAATAATGCGCATCATAAGAGACTGAGCGTCCATTTCCAAACTAAAGATAACTATCGGCGCTATGGGTTCGTCAGGATGACTGCTTGCACGGATTATATAATAGCAAATAAGTGAAATTAGCCAGGCTGTCTTACCCATCGAAGGACGAGCCCCAACGAGCGTAATTTCTTTCGGCTCAAGGCCCCCTATTTTACGATCTAAATCAGTGAAGCCCGTCGAAATAAAGGGTGAATTTTCACTTTCCAAAAATTCCATCACATTATCGAGTAGTTGGGTTACAGATAACGTATTTTTTTGCTGATAGGTATTTCCAAGTTTAAAGAGTTCAGATTCGATGTTGGCAATGAGTTCATTGCAGCTCTGTGAATCGGTAAAAACCGTTTTAGTCATATCATCATTAAACTTACTCATGATTGTTTGCAATTTACGGGCTTTAGTATAATTACGTAAAATTGAAAAATAATGCTTAAAATTAAGTGTGCTGGGGGTGTTTTTACTTAGCTCAGCAATATAAGCAAGCCCACCGCACTGTGTTAATTGTACATCTGTGAGTGATTCTGACACAGTGACAATATCGGCACTTTTGCCTTGATCGATTAATAATTTAATTGCATTAAAAATAATCTTGTGTTGAGGCTTTTGAAAATCATCAATTGCCAAATCGGCTGCATTGTCAATCTGATCATTATTAATTAATAGTGATCCTAGTACCGATTGCTCAACTTCAATACTATAAAATAAGTTCGCCATGCTCCCTCCCTAAAAATAACAAATAATGCTGGCATAAATTAAACAGCATCGCTTAACATGAACCTATCAAACTGCGTTTGAAATTCAGGTAGCACCGTCATGCACAAATAATAAATATCTTCTTTAATGGTTTGTGCTTGTTGTTTTGTTATTTTGTAGGGATGAATGATACTTTTATCATTCTCTGCATAGCTTTTAAACGCGGGTATGCCTAACGACGCAGCCACTTTATAACTATTTTGTTTTTTAATGTCTTTGTCTAAAATCGTAATACTAAAAGGCAGTGATGTTAGCCCTGCCACTTGTTGATTAAAGAGTGCTTTGATCCGTTTACAATCATTATTTTCTTCTACTTTATTAAAAAAGGTATAAACAGGCGGTAATGCAATCCCATACTCAGTAAAGGGGATAAGGCTTCTAAATAGGTTGGAGATTGTCCCTCTCAGGTATTCCCGGACACCTGGCATTGATGCTTCAAGTGGAGAAAGAACAACATCTGCGGCCAGAACGGCCATATTAACGGTTTTATCAACCGTGCCGACAGTATCAATTACAATGACATCGTACTCGTAAGCAACGAGATTTAGACATGATTTAAGCCGAATAATGCCGTCAGCGGAAGCATTTAAATGAGATACTATTTCTTGCCTAACACTATTTGATGACATAACATCTAAATTAGGTGTTGTAGTAGTCGATATAAGATTATTAAGATCGGTTTCGTGCGTAATGAGAAACTCATACACACCAAAAGGCGCTTCATTTAGCAATGGAAAATAGGAACACGCTGTTGGCTGCTCTAAATCAAAATCGAGTAATAAGGTTTTTAATCCAGATGATGCGGTGAAGGCAGCGACATTAACTGCTGTGGTAGACTTGGTTGATCCGCCTTTGGTATCGGCGATGGTGATAACTTTCGCTTTTTTAGCCATTGTATTAACCCTTAATAAAATATTATTTAAAGGCTTCAATTTAAAGCTAATTGCGGAAAGTTAATTGTATTAAGTTGAAAGGAAGATGTTAATTGTATTAAGTTGAAAGGAAGATGTTAATTGTATTAAGTTGAAAGGAAGATGTTAATTGTATTAAGTTGAAAGGAAGATGTTAATTGTATTAAGTTGAAAGGAAGATGTTAATTGTATTAAGTTGAAAGGAAAATGTTAATTGTATTAAGTTGAAAGGAAAATGTTAATTGTATAAAATCGAATGTAAAAAGTTAATGATTAAAATAAAATAGTAACTAGCTTAATTAACTAAAGTGAAGAGCAGTTGACTCTTAATCAATTGGTCGTGGGTTCGATCCCCCCACAACCCACCATTTAAAACGTTATAAATCAATAAATTGCTTTTAAAATCAAACTCTCCATATTGAATAAACATTAACCAGTGGCGATAAAATGGCGGTTGAATAATTTCTGTAAAATATCATGCCCTTCAAAAACAAAAAAGGCTTTCTCAAGCCCTTTCATTATAAAATAAAACACTATTTAAACTTTTTTTTCTTTTTATGTGTTTGTTTTGGAATTTCCAATCGCCCTAATAGGATAATATAAGAAATTGTAAAAAAAAGTTGTTATCTATTGTTCGATTGGAGCTTTATTGCCTCAATCCAGCCCAATGCAAAAATATAAACAACGAGAAAAAAATAGCAGAAGCCAAAATAAAATCATTATCTATATTATAAAATATGATTTTTCTACTAGAGCAAATATGAGCCTGAATTCCTCCAATTAAATAGGCGAAAATTAAAGTTAATCGTCGTTTTAAACGTAATGACCTATTATACTTGTAATCAACAGAGTTGAAGCTCCGAAAATAGTAACACATCCAAAGAGTAACTATCGTAATAATATAATAAGTAGAATAAACTAAAATATCCAACATGCATATTAACCTTTGTTTTAGAGATAATTCATATGTTTCACCATTAGGCCGAGTACAGCGATAATAACTAGGCGGTGTTTCATCGTCAAATTTCATTACTATTACTAATTCACATTTTTCGACTATCTCGCCAATATTCTCTGTGCTATATGACATAGGTATAATAAGGCTTGATTCGTTTCTTTCTTTATCATGCAAAAATATATTTTCGGCATCTTGTGCTATGGAGTATAAGGAATCAATATCGCTTAGAATTTCAGCTCTAAGAACCCAATTACCCATTTGTTTGTAGGCTCTTACTAAATCTTGACGTCCATAGCGCCATAATTTGAATACAGGTGAACTGGTAATACCCCCTAATTCGATAGAATCATAAACTAAACTTCCGAATGACTCAGACATACCCACCAATGATTACGGCTATCTCATTTAAGCTAAATGCTCCAAATAAAGTACATATTGCTCCCCAAAAATAAGAGACAGGCGATGAATATCTACCCATAATGAAAGTCTTCATGGTTGCTACTATTGGAAGCTGTGAATTGAATAGTGGCGGCGTACTAGCTGTTAGCTCAATAGCTTTATTTTGTGTGTCTAGTGTTGCCGCCGTAATTGATAAAACGGAGTGAGGGTTTAAAAAGTTACAATTTTATAAAGTATCAAAAAAATCTATTTGAACATTATAAGAAATACCAATTTTTGATTCTGAAAAAATTTCTTTTATGTCATATGAGTTTTCTGATGGGTATGCATTGTATGCAAAAAACTCACCTGCGTTGTAACCCTTTTTCCCTATAAAAACTAACTCATCATTAACGTATAACTTACAAAAATTAGGGTACAATGACAAATCATTAAGACCAGATAATCTTAATACAAGAGTACTCCCCCACAATCCTAATGCTTCTAAGTTAGAGGAAAAAGAGCTATCTCTACCATTGTTTGGGCTATTCCAATTCGAAATACTATAGCCATAACCATTAGCTGCAATTTTACCTACTTTTAAAGTGCCTGAAGCTGAAGTTTGTTTCATATTTTGATTCCTTTTATTATATTTATTGGATTATACTTGTGAATTAAGTGGCCGCTTAATGCTGTATATATATACAGCATATTTACTATTTTGTCAATCAAAATATACACTGTATAGGTTATTTGCATTTCAAGTAAATTGATATAAATCAATAAATAAAAATAAAACAAGAAAACAGAGAGTTAACCAAAGAGATACATCTAGATTGATTAAGCCGAAATGTATTATCTATATACAGGTTTGGTTAATGTGATCGACTTACTCAAATTTTGGATATAAAAAAACCTCTTAATTGAGGCATTGGTATTGCTTTATTTTAGTTTTTACAGAATTTTTAGCTCATCACTATTTAGTATTTGTCTCTCTCCACCCAAAGAAATATAAGTATCAGTGCTAAAATTAAAATCAAGCGTTTAAAGTCAGAATCATTTATTATTTTAGAAATGGCTTCTTTCCTATCTTCCTTTTTTTTAAATAAAACTGATAGAAAATAATATGAAAAAAAACCAAATAAGGCGAGCAGATAAAACCCAACTGAATTACCTTCACCAGAAGTAAGATAACGCCCCCGAATATTGGGATAAGGCCAACTTATAACTTTATAGAAAAAATGCCAAATGGTTAAAACTAAATCGTGAAAAAAATTTTCTATTTCATCAAACATATAATCGTTCTTTTGTTATTATTATTTATGTAATTTTAACAAAATCGCAGGCAATAAAAAAGCCTAACACTTGGCCAGGCTAATTTAAATGGATTTTGAAAATTAATGGCTAATTGAGTTAGAAAAAATATTCATAATAACAACACCAATGATAATGAATATCATCCCAATTATCGCTGGCATATCTAACTTTTGCCCATACAAAAAATAACTAATAATCGCAACCAAAACAATGCCTATCGCAGACCAAAAAGCGTAAGCTATGCCCACTGGTAAATACTTTAAAGTTAAAGTTAAAGATAAAAAGTAAAATGCAGCAATATATCCCACGATTGATAAAATACTTGGATATATCTTAGTAAAACCATCAGTACTTTTTAGGGCGGTTGTACCAATGATTTCACCAATAATTGCAAAAATCAAGAAAAGCCATTTCATATAACTCTCCTTTCATCAAAGGATTTTATTTTAGCGGAATAATCAAATAATATCAAAATATTAAAAAATAAATACATTGAAAAACGTTATTTTTCGTTGTAATAAAACTAATTTTAAAGGTGAAAAACTTAATATTTCGTTGGTATATGGTTTGTTAGTTTGCATTTTTAACTAGCAAAAAAGCTCGACGCAGGTCAGACTTGATGAAGATATTGAATTATTATTTTTACAGTTGACTTTCTTGTTCAAAATTAAAAAAACAATATGCTACTATAAAAATCTACAGATTTGTCAAAAGGTAGGTATAGATTGAGTTCAATTTCTGCATGTAGAATAAACACCGCGATATTTTGATTAAAATCAAATTATTTACGATATCAATCTTTAATTTTTTATATAAAGCCATTTTATAAATAAGTCTTATTGCAAAGTGGAAGTAGTAACTTATTGCATATAAAAAATATAACCATCTGAATTTATTAATTAAAAAAATTCAACCACAACTCTCTTTATTACAGATAATCTATATACATGAAAATTAATCTCCAATGATAGATTATTACTAGCTTTTAACTAATTGAAATAATATATTTTTATATATAACATCAATTCCGTTCTAATGATTGGAATCACTATGTTCAGTAAAAAAAATTAATCAATCTTATTGTTGAAGGGAGTAAAAATGAAATTAAATAATTTCACCAATAAATTTGTAAGAAATGAAGCGGGTGTTACTGCTATTGAATATGCCATTGTTGCAGTTGGTGTTACTGTTGTCGTCACATTTGTTTTCGGTGAACCAGGACCTGAGTCAGAGATGTTAACCAATATATTTAACACGCTATCAACTCAATTAGTTAATCTTATTAATTAGTAAAAAACACTATTTAATTAATACTAACTGTTATCGAGTATTTCTTTTTAAAGCGGTCCTTGATATTAATTTACTAAACCCCACCAAGTGGGTTTTTAGTTTTATAAATACACATCTATTTCCTATAATCCCAAAGCCATACTGTCTGTCTTTATTTATGATGTGGTCTCTGAGTAATAGTTATCAGAGTTAAAAAGTACATATAGTTCCCAAAAAATGAGCGACAGGCGATATACCCATAATGAAAATTTTCATATTGGAAGCCGCGAGTTGAAAAATGGCGGCGTACTAGCGAATTGATCAGTTCCTTTTATTACATATCCTGTACTTGCCGCCGTAATTAGTAAAATTAAGTGGAGGTTTAAAAAGCTATAATTTTATAAAGCATCAAAAAACTCTAGGTGAATATTATAAGAAGTTCCAATTTTTGATTCGGAAAAAAACTCAGTTAGGTCATATGAGCTCGCTGATGGATATGCACTGTATTCAAAAAATCCACCGCCTGCAGTATAGCCTTTTTTCCCTACATAAATTAGCTCGTCATCAATATATAACTTACAAAAATCAGGATACAGTGGTAAATCATCAAGACCAGAAAATCTTAATACAAGAGAACCCGCCCACACCCCTAATGCTTCTAATGTCTCTAAATTAGAAGAAAAAGAACTATTCTTGCCATTATTTGGGCTATCCCAATTCCAACTACTATATCCATAACCTTGATGTGCTATTTTACCTACTTTTAAAGTCCCAGAAGTTGAAGTTTGTTTCATATTTTTATTCCTTTTTATTATATTTATTGGATTATATGTGTAAATTAAGTGGCCACTTAATACTGTATAAATATACATATAAAATACTATTTTGTCAATCATAACATACATAATCAAGATTATTTATATTAAATATTATTGATATAAATCAATAAATTAAAATAAAAATGAGAAAAAAGCTCAGCAGCTCTATTTGAGCTTATTGAATATAAAACAAATTCTTAACAAATTTATTCAATTCTGTGGGTAGGCATTAAAAAACCAGTCGGGCGAAAGTGATAATTTAGAATAGATGGGTGGAAAATGGCTTTCTTGACACAGCAATAAATAAAAGAGTATTAAAAGCTGCCAGCACAAGTAAAGCCAAAGAGTTGGCTATTTAAAAATAGACTATGATACACTCAAGGTACATGATAATTTTACGGGTCAAATTATAACTTACTTTTAACATCATCTGCCGCGGTGGTTATCGCTTTACCACTAGCTTGAATATCTTCCCCTGCTCCAGATACCGTATTACAACCAGATAAAAAGACTAAAGACATAATAAAAACTAAAATAATTTTTTGCATAGCTCAATTCCTTAATTGTGAGAGTAACCATATAATTGCAAATAAATTGTTGAATTACAATACTATTTAATTAAAATAACGTTTACCATTAGTTTGTCATACTCTATCACGATGCCACACATGAGTTAGCTTAATTATTTTTAATTTTTGAGCAATATCCCAAAAATATCAATTTCCCTTTGACAAAATTATACAAATCATACGATTATAATATCATTACAGAAACAAGGGTTTTATATCATTAAAATTACTAAGGATTAAATATGAGATTAAAATTAACATTAGTGGCAATAGCATTAGGTTTAGTAAGTACGGCAAGCTATGCTCACAAGGCCGATGATATTATAGTTAGAGGTGGCGCAATATATGTACATCCTAAACATGATAGTGATTCAGTAAAACTCAATGGTGCTAAAACAGATCTAAAAGCTAAAGCAGATAACGATACGCAGTTGGGGTTAAACTTCCAATACATGGTAACAGATAATTTAGGTGTAGAATTACTTGCTGCAACGCCGTTTAGCCATAAAATTACATTAGGCGGCGGCAACGCAACGAGCTTATCAGGCACCAGTCTAGGAAAAATCAAACATTTACCACCAACACTAAGCTTGGTCTGGTATCCGCTTGATTCAAATTACAAAGTACAACCTTATGTCGGTGCTGGCGTCAATTATACATTTTTCTTTGATGAAAAACTTAGTGGTGAAGCAAAGAACAATGGCTTCAATCGTGGACTTGATCTTGATTCATCATGGGGATGGGCTGCTCAGGTTGGTATGGATTACTCGATTACTGATAAGTGGCTAGTCAATGCTCAAGCGCGTTATATCGACATAAAAACTGATGCGACCACTTACCTAGGCAATGATAAAATTACCGCAAAATATAAACTCGACCCATGGGTTGTAATGGTTAGCTTAGGTTATCGATTTTAAATTAATATTCTCCTGACTTATTAAGGCGCTATTTTTAAGTCAGGAGAATAAGCTGGTTAGACAATTCGCTCTAATTTTTTGTATTTCAACGAGCTGACAATAAAGTGCAAACGATTTAACACATTAACCTCTCCTGCACCATCGTCAAAATCCAAATATAATAAATTTAACTGAGGATGAATATCGCGCATTCGTTTCTCAACTCCTTTTGAGACCACATGATTAGCTATACACCCAAACGGTTGCAGGCTAATGACATCATTAATACCCTGCTCTGCAAATGTCATAATTCCAGCGGGAATTAACCACCCCTCACCAAATTGATTACTCAAGTTTAAAATCTTCTTTGCTTTTTCAGCCATATCACGAATATCATGAAAAGGCTGGTAATAATTAAACTGGCGCATTATTTTATTGGTTCTATTAATATACTTTTGCGCAATTCTTTCAAAAAAGAATACGAGATAAGAAAGGAAATTTTTTTGTATTAAATAATTATCAACATTGCTATCGTAATTAACAAAGCACTGTGAGAAAAACTCCATCATAGATGGAATAACTGGCTCAATCCCTTGTTCGACCAGCCAATCGACACTATGCTGGTTTGCAAAACTGTTGTATTTAACATAGATCTCACCAACAATACCAATTTGTGGACACACTTTATCAATGGTAATAACCTGATTAAAACTATCAACAGCCTCATTTAATAAGTTAAATATAGCGTTTTTACCGAGTCTTAACTCAACGATGCGTTTTAAGGAAGTTATATATTGATCGCGCAATTGTGCTGCCTGACCTTTTACAACTTCTCGCGGCGCGATAGCATAGTACATTTTGGCCAATGAATCAGCAAATAGCATAGCAAAAAATGTCGGAGGCAGAGATTTTAGCCAATTAAGCTTAAACCCAGGTTGTTTATTCTCATCCATATTACCATTGCTTAAAGAGACAATAGGAATATCGTCAAAACCGTTACTAATCATGGCTTTTTTTATTAATGAAAGATAACTACTTGCTCGGCATTGACCACCCGTTTGCGTTATACCAATCGCAACCCTATCGCGTTGATATTTACCTGAATAGAGTGCTTTAATAATATCGCCAACAATAATTGTTGCAGGATAACAAATTTCGTTATTACAATATTTTAATCCCCATTCAACAGAACTTTTGTCGGGTTTAGGTAAAGTTTCAAGTTTATAACCCGATAACGCAAAAATTGGCGATAAAACTGGAGAATAAAACTCAGAAATAAAAGGAGCAAGTATTGTTCGGCGTTGTTTATCCTCTAAGCTAAATACCGCGGTAGTTTTACGTTCTCTTTTAATTAAAGGCTGTTTATTATTCATGCGAATAGATTCAACGATAGAGCGCAATCGTAACCGAACCGAACCTGTTGCAGAAATTTCATCAACGCGAATAATGGTACTCGTCTTACCAGCGGCTTCTAAAATTGATTTACATTCATCCGTTACCACAGCATCAGGGCCACAACCGAAAGAATTAAGTTGAACGAATTGAACATTTTTTGGCTGGCTAGCGACGAAAGCGGCAGCGGCATACAATCGATTAGGGTAACTCCATTGAGCACAAATTTGCAGGTCAGGAGATAAGGCATTGACGGCTCCCAGCACAGAATCCTCAGTGACAACGTCACACCCTAAGGCATTAAGTATTTCGGGTGTTTTGTGGTTAATCAAACTATCTGAATGATAAGGCCTACCCGCTAAAATAAATACATCGCGACCTGATTCTTTTGAATTATTTATCACTTGAATGGCTTTTTGATAAAGAGCTTGCTTATAGCTCGCTTGCTCATTAATTGCTTTGGCAAATGCTTTTTCAAATAACGACTTAGTGATACCTAATGATTGTAGATAAACAAAACACCCTTTTTTAAGTAATTTAAGATCTGTAAAATTTATTACAGGATAATCAAAGGGTATACCATATTTTGATACGGGGTTAATGGCACTATTGATTACTTCGCAGTAGCTACTCACAATGGGGCAATTATAATTATTTACAGCATTATTAAATTCGCTAGACTCCAATACTACCATTGGCATAAAAATGCGATCGACGCTCTTTTCAGCTAACTCAATAATATGACCATGAACTAGTTTTGCTGGAAAACAGATACTGTCTGACATAACCGTACCGGTGCCTTTTTCGTAAATTTTCATGTCAGAAAAAGGCGAAAGCGTAACATTAATGTTACATTCGGTCAGCAATGTGTGCCAAAACGGGAAATTCTCGTAAAGCCCTAGTACTCGCGGAATGCCGATATGAAGGCTTGAATCATTAAGATGATGATTCGCTCGCTCAAATAATAATTTATTTTTATAGTCAAACATGTTAAATGAATTATTATCTTTAAGGGGATTGTTACTTAAAAGTTGTTCACACTTATTCCCTGAATAATATCGATTGCCATTGGCAAAACGATAAATCATGATATCGCAGTGATTTTCACAACCTTTGCAACGGGACTCTTTAGCACGATTCTCCGTTGCTTTATCTAGGTGCTCAAGCCCAATAAATTGGGATGGTTTTCGTTCTTTTAAATAATTATTTTTAGCAACCAGCGCACTACCGTATGCCCCCATCAGTTCTGGAATATTAGAACTAGATATTTCTACACCAGTCAGTTGCTCCAGTGCCCTAAAGACCGCTGGGTTTTTAAATGTCCCACCTTGTACAACGATGTGCTCACCTAGTTTACTCATATCATGTAGTTTTAAAACTTTATGGATCGCATTTTTAATTACCGAAAAAGCGAGACCAGCAGAGATATCGCCTATTGAAGCATTCTCTCTAAGCGCTTGTTTAACTTTTGAATTCATAAAAACAGTACAGCGAGTGCCCAGATCACAAGGGCTATTTGATTGGCATGCAGCATTAGCAAAATCAACGGTATTTGAGTTAAGTGATTTAGCAAATGTTTCAATAAATGAACCACATCCAGATGAACACGCTTCATTAAGCTCAATATGATTGACGATCCCATTTGCAACAAAAATCGCTTTCATATCTTGCCCGCCAATATCCATAATGAACGAAACATTCGGTTCGATATGCTTGGCTGCTGCAAAATGTGCCATTGTTTCTACTAATCCATCATCAATTGAAAATGCCGCTTTTAATAACTCTTCACCATACCCCGTTACACCCGTTCGGATTATGTTAATAGCCTTACCGCTACTTGTAATTTCATCCTTTAAGATATTCAGCCCTTTAATAAGGGCGGCAATTGAGTGCCCATTATTGGGGGCATAATAAGTGAATAATAGCTCATCATCCTCACCGATTAATGTAATTTTGGTGGTGGTTGAACCGCTATCAATACCGAGATAAGCATTATGTTTTTGATACTGTTTTAAATCAGTCCGAGGGATCTGAATATAACGGCGATTTTGTTGCCACTTATCAAAACTTAATGAATGACCAAATAATGGCGTTAACCTAAATGACTCACTATTTTTTATTTTAAGCGACTGATTAAGTCTTGTAATAAAATCATTAATCAAAATTTCACTTCGTTCAACTAAATGAATAGCCGCTCCCCAAGCAGATAATAATGTAGGGAATTCAGTTTTAACGCTTTGTTGTTCCGTTAAATTTAACGTTGCAAGTATCGCTTTGTTTAGCGTGGGAATAAATGAAAATGGGCCACCAATTAGCATCACTTTGGGAATAATATCATAGCCACGAGCTAAGGTATTTACTAATTGAATACATACCGCATGGAGTACAGAATAGGCTATATTCTCTTTTGAAACATTGCGACTAATAAGATTTTGCACATCTGTTTTAGCAAACACGCCACAGCGGGAGGCGATAGGAAAAACATGATCATGATGTTTAGCGAGCTGTTCAAACTCTTGCACGGGTACATTGAGTAAACTCGCCATCTGGTCGATAAATGCACCAGTTCCCCCTGCACAGCTCCCATTCATGCGGATATCTGGCGCTCTATCAGGAAAAAAAAAGATCATTTTACTATCTTCACCGCCAATATCGATTAATGTTCTAACATCTGGGTACTTTTGCTGTACCACTTCCGATGCCGCAATAACCTCTTGAATAAAAGCGATATCGGCTTTTTCAGCTATTCCCATTCCTGCAGAGCCAGTGACCTTTATGGAAAGTAAAGCCTCATCCCCTACTCGTTGCTTTATTTCATTAAGCAATTGAATAACAGTAGGTACAATATAAGTATTATGACGCACATAGTTAGTATAGATAAAATTATCTTGCTCATCTAACACAACGCATTTTGCAGTTGTAGAACCAACATCAAGCCCTAGTCTAAATTTTTTTGACATAAAACAAACTCACTTTACAAAATTTATAGTTTTCAAAAAATTAAAATAGCTAATTTATGCTTTACTGATATGTTATTTCACCATCAGGCGTTTATTAAAATGACGAAATGCAAACTATTATAGCTATTATTTATTGATTATGAACAATAAATTTTGAATGATACTGACTTTATATTAAGTCAAATTTAATGCTGCCTAGAATCTTGCGCAGATTAATTACTCTCATACAAATATCACAAATATGTTACACTAATACTTTGCTTATAATTGTGAACTGACCATGACTACCGATGATTTTTCATCTTTTGACTTAAACGAGCTAATTTTAAAAGCACTTAGCTTACAAAACATCACTGTACCAACAACGATTCAATCGCAAACAATTCCTTATGCACTTGATAATCGTGATATTTTAGGGTCAGCCCCAACAGGAACTGGAAAAACTTTAGCTTATTTAATTCCGGCGGTGCAACATTTACTTGATTTTCCCCGTCATAAACCTGGGCCGCCACGCATTTTAATTTTGACCCCCACGAGAGAGCTGGCAATGCAAGTTGCTGAGCAAACTAAATGGTTAACTCAATTCACAGCACTAAGCACTGCAACCATTACGGGCGGTGTTGCTTATATGAATCATGCTGAAGTTTTTAGTAAAAACCAAGACATTGTAATTGCAACAACGGGTCGTCTACTTCAGTATATCAAAGAAGAAAATTTTGACTGCCGAGCCGTAGAAATGCTAATTCTTGACGAAGCTGATCGTATGCTTGATATGGGATTTGCCCAAGATGTTGAAACGATTTCAGCTGAAACACGCTGGCGCACACAAACCCTGCTGTTCTCTGCCACACTTGAAGGTAATGGCGTGTATGACTTTGCGCAGAGGATTTTACAAGAGCCCGTTGAAATAAAAGCAGACCCGTCACGTAAAGAACGTAAAAAAATATTACAATTTTATTATCGAGCCGATAATGTTGAACATAAAACAGCATTATTAATTAACTTATTGCGGCAAGATGAAGTGACAAAAAGTGTTATTTTTGTTCGTAAACGAGAGCGCGTCCATGAACTAGTAACGTGGCTAAATAATGCTAAAATCCGCACTTGTTATTTAGAAGGAGAGATGGTTCAAGCTAAGCGTAATGAAGCAATCAAAAGAATGGCAAACAACACCGTCAATATTTTGGTTGCAACTGACGTTGCCTCGAGAGGACTCGATTTTGACGACATTAGTCATGTATTTAATTTTGATATGCCCAAAACAGCTGACGTCTATCTGCACCGCATAGGGAGAACGGCGAGAGCGGGTAAAAAAGGTACAGCTATCTCTTTAGTAGAAGCGCATGACTATGATTTACTGAAAAAAATTGAACGCTACATTCAAGAGCCGTTAAAGCTGCGCATCGTCCATGAATTAAGGCCACAAACAAAAGCGCCAGCAATAAGTAAAAAGAAAAAACTATCAGAAAAAGCCAAAACAAAGAAAAATGAAAAAAATCAAGATACTAAAAAGAAAAAAGTGCGAGAACGCGATACTAAAAACATTGGCAAACCTAAGAAAAAATTATCAATAAGCAAAACTTAATAGTTAAAACTTATAAAAACAATTGTTTTTAACATGTTTGATAATTTAATTTGAACGTTATAATAATCGTCATCTTTCAGTTCTATCAGTTAGATATTGTTAATAATGATGTATAACAACATCCTACAGAATAATATAAAATAGTTAAGGAGACATACCATGGTATTAGTTACTCGCAAAGCACCTGACTTTACTTCATCTGCAGTATTAGGTAATGGTGAAATTGTAAATGATTTTAATTTTTCAAGTTTTACTAAAGGCAAATATGCTGTTGTGTTCTTTTGGCCAATGGATTTTACGTTTGTTTGCCCATCTGAAATTATTGCGTTCGATCACCGTTTAGATGAATTTAAAAAACGTGGTGTTGAAGTGATTGGTGTATCGATGGACTCAGAATTCGTACATAATGCATGGCGTAATACATCACAAGATAAAGGCGGAATTGGCGAAGTAAAATACCCGATTGTTGCCGATGTTAAACATTGTATTATGCAAGCTTATGGTATAGAACATCCTGATGCTGGTGTTGCTTTACGTGCATCATTCTTTATTGATAAGTCAGGTATTGTGCGTCACGAAACGATAAATGATTTACCGATTGGCCGTAATATCGATGAAATCTTACGTATTGTTGATGCTTTCCAATTCCATGAAGAACACGGTGAAGTTTGCCCTGCACAATGGACAAAAGGTAAAGCAGGCATGAAAGATAGCCCTGATGGCGTAGCAAGCTTTTTAAAACAACACGCTAACGAACTATAATATAGTGGTTAATCGCAAACCGGGATTATGTCCCGGTTTTTTTTTATTATTAATGTCCATTATTATTTTGTTATAACGGTTTATCATCACCCTCAAAATATAATGTCTACCATTCACATTTTTCAAAGCAATGTTAAATAGAACCATTAATCAAAATACAACAGAAAATGATTAGTGAACTTACTTTTTCTATGCTAGAATACACAGCAATAAGCATATCTATAATCAGTTGATTTTTAACAACTTAATCTTTTACAATATAATTTAATTATGATTAATATTTCTCCTACTATTGGCTTTGTCAGTCTTGGCTGCCCAAAAAACTTAGTTGATTCAGAAAGAATACTCACTGAACTCAGAACCCAAGGTTATCAAGTTGTACCTAGCTATGATAATGCCGATCTTGTTATTGTTAATACGTGTGGCTTTATTGATAGCGCGGTACAAGAATCGCTGGAGGCTATTGGTGAAGCACTGCATGAAAATGGTAAAGTTATCGTTACCGGTTGCCTTGGTGCCAAAGAAGATCAGATTCGAAAAATACATCCTAAAGTACTTGAAATTTCAGGTCCTCATAGCTATGAGGCCGTGTTAAATCACGTAAACAAATATGCACCAAAACCAACCTATAATCCTTATACTAGTTTAGTGCCATCTCAAGGCGTCAAATTAACACCAAAACATTACGCCTATTTAAAAATTTCCGAAGGCTGTAACCATCGTTGTACGTTTTGTATTATTCCATCATTACGAGGTGATATGGTTAGTCGACCGATCGGTAATGTACTCGATGAAGCAAAAAGATTGGCCGACAGCGGAGTTAAAGAGCTATTGGTTATCGCCCAAGATACCTCCGCTTATGGTGTTGATGTTAAAAATCGTACTGGTTTTTGGAATGGTATGCCAGTTAAAAGTGATATTCAAACGCTTAGTGAGCAGCTATCATCATTAGGTATATGGGTTAGATTGCACTATGTTTATCCTTACCCTCACGTCGATGATTTAATTCCATTAATGGCGGATGGCAAAATATTACCTTATCTTGATGTACCATTACAGCATGCAAGTCCGGCGATTTTAAAATCAATGAAACGCCCGGGTTCAATTGAGCGAACCCTTGAACGTATTCATAAATGGCGCGATATCTGCCCTGATATTACACTGCGTTCAACGTTTATTGTTGGCTATCCGGGTGAAACCGAGCGCGATTTTGATTTACTTTTAAACTTTCTAGATCAAGCAAAACTCGATCGCGTTGGCTGCTTTACCTACAGTGCCATTGACGGGGCGGCGGCTAATAGTTTAGCCGATCAAATTCCTGAGGACGTAAAACAGGAACGCTACCATCAGTTTATGCAATTACAGCAAGCAATCTCAACAGAAAAGCTAGCCAATAAAATAGGTAAAACGTTACCAATCTTGATTGATGAAGTTGACGAGGAAGGCGCGATTGGTCGTAGCATGGCTGATGCTCCCGAAATTGA
The DNA here is from genome assembly GCA_036251875.1 of Orbaceae bacterium lpD02. NCBI lineage: Bacteria > Pseudomonadati > Pseudomonadota > Gammaproteobacteria > Orbales > Orbaceae > Orbus > Orbus sturtevantii. The sequence continues at coordinate 359,808 of CP133960.1, read as the reverse complement.
TGGTGTCGTATATTTAAACGAAGAATTTTCAGTGACGGCTGGCGATATCGTTAATGTTAAGATTTCACATTCAGACGAATATGACCTTTGGGGCGCTGTAGTTAAATAAACGATATGATAAAGCCCTCCTACCGTAAAGAAGTCAATATCATTATTAAATTAGCGATTCCCGTTATTGTGGCGCAGCTGGCACAAACGGGGATCACTTTTGTTGATACTATCATGGCCGGTCATTATAGTGCTACCGCGCTATCTGGCGTTGCAATTGGCGCATCAATATGGCTACCCACTATTTTATTTGGACAAGGTCTGCTCTCGGTTCTTACACCAATTATATCAAACCTCAATGGCGCGGCGAAACGAGAACAAATTGCCGATCATACTCGACAAGGTTTAATTATTGCGACTATTTTATCCATTTTGATGATGGCCTTTCTGTATAATTCAGACAAACTAATTGCCCTACGTAATAGCATTGATAACCCAATCGATCCTGAGATGATCTATGTAGCTGTTCACTTTTTACGTTCAATTATGTGGGGAGTACCTGGTTTTTTATTTTATTTAGTCTATCGTTTTCAATGTGAAGGACTTTCAAATACAAAGCCAGCCATGTTTATTATGTTTATTGCTCTGGTTGCCAATATTCCCATTAACTATATTCTTATTTATGGTAAGTTTGGCTTACCTGAGTTTGGTGGTGTTGGCTGCGGGATCACTGCCGCAATTATTTTTTGGCTTATGTTCGCGTTAATAAAGTGTTTTACATTATTTGCAGGTAGCCAGCAAGATATAAAAAAAACACCCTTTATTCACCTATTTAATCGAAGCATCATTAAGCGGATCATGGTGCTTGGAATACCGCTCGCACTAGCCTATTTTTTTGAGGTTAGCTTATTTGCTATTATCGCCTTGATGATTGCTCCTCTGGGTAAAGATGCGGTATCTGCCCATCAAATAATCTTTACAATTAGTAGCATGACATTTGCAATTCCACTTTCATTAGGCGTTGCAACCAGTATTCGTGTCGGTTATCTGTTAGGTAATAAACAGCCTATATTAGCTAAGCAGACAGCTAAAATTAGTTTGACTATCGCGTTAATGAGTGCCCTAACTGTTGCTGTCATACTAATACTATTTAAATCGATGCTGATCGCTTGGTTTACGTCTGATAGTGCGATCACAATTTTATGCATGCAATTAATTATTTTATTAGCGATCTATCAATTATCTGATTACTTGCAAGTTACTGCAAGCAATGTGCTTCGAGGCTACAAAGACACCAAAAGTATTCTTTATATTACGTTGATTTCATACTGGATAATAGGTTTACCACTCGGTTATATACTATCGTTTACCACGTTAATAACGAGTCGACCGATGGGAGTAGCTGGCTTTTGGGTCGGCATTATTGTAGGGTTATCATTTGCAGCGATTTTATTGATCGCACGTATGATTTATATTCAAAAACAACCTATTGAGCAAATACTCGCACGCGCATCTCGCTAGCAACATAATCGCTCAATTAAATTATAAATAGCGTGATTTGTTTGTTTTGCAAGCAAAAACCACTTAACAGTACAAAAAACAAGCTAATTTTAATTTTTTTACTTGCCAGAACTGATGAACAACGTTAATATTCTCCCTGTCTTATACGCCCGTAGCTCAGTTGGTTAGAGCATCACCTTGACATGGTGGGGGTCGGTGGTTCGAGTCCACTCGGGCGTACCATTTCAAATCCTTACTCTCCAATAGTTTGCAATGTTTTTTATTTAATTTATTTTTTATCTTGGGGTAAAATTCACTACTCATTTTGATTTTATTCCGAAACCGACTATGGAATATCATCGTTTTATCATTTACCAACTAAAAAGAAGCTGACACAGTCGTTGCCTGATACTTTGCAATTTTTATATAACACTCCCTCGCTTACTTTGGTAGTCAAAAATCCAGCGGATTGACTTCGACTATATCCAGACAGTCATACCGTTCTTATAGATAAAGGATAATTGTTCATAAAATTTCTAATTTTAGATAATAAAAAACCCTCATAAGAGGGCTTGTTTAAATAGGCTGTGTTTATTTTATCCTAGTGCATAGCATTTCAGATTTTCTTAAGGTTTTTTCTCCATTAGAATTATTATACGCATCTGATTTAATTGTTATGAGAAATTCGTTATCACTATTTTTTGTAGCGACTACATCATTAGTTACATCATAACCAGATATTTTAGTTGAAGATTTCCATGTAGTGAAAGCTTTTTCAAACGGAACCTGCTTACCCTCAGAGAAAAGTTTTCCATCTATTTTTTCAAGCCCTGAAGAAAAACTCTCTTTGTTTTCTTCTTTATATCCTTTAGAATTATTATCATAAACAAAAAAAGTGTAGTTACAATCCCAATTACCAACCAAATATTCTTCTGTGATTTTATTGTTTTTTCCGCCACACCCAATCAAAATAGTAGTTATAAAACTAATTAAGAATAACTTTTTCACTTTGCTACCTCATAAATTAAAGTAGCAGTATTATACCGCTTTCGCATAAAGATTGAAGCTTGTCTTATGTTAATAAAAAAACTTTACCAGGAGGATTTAGAATAAGATTTAATGATTCTATAGAATTTTTTTAATAAGATTTAAGTTATACGTGCATTCATTATATTTGTCGTTTAAAAAGTCTTCATAATTTCCATTGAAATCATAAATATCATTTATTAGCTTTTCGCCTAAAATTCTTCTTATAAAAAAAAGTAAGTATCGCTACGATCCCATTTTCCAATTAAGTATTGCTCATGATTTGTGATATTTTTCACTGCATTCAACTAAACCAAATAAGTAAATGATTAAAATTAACCTTTTCACACTCCACCATGCAAAATTAATTAGTGATATTCTACTTTCCTGAAAAAACGCTTAGCGTTTGTATTGTGATGAAAAACTATAACCGACTTTGGTTTAGATATGGCAAATAATATTTTTATAAAATATTATTTGCTTGCAAGATGTAATGCAATAGATCATTCTTTATCTATGGTAGCCAAATACTGCAATAATTCTAAAAATAAAAGGAAGCGATATGCCGTATATTTTACTTGCTTTAGCTGCTTGTTTTTGGGGAGGAAACTACGTTGTGGGTCACTTATTAGTTGTTAATAGTGATCCGATGGTTTTATCAGAAGGTCGTTGGGCTATAACGGCCTTATTGCTTTGTACACTATATCACCGACAGGTAATAGCCAATTATAGTAAAATTAAGCAATCCATTAAAATGACACTATTTTTAGCCGTATTTGGTCAGGTACTGTTTCCGCTAACGCTCTATATCGGACTGCAATACACTACGTCACTTAATGCTGCAATTTATATGTCAGCAACGCCAGCTATGGTATTGTTGATTAACAAATTAGTATTTAATGACCAAATTTCAAAAAATAATATTATAGGCGTACTATTAAGCTCTCTTGGCGTGCTCTATCTTATCTTTAAAGGTGACTTATCTAATTTTGATGCACTAAAAAATCTTAATAAAGGTGATTTATGGGCAATGGGATCAGCAATTAGCTGGGCCTTTTATTGTTCTTTTTTAAGAAAAAAAGATAAATCAATCCCACATAATGTGTTTGTAACAATAAGCTCTTTATTAGGAACCCTTATATTATTGCCTATTGCTCTTGTCTATTTTATGTTTTTCCCAATAACAAGCTTTAGCGCCTATACTCAGCTTGATTTTATTATAGGTCTGCTTTATTTAGTCATTTTCCCTTCTTGGTTAGCTTATCTTTTTTGGAACCGGGGGATTGCACAAATTGGAGCGACGCGCGGTGAGGTATATACCCATTTAATTCCTTTATCTGGTGGAATTTTTAGTATTGTTTTTTTAAATACTCAAATACATCTTTTTCATCTTATCAGCGCTACTTTGATTATTTTAGGCATCTTTCTCTGCTCAAAAAAATAATAATATCTATTAGGGAATATTTTATATACAAGGATACGATTATTTTCGTTTCCAAGCTGGTAATTTTTTCAAAACAACATATGCTGTTTGTTTAGCAATAATATGATCCATTTTATGAAAATTTATATAATGTTTGGTAAGACAGTCCAATTTTTCCTCAAAATTTTTCATTGAACCATCAGCATGAGCACAGTATTTACAATAGTTTTTAGATATATCATATAATGGATAATCTGCAATTTGGGTCATCGGCATGCCGCAAGCAATACAACTTTTCATGCTTATTCCAGAATAAAGTGATCGAATTGATAAATCCTACTCCTAGCCAAAATATTTTTCAATACACTCTTTAGGGGGTGTTTACATGACTTAATCGCTATTTTTTGCTATAGTCTGCTAATTATGATAATCAAGGAAATTTTAACATATGAATTCAATCCCTAATTGCCCTATTTGCCAATCAGAACATACTTATCAGGATGGCAGTTTATATATTTGCCCTGAGTGCGCTCATGAATGGGATGAACAAACGACTTCAACAGAGAGTGGATTACAAGTCAAAGATAGCAACGGTAATCTGTTAGCTGACGGTGATGATATTATATTAATTAAAGATTTAAAATTGAAAGGATCATCTACTGTATTAAAGAAAGGCGCTAAGGCTAAAAGTATCCGTCTCGTTGAAGGCGATCACGAAATAGACTGTAAAGTGGATGGGATGAAAATAATGCTTAAAGCCTGCTTCGTAAAGAAAGCATAAATTTACTATTTAATGCTGATTTAATCGGCATTAAAGCAGATCTAATTGCTCACTGCTTTGGGATTGTTGCAATAAATTTTGTTGCTGCTGTTGATAAAGAAAATATTTTTTCCTTAACGCCCTTTGCCGACAAAGCCTTAATATATCTTGCTTCTGCTCATCAGACAATTCCAACCAACTAAACCGCTCGTCTCGGGAACGAAAACAGGTTAAGCAATAACCTTGTTTATCCGTTTCACAAACTCTTTTGCAGGGGCTTGGGATAGTAAAAATTTCTATTTGCTGTGACATGATCGTTTAACAACAATTAACATTAAGTAATAGTATGTATTATACACAAATGAATTATTTTTTTGATGTTTTTTTAGTCAAAAAAACTTTCCTTTATATTTTGCTACCATCATGAGTTCGAACTATTCACAGCCGCCAGTATTAATTGCATAATAGCAAATATAACTTATTAACCTAGATCATTAAATATGAACAATATCGCCGATGAAATAACATTTACCAATGCTAAACTAACTGATTTATCTTTTATTGTTGAAATTTATAACCAAACCATTGCAAGTAGAATGGTAACAGCTGATACTTCACCAGTAACAGTTGACAATCGAATTGAGTGGTTTAATGCCCATAATGTCGAAACTAGGCCATTGTGGTTAATTAACTATAAAAATCAGCCTTGCGGCTGGGTAAGTTTATCTACCTTTTATGGCAGACCCGCTTATGCCAAAACAGTTGAAATAAGCTTATATATTGATGAGGCTTTTCGCGGCAAAAAAATAGGTCAGCATGCCGTAATCGCAATCGAACAATTTGCACAGCAACATAAGATAGACACGATACTGGGGTATATTTTTGCCCATAATTCCCCTAGCTTAGCACTATTTGAAAAGTTGGGTTACCGTAAATGGGGGCATCTATTTAATATAGCGGAACTTGATGGCATAAAGCGTGATTTAATCATATTAGGAAAACAAATTGTGCATTAGAATTGTTCTCCTACAAAATTTGCAGGAGATAGAACGGTTAAACACTAAATGATGAGCCACAACCACATGTTGTTGTTGCATTTGGGTTGTCGACCACAAAACGTGAACCTTGCAATCCCTCAACATAATCAATTGTACCGCCGACAAGATATTGCAAACTCATCGGATCAACGACTAAAGCAACGCCATTTTTTTCGATGGTCAGATCATCCTCATTCATTTTCTCATCAAACGTAAAACCATACTGAAAACCGCTGCATCCTCCGCCAGTAATATAGACACGCAATCTTAAATTGGGGTTTTCTTCTTCTTCAACTAATGATTTAACTTTATTTGCTGCGGCATCCGTAAATATTAATGGTAATGTATCAATCACTGCTTTTCTCCTACTCTCCCTTGCATGGCACTAAGTGAGCAATCCAAGGAATGATTAATAATCATCTATTATATTACAATTAATATAAGGACTAAATATTAAATTACAAATAAAACAAATTAGTAAAATTGATTATTTGGGTGCTTGAATTTTCATTCATTTTATGAATAAATACACAATCTAATTAGGCAATGAGAACCAAATCGACAATGAATAAATCACAATCCCTTTATGAACAAGCAAGTCAAGTGATGCCTGGCGGGGTAAATTCGCCAGTAAGGGCATTTAATAGCGTTGGAGGAACCCCTTTATTTATTGAAAAAGCCAATGGCGCTTATATTTATGATGTCGATAGTAAAGCCTATATTGATTATGTCGGTTCATGGGGACCGATGATTTTAGGCCATAATCACCCAGCAATTGCCAGTGCGGTTTGTGATGCAGTACATAAAGGCCTTAGCTATGGTGCACCGACCGAAATTGAAATAAAGTTAGCTGATTTAGTCACCAGTATCATGCCATCAATTGAAATGGTTCGGATGGTAAACTCCGGCACTGAAGCCACTATGAGCGCTATTCGTCTCGCGAGAGGATTTACTGGCCGTGATAAAATTATTAAATTTGAAGGCTGTTATCATGGTCACGCGGATTACTTATTAGTAAAAGCAGGATCTGGAGCATTGACTTTTGGTAACCCTACCTCACCTGGTGTACCTGCCGATTTTGTTAAGCATACTGTTGTATGTGATTACAATAATCTTGAATCGGTAAAGAAAAGCTTCGAACAATATCCTGAGCAAATTGCCGCAATTATTGTTGAACCGGTGGCCGGCAATATGAACTGTGTTCCTGCAAAAATCGAATTTTTACAAGGTCTACGACAACTATGCGATCAACATGGTGCCCTGCTTATTATTGATGAAGTTATGACCGGATTTCGTGTCGCGCTAGGTGGCGCCCAAGAATATTACGATATTACACCGGATTTAACCTGCTTAGGTAAAATTATTGGTGGTGGAATGCCCGTAGGTGCATTTGGTGGTCGGGCAGACATTATGCAGCAACTGGCACCCATTGGACCTATTTACCAAGCGGGAACGCTGTCTGGTAATCCTATTGCAATGACTGCAGGTTATACAGCATTGAACTTATTAAATGACGTTGGCATTTATCAGCAATTAGACGACTTAACGAGCCAGCTTGCTGATGGACTTTTATATGTTGCCAAACAAAATAATGTACCATTAATTGTTAATCATGTTGGTGCAATGTTTGGTCTATTTTTTACTACTGTAGAAGAAGTCAGCAGTTATGCGAATGTAATGCAAAGTGATATTGAATTATTCAATAAATTCTATCATCATATGCTGACTGAAGGCATCTACTTTGCACCATCTGCTTTTGAAGCCGGATTTATGTCACTTGCGCATGGCGATCGGGAGATTAATCACACCATCGATGCTGCAAACCGTTTTTTTAAGACAATCAAATAGCTCAATAATTATAATAGGTGATAATTTATATGATTACCCCACTTAAAGTAGGCGAAAAAGCTCCACAATTCACACTGCCAGATCAAGACGGTGAAGAAGTTAGCTTGACGGATTTTAAAGACCAACGTGTTTTACTCTACTTTTATCCTAAAGCGATGACACCAGGCTGTACGGTACAAGCATGTAACTTGCGCGATAACGTAGATAATTTCAACAAATATAATGTTGCAATTATTGGTATCAGTACCGACAAAACAGAAAAATTATCTCGTTTTACCGAAAAAGAATTACTTAACTTCCCTCTTCTGTCTGATGAAAATCATGAGGTTGCACAGAAATTTGGTATATGGGGAGAAAAAGAGTTTATGGGGAAAACCTATGATGGCATTCATCGTATTAGTTTTCTAATTGGTAAAAGCGGAAAAATTGAACATGTATTTGATGATTTCAAAACCAGTAATCATCATGAAGTTGTATTGAACTACTTAAAAGATCATCCATAAAATAGAGACAAAAGCCCTGTATATCAGGGCTTTAATTAGAGTTAAATCTAGTAATATAAAGCTGTTTTACCCCACTTTTTCTGCACGTTGAACCACTTTTAGCTATAAATAGAGCATTCTTAGCTAATCACAATTCTTCATTACACTAAAATACTTATTAAAACAGAGTTCAATAATCTAATGCCTTTAAAGAGAGGCAAATTTAGCCTCATCATTATTGTCGTCAATTGCCACATCGTTAAATGCCATATTAGTTGCCTCATCTTCAATTTTATCAGATTCATTGTATGGGCTAAAATACATAGTATAGGTTTCTTTAAATTGACCATAAGTTGCAGTCACTGGGATATAACCTGACTTTTTACTAGTCAAATTAACAACTACTTGACCATATTCGTCGGTTAACCCTATTTCGCCAAAGGTTACATCCTCTGCGCTAAAGTTAACTCTTTCACCAATTATTGGATTATCGTAATTATCCATTAATGCAATCAGAACTTGATTAGCACTGATACCATCAGCCAAAGCGCCATCTTTTAGCACAAAAATAAATGATTTTTTTACTATTTTATTAATATCTGCAATAAAATTGACTACTATCTTTTGTTCTGACTCACCAATACTTGCCGTAACCTCTATGCTGCCTGCAGTAGTACTTGTTAATGCTACGATCACTTCACCATTTTTATCCGTTAAATCTATACTAGCTTTAGCTGCACCGAAGAAATGAACTTTTTGATTAGCTAATGGATTACCTTTAGCATCCGTCACTTTAACTTTAACTTTATTGGTACTTATACCATCTGCAACTGCTCCATTATTGACAACGGTAAAGTTTCCGCTATCAATTTGAGCCCCCTTGCTATCGGCACTAAAAGCTACTGTAGCTTTTTTACTGGTTGTTTTACCCTCTTTGCTTGTGATAGATGCTTTAATCGTAGAGTTTGTCATCGTTGTATTTGTTAATTTCACCTCGGTATAACCTTTACTATTAGTTGGTGCAATAGCACTTACAACAGTACCGTTATCGGCAGTTATGTTAATGGTTTTATAGTTTAGTGGTTGTCCCTTTAAATTAACTACTTTAACTCTAACTTTATTAGAATCGATGCCATCTGCAGATGCATTATTTGTTTCAACCTCAACACTAGCGATTTGTGCTGTAGTGCTACCTCCATTAAACCAAGTGTTGTGGCTACTTTTAAACTTACCTATACTTGCTGTAACATTTTTAAACCCACTATTTGAACTGCTTAAAACAACAGCCGTCTCACCCTTATCGTCAGTTGGATTAACAGTACCAATAACAACATCAGCATCAGCTGTTAATTTAACTAAAATACCCTCTAAGGGATTCTTATCCTTATCAAGTACCTTAATGGTTGCATAGTGTGTATCTACATCTACATCATTACTGAGATCATAGGAGAATGAGTCCATAGAAAGATAACCAATATTAGTAGTAACAAGGTCTTCAGTAAAATTGACTGTTGTAATTTGTTTAGATGAACCAACTATAGCAGTAATAACACTTTCACCAGGGGTTGTGCTGGTTAAAGTTGCGATCACCTCGCCATTTACATCAGTTAACTGAACGTTATCCATTGTAGCGCTATTACTAGCAACAAAATAAACGAATTTACCCGCTAATGGATTACCGTCTTTATCAGTTACTTTCGCTTTAACACTATTTGTCTTTGCACCGTCAGCGGGCGCATTATTGTTTATTATTGTAAAATTGTTGCTATCAATTTTAATACCCGTGTCAGGCTCAATGAAATTAACATCAATATGATAATCTCTTATTGTAGACTCATAATTGTTGAATGTAGCCGTAATAGTACTTTTACCCGCTGTCATGTTAGTTAACGTAACAATAACCTCACCGTTTGAATCGGTTGGATTAATAGGTCCCACAATCGTACCATTATCAGCAGTTAAACCAATCTTAACGCCCTCCATAGCATCATTCCAAAAATCGGTCACTTTTACTTTAACACTGTTAGTACTTATCCCATCAGCAAAGGCTCCATTTGTTAGCACGCTAAGTCCACGAGCTCTGATATCAGAAACATATTCTGTCTCAAACACTGGAAGTAGTAGAGTCTTTTTTGATTTACCTACTGATAAAGTAACATGCGTATCACCAACTAGAGCAGTGGTTACGAGTATGTTTATTTCACCCGTTTCATCAGTAAAACCTGAATAATCAACTACTGCGCCATTATTAGCAGTTACATTAACTGCAGCACCACCAACTGGGTTATCATTAGCATCAACCACTTTTGCTATTATCGGAATTTTATTACTGTCAATAAGATCCCAATCGTAAGATAATGACTCGTCATCAAAGTGCGCGGTACTGCTATCGGCAATAAAATCAACTGTGAACGCTTGTGTAGAGTCATCTATTCTCGCCTTAATATTACTTGAGCCAGACTTAATACTGCTTAGTGTCACAACCACTTCACCATTAACATCGGTTGGGCTGATGGTACCTACCACCGCACTATTATCAGCCGTTAAGCTTATTACTCTACCGGCTAAGCCATTGCCCTCAGTATCGGTGACCTTGACTTTGACTTTATTTGTGTTTACTCCATCTGCAACCGCATGATTAGTTTCTACGCTAATCGCACCATCGGCAATCTGCGCTGGAACACGGTTGATCGTAAAGTCAACCGCAAAAACCTGTTTAAACTCACCAATTGCTGCCGTAACATTACTCGAGCCGGGCTTGGTGCTACTGATTGTGATAATCACTTCACCATTAGGATCTGTCGGCTCAACTGCCCCAACCACAGCGTCATTGTCCGCCGTGATATCAACAAGTTGATCTGCGATACCATTATCATTCGCATCGGTGACTCTGATTTTTAGGCGGTAGGTCTCCACTCCGTTAGCAATGGTACTATCGCCAAGGATTGTGATATTATTTTCACTGATTTGTGCATAACGACTATCGGCGATAAATGAAATATCACTGCTAGTCGGTTCTCGTCCATCAATTGAGCTATTTAATCGGTAATTGCCCGCTTTAATACTGGTAATAGGAAAAGAGATATACCCTTTGCTGTCGGTTATTCGTGTTAAGGTTGCCTCGTCCTTGCCATCAAGTTTAACGCCACTGACTTTTTTACCATCGTAACTCTCTAAGCTAAAATCAACCGCAACATCCGCTAATGCCTGCCCACTCGAGGTATCTTTTACCTGTAAGGTCACTATCCCAGCTGTTTCACCATCAGCAACAATATCAGAGCTTGGTGAAATATCGATACTGGCAATCGTTTCATTACCCGCCGCGGGGGTGACCGTAATATGGGTGGTAGCCATATTTGAGCGATTACCCTTGATATCCACCGCTACCGCCGTAACTTCATAACGATTGCTATCCAACGAGTCGGTTGCATCATAAAACGGCATCGTAATTGTGGCCAAATAAGGAGAAGAGCTAGTCGATACTAATGTCCCGCCCTTCGCGGTTAGTGATGAGGCTGACCACTCAATATGATCGACTTGATACTCATTTTTGCTGATTGTTGGCTGCAAGTGTGCCGGCTCATTCGCCCGCATGACTAACGCTTTTGGTAACGAAAGTCTTAATAAGGCTTGCTTTTGGTATTGCATTACAATGGCATTATTTCTATCGACGAAATTATAACGCGAACCTTTGAGTGTCCTCATTTCTGCGACAAATTGACTATCGAGTTGCAGATTTAACGGCACACCTAAGCGGTAATTTAATTCAAAGGCGCCGATTGTTTCATTAACGTCGCCCATCGTTTGGTTTAGCTTAAATGATACTAAAGGCACCGGCGTATACGATAAACCAACACGGTAAGCTTCTGGATCATCTTTTAGGTTACTTAGTGAGTTTGACCTCTTAAGGTTAATATTTTCACCAAAATATTTTTCATATTGTAAATTGGCGCCGATATTAGGGTAAATAGGTAAAAACCCTTCCGCCCTTATATCAAACCCATTGGCTGGCCTTTCATTATAGCTGGCAAAGTTAGCTAATTTTGATTGACGCCAATCCGTTAAACGAAAATAACCATTGGTTGCAAGTTTGACATAATTAGCGCCAAGCTCTAAACCCGCTCCCCATCGCGCATTATTATTATTTAAATCTCGGTCATAAAAACTATTGAATCCCCACATCCACTCATCAGCAAAGTGCCGATAGCCTAATCCAACGTTTAGCGTTTTTCTATTTTCATCCTCTCGACTGAGTCGAGATTGGGAAAAAATTAAATGACGGCTATTTTCGAATAATGGCAATAACAGTTCGGCGCTAAAGGCCGTATTATCAATTTGAATACGACTATTACCATATTGATTAAGCCAGTTTTGCATTTGACCGCTTAAATAGCTATACGCTGAATTTTCTAGCCAATTCTTAGCGGTATCATGCCGATTATCACCCGACATAATCTGACCGGTTTGCGATAGAGCGGAGGCAAACTGTTCTTCACTTGAAAAATGGCTATCAAATTTTGACCCGCTCGCTAATTCGGGTAAACGACTTTTAACCTTTGAAAGTGCGGCATGATTTTTCGTTGCCTCTGCATCCAACTCGATGGCAGACGAGACAGAGCTCGCACTAACAAATAAGGGAAATAGGATTTGTATGGCTAATACAATCTTGATTATAACTCGCATTTTTATACTTTTACCGTTACTAAAATATCAAATCACTCAATATAGTAAATAAAAATATAGAACTCAATACTTAATTATTTTTAAATGCGTAAAAAAATAGAAAAACCATATATTTATGGTTTTAGTATTAATTTTTATTTATAAAAATAGAATGAGCCTGTACTAGCCAATGTTTTAGACTAATAGTCATATGCCAAAGGCTAACTTATGCAGGTATTAGGAAGAAAGTTAAGGATTAATTGTTATTAACAACTCAATTTTGTTGTTGATTTTTAGGCCAAGCATGAATAATTGCTTTAACCAAAGTCGCAAGCGGGATCGCAAAAAATATGCCCCAAAATCCCCATAATCCGCCAAAAATGAGTACGGCAATAATAATCACAATAGGATGAAGATTAAGTTTTTCAGAATATAATAGTGGCACTGTTACATTGCCATCAAGCATCTGTACAATAACATAAGCAGCAATAAGGATCGCAAATTCAGTATTTAATCCCCATTGAAATAACCCGACTAAAATTACCGGAATTGTTGAAATAATAATACCAATATAGGGAATGATCACCGACACGCCGACGATAAAGGCTAATAATAGAGCATAATCTAACCCTAAAAACCAAAATGGAATATACATAAAAATGAACAAAATCATTATATGCAGCACGCTACCTACAATATAATTACCAATTTGCTTATCCATTTCACTCGCAACTTTATCCAGAACCACCCTATTTTTAGGTAAAATCTCAGAACAATAATCCCAAATTTTTTCTTTATCTTTTAATAAAAAAAACATCATAATTGGGACCAATACGGCATTAACAATAACTGAAACTAAGCTAAATATCGACACAATTGAAAACTGCAGTAATGAATTCCCTGTTTGAACGACTTTATCTTTAATACTTTGGATCAGAGAGTCAAATAATCCTACATCGATTAGTTCAGGAAATTTTTCGGGTAATGTGGTTAAAAGTTGATTTAAAAAGGTCAACATGGCTGGAATGTTACGGACTAAACTAATACTTTGTTGCCAAATTAAAGGTAACAAAATCATCACCCCCAGCAATACAATTGAAATAAAAATTAGTAATACAACAATTACTGATAACGTTCTTGGCAATCCTTTTTTGCTTAAATACTTAACAGGAGTATCAAGTAAATATGACAGAACTACAGCAACAATGACGGGTAATAAAATTTGATTAAAAAAATAGATAATAATAAATAAAGACACAATCACGATAACTAAGGAGGCAACATTAGGATCACTAAACTGTCGACGATACCAGTCCATAAATATTTTTAACATCGAGACTCTCGCACTAATTAATAAGATAGCATATTTAATATATATTAAATGATTAACAAATTTTAGTCTCTATTTATTAATTGTGTTACTGAGGCGCTGTTGTCTACGCTTAATATAGAGAATATCTCTAATAATTAATAACAGTAAAACAAAAAATAGCAGGCAACAAACTAATACCGATATTTTGCCCCACCAGTCAACAAAAACCGCACCGATTGTCGCACCAATACAAAAAAATAAGATAATAGTCAAGTAACGTAACCCTTTTACTAAAGAGTGACTATCTTTATTTGAAATCGCAATAAAGAGTAGTTCCATTGCCGAGCGTAAATTACCCGTACACATGGTACTCGTATACGGAGCACCACAAATTTTACGAAAGCTGCCAATTTGAATCGAGCACATAAATGAAATTGCAGCAGTTACTACAACTTGTGGTGTATTGTCGGGTGAAAATGCGATAATACATAAAATGATGATTTCAGTAATGAGCACCCAAATATAGAAACTGCCAGAGAGTTGCTTGAGTAAATATTCAGTAATTAGGATCCCAACAGAAAATGCAATAATCGGAATTAAATAGTGGAAAAAATTAATATAGTCACCGTTAATCAGACTGATGCCCAATAACACCATATTCCCTGTTTGAGCATTCGCAAAAACCCCGCCATAACATAAAAACGAGTAGGCATCTAAAAAACCGCCAACGATAGCTAGCAATAAACCAATTTCTAATTTTTCGTGTAAAGGTGTGTTTTTATCAGTTAAGTGGATCATAAAAGTGAGTAGTCAAGGTATAAAATAGTTGGCTATTATACGCTAATTACAATGATTCTCAATTTAACATTATGTAATATCAAAAATAATCTAACATTCTAATTTATTTAAATTATAAATTTCATCATGTTATTTTTGCTATGTACTGTGCTTGTTATATATTCTAATAAAAAAATTAAAATATTAATTGGGTTTGCGGATAAAATAACAATAACCACCAATGATATGAGCAATAAAAACGCTAGCTAATATTAGACGCACGTGCAGAGAGTCAAAAAAAATAAATGGAATAAGTAAGGCGATAAATACCACCAATAGCATTTTTAGTAATTTTTTAGGTGTTACCCGCTTTTCAATTAATGTTTGCTGAACGTATTTTTGATAATATTTAGAATGGATTAAATAACTATGTAATTTATCTGAGCTATTCATCCAAAGATATGCTGTCAGCAAATAAAATGGCACGGTCGGTAACAAGGGTAAAAAAATACCGATTGTCCCTAATAAAAATGATAAAAAGCCAAGCAGCATAAATAATTGTTTTTTCATAGCGAAATAATTGTTAATTAGATTTAGTTAAATTCATTCTGTAATTGAGTATAAACCAACCCATCGGTTCTGCCATAAGCTAATGGAGTAACCGCTATGTAGTTAAGATTCGTTGCGTCAAGTTCTCTGTTTGGTGTAGAAATGCTATCACTATGCTTTGCTCTAAACCAAAAATAATTATTATTTTCTGGATCTTTGACAGCGGTAATCGTTAGTCCATCAACCTCTGCGTCACCCTGAGTAGTTAACCGGATACCTTGTACTTGTTGTGGTTCACAATTGGGAAAGTTAACGTTCATACAAATGTGACTCGGCCAGTTAATATTGAGTAATTTTTCAATTACTGACTTTGCATAATACTCAGAAACATCCCAGTTGATTATTCCGCTTCCTTCTTTAGTCACTTGGCTAAATGCAATAGAGCGGATCCCCATAACCATTGCCATCATCGCGCCACCGACGGTGCCAGAAAGCACGGTCTCGAATCCTAAATTAGAGCCATTATTGATACCAGACAAGACTAAATCAGGCAAGTTATCACGCATTAGATATCTAATCGCAAATGAGGCACAATCAGCTGGCGTCCCATAAATAGCGTATTCATGTTCAGATCGTTGAACTGCACGAAATGGCGCTTTTAAACTTACAGCACAAGAAACACCACTTTGATCAATAGCAGGAGCAACAACCCAAACTTCGTTAGCAATCGATCGTGCAATGTTTTTAAGTAGTAACATTCCCGGTGCGTCAATACCATCATCATTTAATAATAAAACTCGATTAAGTAACTTATTGTTCATAATAGCCCTTTTATAATATTAAATTATTATGCATAGGCCCGCTATTATATACTATATTTCATAATTTACCTGCGCGCAGTCAGCTAAAATAATAATTATCTATTAGCACAAGCTACGCTAACAATTAGCAGGTCTCGGTTAAAACAATATAAATGATTATTTTTTACAATCATTTTGTCAAAATACGGATAAAAGGGTATGATAATTACCATAAATTTTGCTTCTTGATAACATAACCATCATCACTAGCCATGAAACATTTTTTAGCTCGGCACGCAACAATGCGCCATCGTTTATATTCCCTCTACTACACTACATTTAATTATGGGCGCAGTTTTCTTATATTATTTATTTGTTTATCAGTTGGTAATGTTGTTTCAAAGCTTCTACCAATTACGATACCGGGTAGTATTATTGGTCTATTAATTTTATTTTTTTTGCTCGTATTCCAGCTTATTCCCTCTAAATGGATCCGTAATGGTTGTAACCTATTTATGCGCTACATGACTATTCTATTTATTCCTGCCGCGATGGGGATCATGGATAACTATATTTATCTACTCGATGGCTGGGTGCCCATTTTAATTGGTAGTACCATCAGTACATTCATTGTTATGCTATTTATTGGTTGGCTAACTCAGCATTTACAACCCGCAATTAGCCCCTCTTTAGAAACTAATGAGGAACAAAAATAATGGTTTGGATGTTACCGTTAACGATAATTGTATTTTTCTTAATTAGACGACTGGCGATTAAGATAAAAAGTACGTTATTTAATCCATTGGTCATATCAACTATTGTGCTAATTCCAATCTTACTACTTACAGGCACATCTTATCCTGATTATTTTCATAATGTTCGCTGGATTAATGACTTGCTACCTTATTCTGTCGTCGCACTAGCCTACCCGCTATACGAAATGTTGCCGCAAATTAAATCGCGTTGGAAGTCAATTCTATTTATTACCTTTATTGCCTCGTTATCATCAATGATATCTGGTGTATGCATCGCTTTTTGGTTAGGCGCCAATACCGAAATCGCCGCTTCGCTTTTACCAAAATCAGTCACCACCGCCATCGCGGTTACGGTTGCAGAAAATCAAGGTGGTGTCCCTTCAATTACCGCATTAACCGTTATTCTGGTCGGTATACTGGGCGCACTTTTTGGTCATCAGCTACTTAATTTATTCAAAATAAAATCTGCCGCGGCAAGAGGATTAGCCATGGGCAGTACATCGCACGTTCTTGGTACGGCAAGATGTATCGAAGTAAGTTACCATGAAGGAGCATATAGTTCTTTAGCCTTAGTTTTATGTGGTATTATGACATCGCTAACCGCGCCGTTTCTATTTCCAATCATTGTTATGCTGCATAGTTGGTTATAAGGAAAAATTAATGATAAAAAAAATAGCCAAATATCTGCTTCTGTTATTTATTATGATGATAATTATAATATTTCTATTAGATTATTGGATTAGCTTAAAAACAGAACCTTATATTTACCATAATGCTGATGATATTTCCCATAGTTCTGTTGGGGTTGTTCTTGGAACGTCGAAATATATCAAAGGCGGTGGAATCAATACTTTTTATAAAAATAGAATTGATGGTGCAGTAAATCTTTATAAATCAGGAAAAGTAGATTACTTATTAGTTAGCGGTGATAACGCATTGAGAAGCTATAATGAACCCATCACGATGAAACGAGACTTATTAAAAGCAGGAGTGCCAAACTCAGCCATTGTACTCGACTATGCTGGTTTTAGAACATTAGATTCGATTATTAGAGCGAATAAAGTATTCGATGCAAATAATTTCACTATTATTACTCAAGAGTTTCACTGTGAGCGAGCGTTATTTATTGCCCTATCTCAAGGGATCGACGCCAAATGTTTTTCCGTTCCAACACCGAATAACATCAACGTAATTAGACTTCGTGAAATGTTAGCAAGAATGAGTGCCTTTCTTGATATTTATATACTCAATCGAGAACCTAAATACCTCGGCCCAGTTATACCAATTATGTCTGAAATAGATAACTCGGGTAAAATGGATGAAAATATTGACTTGTTGGATCAATAATCTCATAATTTAGATTGCATTTTTATGCAATAAAATATAATATTTAATCAGTTTTAATTTTAAATATTAGTTAATGCAATTTATGAACATCAAATTAGACCATATTAATTGTTTTTATGGCTCACATCAGGCTTTATGTAATATCTCATTTAGCTATCCATTAGGTGAAACAATCGTACTACTGGGACCCAGTGGCGCGGGTAAAAGCTCGCTATTAAAAGTGTTTAATCTGCTTGAAGTGCCCGCCTCTGGCACAATGACAATCGCTGATATTGCCTTCGATTTTGCGCAAAAACCAGCCGAGCAAGCAGTTAAAAAATTACGCACAAATGTTGGTATGGTTTTTCAAAATTACAACTTATGGCCGCACCTTACTGTTTTGGATAATTTGATTGAAGCACCCTGCCAAGTATTAAATATGCCGAAGATAGACGCTATCAATAAAGCGCATAAAATTTTATCAAGATTACAGCTAGATATGATGAGTGATCGCTACCCTCTTCATTTATCTGGCGGTCAGCAGCAGCGAGTTGCAATTGCAAGGGCATTAATGATGGAACCAAAAATTTTATTATTTGATGAACCTACTGCGGCATTAGATCCAGAGATAACATCACAAGTAGCTGAAATTATTAACGAACTTTCAGATACAGGGATTACTCAAATTATTGTGACTCACGAAGTTGACTTTGCTAAGAAAGTTGCCTCACAAGTCATTTATATGGAGAAAGGCGAAATTATTGAACAAGGTGATAAGTCTTGTTTTATTCACCCTATTTCCAAACAATTTCAACTATATTTATCTCATTAATAAGAACTGAAATAAAGGTGAGCTTATGAAAAAAATTTTACTAACTGTGGCATTAGCCAGCGCTGTATTTACTGCCTCAGCCAAAAATATTACGTTTGGTTTAGAAGCAACTTATGCGCCTTATGAATTTTTTGATGAAAAGAATCAACTTATTGGTTTTGATATTGATATCGCCAATAAAATCTGTGAACAATTACAATATACCTGTAAATTTACTAATCAATCTTTTGATAGCTTAATTCCGAGTTTAAAAACCCGCCGAATTGATGCTGCTATTTCGGGTATAGACGTCACACCTGCACGCCAAGAACAAGTTGATTTTACCGATTTTTATTACACTGATAATGCTGCTACATTTACGGTAAATAAAGATAGCTTTAAAACAATTGATGAACTTAAGGGTAAACGTGTTGGGATCCAAAATGGAACCACCCATCAAAAATACCTAATGCAAAAACATCCTGAAATCGAAGTGATTAATTATGATAGCTATGAATATGCTATTTTAGATCTTAAGGCTGGAAGAATTAATGCTACGCTTAGCGATTCAGCTGTTGCTGATGATTGGTTAAAAAACAATCCAACGTTAGTTCAACTTGATGAAAAAGTAACAGATCCTGATTTTTTTGGTTCGGGATTAGCGATTGCGGTTCGTAAAGGTAATGTTGAACTTTTGACACAACTTAACCAAGCGTTAATGCAAATGAAAGCCGACGGTAGCTATGATGCGATTTACCAAAAATGGTTTGCCAAGAAGTAGCAAATACGATTAGCGAACTGATATACGCCGCACTTAGCGGCTATTTTCTTTTAATGAAATGATATAAATAGACAAATTTGAATTATGTTTGATTGGTTAAATTATTTTTTACCACTATTAGAAGCAACAAAAACAACCCTTTTTCTGGCAGTAATATCACTAGTAATGGGTTTGTTACTTGCATTTTTATTTACCATACTTGAATCATGGCGATGCAAGCCTATTGCATGGCTAACATCGACAATAGTTACGATTATTCGATCATTACCTGAAATACTGGTTGTTATTGCTATTTATAATGGTATTCCGTTTTTACTGATTTTTTTAGCGGATAACGTGCTAGCGGGTGGACTTGATTTGTCGATCCCATTAGGCTTTACTGAATTTAATTTGCATTTAGAAATCACTAATTTTGATATTAGTCCTATTTTATGTGGAATTATTGCCCTATCCTTGCTCTATGCTGCCTATGCATCACAAACTTTACGTGGCGCATTTAAAGCTATTCCCGTTGGACAAAAACAAGCGGCAGAAATCTTGGGGCTCAGCAAATCGCGTACTTTACTTCATATTATTATGCCTCAAATTTGGCGACATGCACTGCCTGGGCTGGGTAATCAATGGTTGGTTTTATTAAAAGATACCGCCTTAGTCTCCTTAATCACGGTCAATGATATTATGATGCAAACACGTAGCATCATAGCAAACACACATAATCCCTTCACTTGGTATTTAATTGCTGCTGCTATTTATTTAATAATATCGTTAATTAGCCAAAGACTACTACAAATACTAGAAACAAAAGCGCTTTATTTTGAAACGACTTCAACTGTGGCGAAAAAATAAGGAGCAATATACATGTCAGATAAATTCTTCTACTATTTATCAGTCCTAGCAAAAGGATTACCGGTTACCCTTTCATTAAGCTTTGCGGGTATTATAACCGCATGTTTAATCGCCATAATCCTATCCGTCTCACTTACGACGACTAAAAAATGGTATATCACTAAACCAATTAAAACGTATGTGGTACTGTTTACGGGTACGCCATTACTTGTTCAGCTGTTTATTATCTATTATGGTCCTTCGCAATTTACGTTTATCAGCGAACATTTACCAACCTTATGGAACATTATTTCTCAGCCTTGGTTTTGTGCTTATGTTGCCTTAACATTAAATAGTGCAGCATATACTACACAGATATTTGCTGGTGCAATTAAAGCTGTACCACAAGGCCAATGGCAAGCGTGTATCGCGCTGGGAATGAATAAAAGACAATCATTAAAAGTCATTTTGCCTTATGCTTTAAAGCGTGCTTTATCAACCTATTCAAATGAGATCATTTTTGTCGTTAAAGGGACAGCCTTGACATCAACCATCACATTAATGGATATTATGGGGTATAATCAATATCTCTATGGTACTTACTATGAATTTTCAATATTTGTCCTGACAGGTTGTATTTACCTCTTGATAAATGGTTTGTTAAGCATCATGATGCGATTGGTAGAGAAACGGGCTCTGGCATTTGAGAATCTTGAACATTAATGTTAATTAATATTGTGATTATTTTTTATGAAACAAAAGAGTTTTGACTCAGTCTCATTTTTAAAAACGGTCCCTCATAAGCCAGGGATTTATCAAATGTTTAATGACAAAAATGTTATTATTTATGTTGGTAAAGCCAAGGATCTAAATAATCGCCTAAAAAGTTATTTCAATAGCAGTGTAAAAACCTTAAAAACCGATCTATTAGTCAGTCATATTGACCATGTCGAGTTCACTTTAACGAATACCGAAACAGAAGCATTATTACTTGAACAAACTTATATAAAAAAATATCAGCCACGCTATAATGTATTGCTAAAAGATGATAAAAGTTATCCATTTATCAAAATAAGTAAAGAAAGGCATCCTCAACTATCACTCTATCGTGGCTCAATTAATCGCAAACAAGATGAGTTTTTTGGTCCCTATCCTAGTTCTTATGCGGTTAAACAAATTTTAGCCTTGATGCAAAAAACCTTTCCAATCCGTCAATGTACGAATGCGACTTATGCAAATCGTAGTAGACCTTGTTTACAATACCAGATAAAACGCTGCCTCGGCCCTTGCGTTGCAGGACTTGTGACTGATGAAGAATATAACGAGCAAGTCAACTATGTTAGATTGTTTTTACAAAACCAATCAGATCAAGTGGTCACAAAAATAACCAGCGATATGCTAAAAGCGAGTGAGAAGTTGGAATTTGAAAAAGCGGCTAAATTGCGCAATCAGCTGCAAGCGATTAATAAAATAAAAGAAGAGCAAGCTATTTATAACAATAATGATAATTTAGACACCATCGGTTTTCATTATCAGTCAGGCATTGCTTGTGTATATGTCCTGTTTATTCGTAATGGGCAGACATTTGGTCATAGGGCATATTACCCTAAAATTCCATCAAATACAGAGCTTGAAGAGGTTATTGAAACATTTTTAGGTCAATTTTACTTACAAGGTAATGCCAACCGCAATATACCTAAAAAGATTTTATTAAATTATTCACTATCTGATAAAAAATCGCTGGAAGATAGCTTGTCACTTGTCGCAACTCATCAAGTCAAAATTATTGATGAGCCAAAAGGAAATAACTTAAAATTACTTAATATTGCGATTGATAATGCGCAAAAAGAGGTAAAAAACAAGTTATTACAAAGTTCAACGATTAAGCAACGTTATACTGCACTCTGTGAATTTTTAGGTATCAAACAGATTACGCGAATGGAGTGTTTTGATATTAGCCATTTTATGGGTAAAAATACCGTAGCATCATGCGTTGTATTTGATGATAAAGGACCAGTTAAATCCGAATTTCGCCGCTATAACATTACAGGAATCACTGGCGGTGATGATTATGCTGCGATGGAACAAGTATTAACCCGGCGTTATGATAAAAAGCGACTTCCTGAAGACAAAATTCCCGATATTATTTTTATTGATGGCGGTAAAGGTCAGCTCAATCAAGCGCTACAAGTTTTTAACGCATTAAATGTCGAGTGGAATAAAAATCACCCTATTTTAATTGGCGTTGCTAAAGGCTCTGAACGTAAAGAAGGACTTGAAACACTCTTTTTTGAAGCTCACGGTAAAGGCTACTATCTTGACTCTCACTCACCCGCGCTATTGCTTATTCAACAAATACGTAATGCCTCGCATAATCATGCTATTGTAGGGCAAAGGAATAAAAATGCTAAGCAGCTGACAGATAGTGCATTGGAACATATTGAAGGAATAGGTGCCAAGCGACGCCAAGCATTACTCAAACACTTTGGTGGACTACGTGAGCTAAAAAGTGCCACTATCGATGAAATTGCGCAAGTACAAGGTATATCAAAACCATTAGCAGAAAAAATTTACAATAACTTACAGCAATAATCTGAATAATCAATTGAAAGATGAGCATTATTAGTGCAACATAATCGTTATTAATTTGTTTTCTTCTACCAAAACTAATCATTTGATTTATTTGTTATTAATTTAGAGCTAGATTATGAAACTCAATATACCAATCTATTTAACTTTATTTCGAGTCATTCTTATCCCATTTTTTGTATTAGCTTTTTATTTGCCATCAGAATGGTCAGCTTTTTTTACTGCTCTTATTTTTTTAGTTGCCGCCTTAACCGACATGCTTGACGGTTATTTAGCAAGACGCCTTGGTCAAACCACTCGCTTCGGTGCATTTTTAGATCCTGTCGCTGACAAAATAATGGTAACCATTGCGCTAGTTATTGCAACTGAGCATTATGATGCTTGGTGGATCACGATTCCGGCCATTATTATGATTTCGCGTGAAATAATTATTTCAGCTTTACGAGAATGGATGGCTGAAATTGGTAAACGAAAAAGTGTTGCGGTATCGATAATTGGTAAAATAAAAACGATTGCACAAATGACCGCCTTAACTTGGCTACTTTGGCGCCCTTGCGACTTAGTGATTTATGCAGGTGTTATTGCACTCTATATTGCCGTCATTTTAACATTATGGTCAATGTTCCAATATCTCTGGCATGCTCATGGCGACCTATTAGATGACCTTGAATGATTCAAATTTAACCAATCAATCGACAATAAGTAAAATTATTCTTGATGTAAAATTTCAGCACCGTATAATGCATGGGTTTTCAGCAAATCACTGTGCGAAAACGCCCGGGTGGTGAAATCGGTAGACACAAGGGATTTAAAATCCCTCGGCCTTTTGGCCGTGCGAGTTCAAGTCTCGCCCCGGGCACCATTTGTATACCAAATCTCTATGCGGGAATAGCTCAGTTGGTAGAGCGCAACCTTGCCAAGGTTGAGGTCGCGAGTTCGAACCTCGTTTCCCGCTCCAGTTCACGATTTATAGTCTTTTATAATCAAACACTTAGCGGTGTTTTCTCTTTTAAAATCAGTCAGTAAGCCTTGTTTCGTACTCCATTAAAGAGTACTGAGGTGTACTATAATCCACTCGTAAGTGGTACATCCAACGGTACATTGAAATAAACAATCGGTACATTGGATTTTTGACTGACTTTTAGTTCTATCCTCTAATAATTGGAATCTCCTTTTTTCTATTTTGTTGTTGAGGAGATTATCTATGGCCCTGTCTGATGCCTTAGTAAAACATTGTAAACCCAAACTAAAAGCTTATACCTTAAAAGATATTGAGGGGTTAGCCTTATTTGTCTCTCCCTCAGGATCTAAATCATGGCATTTTCGATTTACGCTTGGGGGAAAACGTCAACGTATTTCATTAGGATTATACCCTGATATCGGGCTTGCTGAAGCAAGGCTGTGTTGTCAATCTAACCGCGCATTAGTTAAGCAAGGCGTATCGCCCGTTTCTACAGAGACCAATTCATTAGTTTTGGCCGCTATGCCATTAGGCGCTAATGTCCCGACTAGTAGCGACGCATCAGTTGCTTCTGATAATAAGCCAATACCCGTTGTTTGCTCCTCCGTAGAATCATTTGCTGCCTTTAGTGTGCGTTGGAAATTATTTAAGTTTCGTAAACTGGGATTAGATAAGACCGATAAACGACAAAGTACTGCCGTACAAATTGAACGGTATTTGCGTAAAGATATGCTGCCCGTGTTAGGTGAGTTGCCAATGGATCGAATTGGTAAGGCGGATGTGCTTAAGGTGTTACGGGGTATTGAGGCACGAGGAGCCTTGTCGATTGCGGAGAAGTGCCGTGGTTGGTTGTTTGAGTTGTTTCAGCATGCGCAGGCTGAGGGGTTGATTGGGTGTAATCCAGCAGCGGAGATGGCGGTATTGGCGTTACCTAAACACCCAACCCAACATAATCCGTTTTTACGGCAAGAAGACCTACCTGCCTTTTTGATAAAACTGGCAGCCTATCAGGGCGCAATCCAAACCAAGTTAGGCATTTATTTATTATTACTCACCGGTGTACGTACGGGGGAGTTACGCCAGGCAACTCCCGCACAGTTTGATTTGGAGAAAGGTCTTTGGTGTATACCCGCAGAGCAGGTAAAGCAGTTGCAACGCTCAGTAAGGCATAATGGAGGTATTCCGCCTTATGTGGTGCCGTTATCTAAGCAAGCCATTAGTGTTGTTAAGGAGTTGCTGTCGTTGATGTATCCTTGGCAGCCTTTTTTACTCTGTCATCGCTCCTACCCTAAGTTGCCGATTAGTGAGAATACACTGAATTGTGGGTTAAAGCGATTAGGTTATGACGGTCGTTTAACGGGGCATGGTATTCGGGCGACGTTGTCTACAGCACTGAATGAGTTGGATTATCCTAAGCAGTGGATTGAGGCGCAGTTGTCACATTCAGATAAGGATCAGATACGCTCTTCTTATAATCATGCTCAGTATATTGAACAACGTAGAAAAATGATGCAGGATTGGGCTGATCGGTTAGATGAGTGGCAACGAGTTGGGTTTGCGCAAGTGCAGGGTAAGGCGAGTTAGTTGAGTAGGTTGTGTTTTGCTCAATGAGTCGGTTGTTGTTTAAAGGGGGATGGTTTTCTGTGATTTTATTTAATGGTAGTCGCGGTTATGTATGGGCTATTCCCCTACTCTTTTATTTGTAGTGTTAGTTGTTTTGTTTTTTTGGTCAATATAATCAGGGCTAATAGGATGTCAGCTTTGTTTTTAAGATTGCATTTTAATTTATTATTTAGTTATTTTCGAAGATTTTAGCTATATTATCAAGCTCATTCAAAGCAAATTACACTATTATTATACTGCACTGGTCACAGCAAATATTTTATTCGCCCGCGAATAAAGTTTTTGACAAGAGACTCCTCAATTATTTTATTCGACCCCGAATAATTTTTTTGACAGAAATTTTACCGTAAAATTATTCAACTGCTAATAATTCGTTTATCGGCAGAGTAATACGGTGCCCACCAAGCTATTTTTACCCCACCTATTTTTAATTTATAGTTTTAGTGAATTTTAAGCACATAATTATACGTTTATTGGCGATATTTGAAGATTTTATTCTAAATCTATTTTGCGTTTACCTCCTTCGGATTTGTAAGGAGGTGAAATATGCAACGGCGATTTTGTTTTTTTGCTTTTTTATGCCAGTGATTTAGCATGTACTAAATGGGTCGGTGTTTATCATTAATCCATGAGGTACATTATGCCCAAATCAAGCAGTGAATTAGTTGAGTACGTACGTAGGCATTTAGACAATAAAAAAAAGGATACCACGGAAGGTACGTACGCGTTATCAGAGCAGATAAGTTATCCACCGTTGTTCAGTCTATTAGCCAAAGACCAACAACAGGATGCGCTAAAACAGTTGTCAGCACTGCCTTTATCAACGCAGCAACTGCTGCTTAATGAATGGCAAGCACGCTGTTTGGCACAACAAATTCGTAATCCTGCGGGGTATTTGTTTGGGATGATTAAGAAGGCTCAGCAAGGGGCTTTTAGGGCAACTCATTTGGCGCAGCAATCAAAGGGGTAGAATTAACGAATGGGTTAGATATTTTTTTAAGACAAATGTCTGTTTAGAGCGAACAGCAGACATTTACTCAACTCTTTGGAGTATTTATAATCCTGCGCTCATACGTTATTGCCATTTTTGTTATTTATACTAAATTAATCTCTCCAAGGGTAATTTCTTATTAACCTTGCTTCTCTTCTTGATTGAATTTCTTTATCTTCTTTAATAATCTCTTTTATTGTCTGTGCTGGCGTGTTAAAAAAATAACGGCGATTATCAGGATTAACTATATAGTAGAAACGATCCCTACCTCTTTTATAAACTACAAAACACTTTGTATTTGAAAACCCTGGCTCCTCACAACCAATCACAAAAGGCTGATTCATCGGTAAATTATAAATAGCTCTGTCCACTCGATAAGCATACTGACTAGAACTAGGATTAGTGTAGCAACGTAATGTGCTAAAAGGGACATACTCGCAACGTTTATTTTTTTCTTCTGCGGTTAAATAAATAACCGTATTAGGAGAGGAGCCCTCACCATAAGAAAAATTAGGTTCATAGTCGGATGAAAAAAAATTTGTTGTTTGCTTTGGATTTTCATAACAACCCGCTGGGGCACTGTCATCAATAGGGGTAGGCAATGGTGCTGCCTGATAGCTCTCACCTAACCAAAAATCACTATAATAATCAGAGTTTTTAGTTCTAATGACTGCGCGATTTTCAGCGTAATAGACAAAAGGATCTTTAGGATTCTTACACTGACTGGGATCAAAAGGTTTCCAATCTTTAGGGTAGTATTTTTGATAACTTTCTTTCACTTTAGGTGGATAGTTATTCGCCACATATTGATGTTGCTTATCAAGTGCGCTCAAAGCCGTCTCTAAAGAAGCACCTTGTGCAAGTAATAAGGCTTTAATAGCATAATGTTTACCATCTATTGCAAAAGCTAAGGCGGTCATTCCCTCGCGGTTTGTTATATCAACCTTAGCTCCGGCGGCTAAGAGTAAACGTACTGCGTTTAGATCATCCTGATTCGTCGCAGCAATTAAAGGCGTATTGCCATAAGATGTTTGCCTGTTGACACTAGCACCTTGCTGAATCAAGTAATCAACAATATCAGTATGTCCTGTTGCGGCTGCAACAATTAATGGTGTTAAACCATAATCATCCGCCTCATCAACCGCTATGCCTTCATTCACCAGTAGCTGCACATTCGCTAAGCTACCCGCAGAAGCCGCTGCAATTAATAAGTTGCTATTTTCGCTAAATTTAATATCTTTGTTGAGCCCCTGAGATAATAAATACTGAGTGATTTGGCTATCAGGTAGCTCTACGCTATACAAAGCGGGATAATATTCTTTTTTAATATCATAACCATGAGCAAATAATAGTTTAATATAATCCAATCGCTGCTGCTGAATAGACATGCTTAAAGGATTAACACGTATCAGATTAGTTACATTAACATTGATATTTTGCTCTAATAAGTACTTTAACACCTCAATATTGGGTTGTTTAACAGCAAAAATAACAAGGTCAAAGGTACCAAAAGTACGATGAATATCGGCACCATTTTCAACGAGCCACTTAACGATTGATAAATCGCCTCTGAGTGTTGCTGAAACAATAGCAGCAAAGCGTTGATTTTCAATATAGTTAATATCAGCTCCATCAGCAATAGCCTCTTTAACTTGTTCTAAAGTGCCGTATTTAACTGCTTGGATTAACTTTTTCCCTTTCTCTTTATATTCAAGTGCTACCTGTTTTTTATAATATTGAATAGTGTAGTTCGTTAATCCTGTACCGACTGCAAGTACTATAATAATGAGCAAGCACAGTTGTTTTTTAGAGAGCTTTTTTATCATGCCCATATTGCTTTATCCTTCTTGAAGTAATAACGTGCTCACCAGCAATAAGGGTATATACAACATTATTTTTATTGATTGATGGCTACGAAACATACCAATAACTGTCCCCATGATTTTATCTCCATTATAAAGCGCTTTCTAGACAACAGTATTCGAGTTTGAACACACCATATTATTCTCAGTTCAAAATGATCTGCTCATGTATTAGTAGACAGTTTATTTAAGTATTTACCTGCTTGCTTATTTTGAAATTAAACCATTTTGTTGCATAAATATATCATACTCTTGCTAAGAGATAGAGAAATCCTAATTTCTGCTATTGGCACAAATACGCCTTAGACTCAAAAAAGCATCTATACTCTGATTTTAAGAAAAAGTATTAGTTTAGTAACTCCCTAAGTTGAAAATAGATCTAGTCATTTTATCAAAAAAGGCACAACAAAAAATTCATCACAAATTTCAAATAATGTTGAATATTGAGATAATATTAGTTTAAACTGAAGAAATATAAACTCTTCAAAGATACGCTTTATCACTAAAAAAGAAAGTATCTAAGAGATAATAAATCAATATTGCTCATTGTTGTAATAAAGAAAATATGAAATTACTTATTGTCGAAGATAATCAAAAAATGGCCGATTACTTAAAACAAGGCTTAACAGAATCGGGCTATATTGTGGATTTACTGCATAATGGGGTGGATGGGCTGCACAGTGCTTTAACAGAAGATTATGATCTGATTATTCTGGACATTATGTTGCCCAAACTCGATGGACTGGCTATTTTAAAGACCGTCAGACATGCAGGAAAACAAATGCCCATTCTCTTGCTTTCAGCACGAGATCGAGTATCAGACAGGGTTCAAGGGTTAGAGATGGGGGCAGATGACTACCTCATCAAACCATTTGACTTTACAGAATTGCTCGCACGAATTCGTACCTTATTACGCCGATCAACCCTTAACATCACCGATTCAGACACCCTCAAAGTTGCCGACTTAACACTGGATATTAAACGCCGTTATGTCATGCGCGGAGAATTACGCATTGATTTAACAGCAAAAGAGTTTGCCTTACTTGAATTACTAATACGCCGTCAAGGCGAAGTGTTATCACGCTCTTTAATTGCTTCGCAAGTCTGGGATATGAATTTTGATAGTGACACCAACGTGATTGATGTGGCAATGCGACGCCTACGCAGTAAAATTGATGATAACTATGATAATAAATTAATTCATACGATCCGTGGTATGGGCTATGTGCTTGAGGATAAACAGTAATGATTGCTCGACTAAGATACTCGCTCACCTTTCGTCTTGCTCTAATGTTCTCACTGTCGGCCCTTGCTGTATTGTTACTGCTCGGTTTTGCAGTACTCTACGTGGTCAACCAACACTTCATTTCACAAGATCGTATGATGCTTGAAGCGCAATCGCAGCATATTGCACAATCACTTCACCAAGTAGATACACTCTCTCAAGTTTCAATACAATTAGGTCATACCGTTTCAGAAAATGCTCACAGTGAGCATGGTTTTATTATCGTTGTGGCAAATGCGGCTGGTGATGTGTTATTTAATAGCTCACCGACACAAAATCTCTCTGCACTGGCCTTGCCATCTAAAACACTTGGCGCCAAACTGAGCACATTACATCAAAACGATATTAGCTATCGCATACTCACCCAACCAATGACGATTGCAAATCAAAAAGCAATCGTTCTGGTTGCCTTAAATATTAATCATCATCAAACATTTTTAACTGCATTTAAGACCTCAATGTGGATAAGTATCGCCGTTGCAGCCTTAATTATGGGGTTACTTGCTTGTATCGTAGCACAAAAAGGTCTAAAACCATTGCATCTATTGATGGCACAAACAGAACAAATCACCATCAATAATTTATCGCGCCCCCTGCCCATGAATTCGGCTTACTTAGAAATTTCCCAATTAACAGCAACCTTTAATGCGATGCTTGATCGATTAAATAACTCATTCCAGCGACTCGTCGGATTTTCATCAGACTTAGCGCATGAATTACGAACACCACTGAGTACGATGAAAATGCAAAATCAAGTCATCCTATCCCGATCACGTACGGTTGAAGAATATCAGCAAGCATTACACGACAATGCACAAGCCCTTGACCAAATGACCCGAATGGTCACTGATATGCTTTTTTTAGCCAAGTCAGATAATGGTCTCATTTGTCCTGAAGAGACCTCTTTCGCCCTACATGATGAAATCAACACCCTGCTTGATTTTCATGATTACCTTGCTCAAGAAAAGAACATCACACTACACTTATCTGGTCAAGGCAAACTCCATGGCGATAAATCTTTATTACAACGCGCATTGAGCAATCTTATCGCCAATGCAATTAATTACGGCGATGAGCACTCCACCATTGAGATTAAAATAATAGAAGAAACAGATCAGACACAAATCACCATCACCAATCAGGGAGAGACGATAGATGCCAAACATCTACCGCATCTATTTGAACGCTTTTACCGTACCGACAGCTCAAGAACCAATAATAGTGAGGGAGCTGGCTTAGGCCTTGCAATTACAGCAGCCATTATTGCAGCGCACCAAGGAAAAATAACTGTATCATCTGAGCAACGCCAGACATGCTTTACGCTACGCCTTAAAAACAAACACACAACAAGTTAAAACTGTTAAGTATTGGCTATGTAACAACAGCCTTTCCTTTTTCTTAATAAACTAATCCCACGATTTACGTGGGATTAATTAAGATTGACTCCATGCTATGAAATAATTACGAGTCCTCATGAACCTCCCGCTTAAAACGTCTACGTTGTATCAGCTTGTAAACAGCAGGAATAACAAACATAGAAAGTAAGGGGGCTGTGATCATCCCACCAACCATAGGCGCTGCAATACGACTCATGACTTCTGAACCTGTCCCCGTGGCCAATAAAATAGGGACTAGTCCAGCAATAATAACAGCAACGGTCATGGCTTTGGGGCGTACACGTAATACCGCTCCGTGATAAATCGCCTCATCGAGTTCATCGTCTGAAAGTTGTGTTTTACCCAATTGTTGCTGATAGTCTTCTATCGCATGGCGTAAATAAAGTAACATCACAACCCCAAACTCGGCCGAGACCCCAGCCAACGCAATAAACCCCGTCCCCGTTGCAACCGACAAGTGATACCCCTGAAAGTAAAGGAACCAAAAACCACCAATTAATGCAAAAGGAATACTGGTGATGATCAGCAACGCTTCATCAATCCGTCTGAAGGCAATATACAATAAGGTAAAGATAATCAACAACGTCATCGGTATCATCATTTGCAAACGTGCACTGGCACGTTCTAACAGTTCAAATTGCCCTGTGTAAGAAACACTAATACCAGAACTGAGTTTTACATTTTGACTAATTGCTGTTTGTAAGTCATGCACAACCGACACCAAATCCCGTCCACGCGCATCAATGTATACCCAACTCGCGGGTCTCGCATTTTCAGTTTTTAACATCGGTGCACCGGTTTTTATTTCAACACGGGCAACATCTGCTAAGGTAATATATTGTCCTTTGGGCGTTAAAATAGGTAAACGTCGTAAACTGTCAACATTGTTACGGTAATCTTGAGGATACCGTAGGCTAATCGGATAACTCTCAATACCCTCAATGGTATCGCCAATCATCTGCCCACCAATCGCAGCAGAAACAAAGAG
Source organism: Orbaceae bacterium lpD02 (assembly GCA_036251875.1). Taxonomy (NCBI): domain Bacteria; kingdom Pseudomonadati; phylum Pseudomonadota; class Gammaproteobacteria; order Orbales; family Orbaceae; genus Orbus; species Orbus sturtevantii. Next base: position 327,450 of record CP133960.1, on the reverse strand, counting down.
TTGTACATCGTCAATATTCATCCCATAACGGGCACTTTTTTCACGATCAATATCAATATCAATGTATCGACCACCTGTTAAACGCTCAGCAAGTGCGGATACCACGCCGGGGACTGTTTTAGAAACTTCTTCAATTTGCTGCGCAATCTTATCAATTTCAGCTAAATTAGTCCCTGATACTTTAATACCAATAGCACTTTTTACACCCGTGGATAGCATATCAATACGATTACGGATGGGGGGAACCCATAAGTTTGCTAATCCCGGCAATCGAACCGTCGCATCAAGCTCATCAATAATCTTATCTAGCGTCATCCCTTCTCGCCACTCAGATGCTGGTTTTAAACGAATGGTACTTTCTATCATCTCCATCGGAGCTGAATCCGTAGCAGTTTCAGCTTTGCCTACTTTACCAAAAACTGTATCCACCTCAGGCACCGTTTTTATCAGTTTATCTGTCAACTGTAAAATATAGGATACTTGCCCCGATGAAACACCCGGTAAGGTTGACGGCATGTACAATAAATCACCCTCATCAATACGCGGTAAAAACTCGCCACCAATGCGACTTAAAGGCCAAACTAATGTAGCTAATAAAATAAAGGAAATAGCTAAGGTTAGTTTCGCATGCTTTAATACCACATGAATCATTGGGCTATAAATTTTAATTAAAAAACGATTCAATGGATTGGCGTCCTCCTTTGGAATTTTGCCACGAATCCAAAATCCCATCAAAATAGGAATCACCACAATCGACAATACCGCAGCACCTGCCATAGCATAGGTTTTGGTAAAAGCTAAAGGTGAAAACAGCTTTCCCTCTTGCCCTTCAAGGGTAAAGATAGGAATAAACGATAATGTAATAATCAATAAACTAATAAATAAGGCAGGCCCCACCTCAACCGAAGCCTCTGTAATTACTTGCCAACGCTCTTTAGGCGTGATGGTTTTATCTGGGTATGCGTGTTGCCATTGCTCTAGTTTTTTATGGGCATTTTCAATCATCACCACCGCGGCATCAACCATGGCACCAATGGCGATAGCGATCCCCCCTAACGACATGATGTTGGCATTTATACCTTGATAATACATCATGATAAAAGCAATAAATAAACCTAAAGGAAGTGAAATAATAGCAACCAAAGCTGAACGCACATGCCATAAAAATAAAACACAAACTAATGCCACAACAATAAACTCTTCCAGTAATTTACCAGTTAAGTTGTCGATTGCTCGGTCAATCAATTGGCTTCGGTCATAGGTTGTCACAATTTCAACACCATCAGGTAAACTACTTTGCAGTGTTTTCAGTTTATCTTTGACATGACCGATCACTTCACGGGCATTTTCACCTGAACGCAAAATAATAATACCACCGACGACCTCACCCTCACCGTTGAGCTCCGCCACGCCTCGACGCATTTCTGGCCCTAGTTGCACGCGAGCAACATCTTTAAGGTAGACTGGTGTTGCATTCTCATTAGTTTTTAATACAATGTGATTAAAATCTTCAATCGTCTGTAAATAGCCACTAGCACGCACCATGTACTCAGCTTCGGCTAGCTCAACAACTGAACCACCCATTTCCTTATTACCACTATTAATGGCTTGTTTAATTTGTGGTAATGCAATGTTGTATTGTGCTAGCTTTAAAGGATCAACCACCACTTGGTATTCTTTGACTACACCGCCCACGGTAGCCACTTCGGCAACACTGGGAATGGTTTTAAGTTCAAACTTTAAGAACCAGTCCTGTAACGAACGCAGCTCAGCTAAATCATGCTTAGCACTGCGATCAACCAAGGCATACTCATAGATCCAACCGACACCGGTTGCATCAGGCCCTAGCATAGGCACAACGCCTGCGGGTAGTTTGCCCTGAACTTGATTTAAATATTCTAATACCCGTGAACGTGCCCAGTATAAATCCGTGTTATCATCAAAAATAATATAAACATAAGACTCACCAAAAGAAGAAAATCCCCTAACAGTTCTAGCACCAGGTACAGAAAGCATTGTTGTGGTTAATGGATAAGTTACTTGATTCTCTACAATCTGTGGGGCTTGGCCTGCATAATTGGTTCGAATAATAACCTGCACATCAGACAAGTCAGGTAAGGCATCAACAGGGGTTTTATAGGTGATCCAAGCGCCCCAGACAGAAAGCAATAACACCCCCATCATCACTAATAATCGGTTGGCTACCGATTTTTGAATAATCCATTTGATCATTAATGTGCTCCTTGATGTCCAGTCATATTGTGTTGATTGGTCTTGTCGGCTGGTTGCTCACGCATGCGCTCAAGTGCCCCATTAATATTGGCTTCTGAATCAATCAGGAATAAACCTGAGGTTATGATTTTCTCCCCTGCTTTTAATCCTGACAGAATTGCCGTTTTACCACTGGCCTCAGCATAAATTTTGATACGTTTAGGAATAAATCGCCCTTGCTCATCTTGAGTAATCACACGTTGCTCATCACCTGTATTAATAATGGCTTGTGAAGGCACTAACACATAATTTTGGCTTGCTGTTTGCAATTTAACGATGGCACTCATTCCCGGTTTTAGCTTGTGATCTGGATTAGCTACAAATAATCGTAATGATAAGGTTCGGGTATCTGCTTGAGCATTGGAAAGCACTTGCCAGTCAGTTATCTTAAATTGCTGTTCAGGTAAAGCAGGTACTTCAACAGTTAACTGGGTATCTTTCATCAATAGACCCGCCAGTGACTCAGGCACAGAGGCAATAACCCAAATAGGATCAATACCTTGAATAGTTGCGATTAGGGCTGACTTATTCATGGTCATACCACTGCGCAAATCAAAGCTCGTTAATACTCCGCTGATAGGTGCACGAATAGTTAAATAACTTTGAATCTTTTTTGTTTTATTTAATTGATTAATTAGGCTTTTCGGCATACCCGCCAGATAAAGTCGTTCAAGAACCCCCTTTAATAACGCGGGCGAGGCATTAGTCCTAAGCAACGTTAAATATTCGCTTTGTGCAGAAACCCAATCAGAAACCGTAATAGCAACCAACGGATCTCCTTTCTTGACATAATCACCCACCGCTAATGGATAGCTTTTTTCAACAAAACCTGATGCCCTCGCATGGACAATTTCATATTGATATTGGTTAAAATTGACATTAGCCGGTAAACTTTGTTGATACGTTAACTTACCTGTTTCAGCAATATCAGTACGTAAGCCCAAATTTTGTACTTGCGTTGGGCTAATCGTGACGCCTGCCACCTCCTCGCTTCCTTCATCAGCATATTTGGGTACTAAATCCATATCCATAAATGGCGAAGGGCCTGGTTTATCAAATTTGGTAGCGGGGTACATTGGATCGTACCAAAAAAGCACTTTACGTTCAGCGACAGTGCTAGTTGTTTCTGTAGCTTTCGAAGTGAGTCGTGAGTAACTAAATGCTGTTACCAGAATGCCAAGCACCATTCCTATCGTAATCAGCATGATTGCTTGATATTTTTTAACCAACATGTGTCTTCCTGTTTTTATCAATAACGAATGGTGTGGCTCAGTTAATATAACTACTGAACAATATCAACACGTTGAAGCATTGATAACGGACCTTTTTGTTCAAATGTAAAGCGGATGTTATCGTTTGGTTTTAAATTTTGAATTAACGCCACATCTTCAGCCGTAAAGCGCATCGTCATAGCAGGCCAATTTAATGAAGTTATCGGATCATGATGGATAGTGACTTTTTTATTAGCAAGATCAACACTTTCAACAACCCCTTGCGTTTGAATAAGTTGTTGTGTTTGCGTGGCTGATGGTTGATGAGCATGCTCATGAGTTTGGCCAGCCCATACCACTGCTGTTGAACTTAATGTTAAAGCTGTTGTAAGTAGCATGTTTGTTAATTTCATAATGAATTTCCTTGTATTGTGTTATTTATTCTTTCCAACCGCCACCTAAGGCAACAAATAGATTAACCTGATTGGCGAGTGTGTTTTGGGTTAAAGTCAATAGAGTTAGTTCTGTCGTAAATACATTACGCTGTGCATCAAGAATATCTAAATAACTGGCAGAACCACTCAAATAACCTTGCTGTGATAAGCTTAATGCATTTTGTTGAGTTGATAAGTATTGCTCTTGAAGTAATTTTTGCTGACGATAACTTTGTTGTAGTGTTAATAAATCAGCCACTTCTTTAAAGGCTGCTTGCAGTGTTTTTTCATAGGTTATAGCAGCTTGTTGTTGTCGAAGATTAGCGATATCCAAATTAAATTTATTTTGTCCTCCTTTAAAAATCGGTAAACTGATTTTAGGTGCTAGATCCCATAAGGTAGCCCCACTTAATAAATCGGAAAGCTCTGTACTGGCATTGCTGATGCCACCCGTTAATGAGATAGAGGGGAAAAATGCCGCTCTGGCTACACCTATATCTGCGTTACTGGCTTTAAGTTGATGTTCGGCTTGTTGAATATCGGGGCGCTTCAACAAAACAGTTGAAGGTAAATTGCTAGGGATTGCTACGTTAATTAAATTTAGGTCTGTTACAGGTTCAACTGTTAAATCATAACGATTCACTAAATTTTGTAACGTATGGTGTGCTAATTGTTGTTCTTGTAACAACTCAACACGGCTAACTTTAATACTTTCAAGCATACCCCTTGCTTGCTCATAATCTAAATAAGTTGACTCTCCAGAAATCAACCGTGACTCAATCAAGGCCAATGCTTGTTGATAATTTTCCATTTGCTTATCAGCCGTTGCTATTTTTTGAACAATAATTTGCTCATTAAAATAAGCTTGGGCTACTTGTGACACGAGTAATAGATAGACATTACGTTGTGCTTCTTCCGTTGCTAAGTAAGCCTCTAATTGTGATTGGCTTAAATTTTTAAGCCGCCCAAATAAATCAATCTCAAAGCTAAACGAAGCACCTATATTATAATTTTTACTGGTTTCATCACGATTTTGCCCCGCGTATTGAATCGATGTCTGACCATCAACCTGAGGGTAACGGCTCGATTGTGCTACACCGTATTTCTTATAACTCTCCAAGGTTTTAAGTGTGGCTAGTCTGATATCGGTATTATTTGCCAAAGTCACCTCAATCAGAGAGATAAGTTGTTCATCCCTAAAATAACGCTTCCAACCAATATCACTTAAATCAATGGAGTTATGATCTTCAGACTGGCTTAAATACTGAGGAACTGTTGAAATATTGGGATCACTATTTTTTGGTGCTAATGAAATACAACCGCTTAACACCATAAATAGAGGAATGGAGATGAGATTTAACTTAGCCATGTTTTCTCTGACTCATAAAATAGATGAATAGAGAATAAGACTTACGTATAACATCACCGTGACAGAAAGATTACAATTTTTGTAATGTGGCTTAGTATAGATTTTATCGTGCTCTTTTGGCAAAATAAACTATAAATAACAATAGGTTTATTATCTTCATGGCATCAATAAAATGTTATCTAAATAGATCAGACCTCAGTATAAATGAATGGCCAGATCTAATGATTTTGCTCACTTGTATATTACATTCTTTCTTTTGATTTCTTAGCAACTAAACTAATAGCCAGCTCATTGGTTAAGATGTAGAAAAAATCACTAATATGGCAATTCACATCCACATAATTATAACGAGCCTAAATAATACACTAGAATGCATTTCAATGAGTTGTTGAGTAACAGGCCATATACATTATTTTTAGATTTTCATTAAACTTCCGCTTTTGGCACTAAGCAGTGATATTAAGCTTATATTTTATGTCCCTTTGGTAAAATCATGTATTTGGGTATGCGAATGTGTGCTGGCTTTTTTAGTATCTCTAGAATACTGTCCGCGATATCTTGAGGAGATAATTTATCAGAAATATTTAATAATTCATTTGGTTGGATAGGCCATTCTCTATGCAATTTTGTCTCAACTAATCCAGGCTCAATACAGGTTATTTGAATATTAGTTTCTGAAAGTTCCATCCTAAGCGATTCCGCTAATGCTTCTAAGGCAAAATTACATCCTGCATAGGCTCCAGAGTTCTCTCTTGTTTTTGTACCCATAACACTTGAGGTGATAATGATGTGGCCACGATTTATCTGTTTAAAGTATTTTAAGAAGGTATAAATTATTCTATATGACATTTCGACCTTTAGGCGAACCATCTTACACATTTTATCAATATCAATTGTTTCTATATTAGCTGACTCGATTGTTCCTGCATTAACAAATAATATATCGCATCGTTGCCATTGTTGTAAAACCATGTTCAATAAGTTTTGAGCGGTTTCTGGAATGAGTAAATCTTCACTATTTAAGATTAGGTTAGACTGTGGTGTAAAGGTTGAGTTTATGGTTCTTCCGTTACCTAAAAGATTATAGTCGTTTTTTAATAGTGTTTTAACTATAGCTTCTCCTATACCACTGCTTGCTCCTGTAACGACCGCTACTTGGCTCATGAAATGCTCCTTCTTAATTGATCAGTAAAAATTTAAAGTACTCTTAAGTTATTTTACAATGGCTTTATTGCATAAACATATCTCTGTATTACTAGAAAATAGAAAAATACCAATGTCTACTTCATGACATAAAGCGCATTAGACCCAAATGAGCGAACAGCAGACATTAACGCTCACAACTAATAACTTTCAATTAAAAATAAGAGCACATCATTGACTGCTTATTGATAAGTTTGATCATTACTAGTGTTCACTAAATTTATGGAGTCTTGTTTAACTAGTGCTCACACGAGACTCTTTTTTATGTTGAAAATTTTCACAAGCACAGAGGTAAATCAGAAATCCTGATAAATCTAGTATCAGTACTTTGAAGTACTAATCTAATAGTTCTTCATCTTTATTAGCTTTATTAGCTTTCTTAGGTTTTATAATAGTATAGTAATCACTTTCAAGTTCGCAGGTATAATCTGTGATGTCCCCATTATCTTTTAAAGCTATTAATAGTTTTTCATTACTCTTAGATATAGTTATCTTATTTTTTTTACGTAAATCAAATAACTTATCATATTCTGATAACTTCATAATACTAAGACAGTCGCTGCATTCATCTTTGTTTAACTCACTTAACTTACTAATTAATAAATTTATTTTAAGATCAATATCTAAAGTATCTAAGCTTATTAAATCTTTTAATAATGTAATAGATATATTTTCAGGTTCTAACATTAATCTATCTATACTCTGAATTATCTTTTCTAATAACTTCGATTGTACGGTTGTACCCCATTTTTCATAAGAGGTAACTAGGCCTATTAAATCTTCATCATTAAAATTATTATCCAAAATATACTTATTGATAGTCGCTGAATATCCTTTTTCTAGTATGGAAATTGGTTCGTGTACAAAGTCTAGTAGCTCCAGCTTAATATCATCACCAATATCCCAGTTAAGTATTTCAATGATTTCGTCAAGGTTATAATTTTCATTATTTGTTATTTGTTTATAGGTTTCTATGTTGTTTTTAATATAATAGAACAATAATGACTCATCATAGTGTTCACGGAGAAACTTTAAGGAGCCTAACCCCATACGAATAACTTTCAAATCTACAAGTATTTTAAATTTTTCATCCTTTATATTCTCATAGGGAAATGGATATTCATCGTTATAAATGCGATTTAGCGTAGATAGTATTTCTTTATATTTATTATCCGATAAATAATCACAAGTAATAATCTGACGGAATAAAATACCTTTTATATCTTCATCATATTCCGAAAAATCTAACTTCTGTGTACCATTATTAATAAATCGAATGAGTGGGTTATTTAATGTATTATTACACTGCTTAAAGTAAACCACTATATTAGCCTCTGTACAAACAGCCTTTTGAAGGTCAACAACTAAGTCAATAAGTTCAGTATTTTCAATACTATTAATTGACTCAATACGTGTTTGTAATAAATCTATGTAATTATTTTTATCTTCTTGAGGTAGATCTCCATTGTTCAGAAGTAGCACTACTGCATTTTCATCATCACGAATTTCACCCTCACAGATAGAAAAAATAATGTTAATGTACATCTCAATATTATCATTAACGCATGAAGCAAGTGGTGATTCGGGTTGAGATATAATTAACGTATAATTCTTATGATTAATGTCTTCTAGATTATTACATTGATATATTTTCTGTAACATTAATATTAGATTGTCAGCATTTATTTCGTATAAATGGTTTTGATACACTTTTTCAAATAGCTGTTTATTTGCAGCATCATAGTTAATTTTAACAAATCTTATATTAAGCTCATTAAAGCTATCGATTAACGTCTCTATAATAGGCTTTTCAACGTTTAAATAGTCCGCATCATTAGAAATGTAATTAGACAGACATTGTTTTGTATTAATGGCTTTAAGATTATTGGAGCAATAAAGAGTATATAAAGAATATTTTTTTATTTGATTAATAGATAATGCCTGTTTACTCAATATACAGTCGAATATTTCAGGCCAATACAAATTAAGCTTTGTTATATAAGTAGTTAGTTTTTGGCTTGTCTCGAAGTAACCCCAAATAAATTTAAAATCTTGATTGCTTTTTAAATACTCAAAAAACAAATTCAACTGAAATTTATATTCTACTTCAGTCAGTAAGAATTGAAATAAGTCAAAATTAAGGATTTCTTCTTGTTCAAAATCTAAATGTCTAAGCCGACTAATAATGAGAGGAATATTTTTAAGTTGATATGTATAGTCTTTAGCCTTCTTGTCAGTAATACTACGTAGAAATATTTTGTCTGCTTGTGTCAAACTATTGCCATAAAAATATGTCATATAGTCTGAATAGGTTTCATCAATATAGCCATTACGAATTAAATATTTTAATAAATCAAAGTATTCGCTGCCTTTAATTTCATTAAAGGTGGTTACTTCATCAATTTCATTAGTATATTTTGTTGTTTTAAATACTTCATCAATATTTTCTTTTGTAAGAATTTCATATAGATTTTTAGATTGTACTCGTCTGATTTCTTTTTGGGTATTAGCCAACTCAACCTCTACTTCAGAAAGATTAATACTAAGTATCTCTTTTCGCTGATCTATTTTAGTATCTAATTTAGAAAGTTCCATTCGATAGTCTGAGTATTGAGCAAAGCGATAACCATATTTTTGGTGGTATACATCATTCAGTTTTTTAATTTGATGCTGTCTTATTGCTTCTATTTCTTCAATAGTTTGTGCATGTTCATTATGAACTAATTCTATTTTTTCTTTTAGTTCAATTTCCTTGCTTTTTAGATGAGTTATTTCTTGTTTAATCAAATCATTTTTTTTATTAAATAATGTACAAACTATCCCTCTATTAAGTTGTAAATCGCTAAAGTCCTTTGGGAATATATTTTTATAGGTAATAATTGCCAACATTTTGTTATAATTAAGTTCTGTAGTATTTAACTTGTTATAGTAGATTAAAAATTCATTATAAATATTTTTAAGTATCCTCATATCATCAATATACAAAGAAAGTCCTTGCAAGAAGTGACCATCAAACTTGTCTAAAATACCGCTATCTTTAAAGTGCGAAATAAACTGATCATAGGAATTTGAACTATCAACAACGGGAACAACAGGGATAATGTAATCAAAAAACTTTGTTCTTTCTTTAGAAATAAAAATATCATCTCGAACTAGGTAAAAGAAACGTAAGGGAGAGTTTTCTTTCTCAGGTTGATTATTTACTAAGGTGTTAATTTCACGCAGTCTTCCAAAAATACTATTAATATTAAATCGATCAAGATCTTCGAACACGATAACATCAGCATCAGTATTTTCAAATAAGTACAGAACTTCATTTAAATATTTATCAAAGTACGAATCTTTACTTTCTTCAAAAATCTCTATTTCACTGCCTTGAAAATTTATCCTTCTGAAGATATTACGATTTTTTTGAGCTGTAATTAAATGGTAAAGAAAAATACCAAATAAGATTAAACAATATCCAAAACTAATTAATAATGATGACTTATAGGCAAAAAACTTTAATATTTCTTCATACCAATAGCCATTATCAAATACGGAGAACAAATACTCCCTCCATTTTTCAAAGAAGAAAATGTGAAATAAGCAGATGATAAAAAATATTGATAATATTGTGTTTTTAAAAATATCTCTAGAGTCAGCTTTTCTTTTTACTTTAAAGTTTGTTTGTGGAATATTTTTAGCAGGAATTTGATGAATGAGTTGATTAAGTATTTTTCCTTCTAAAACTGACTCATCAATTTTCGTAAAATCGCCTGGTTTATTTTCATTCTCTTCAACTGTGGTTTGCTCTTTATTTGGTGTAAAATTTGCTAATGAGATATGAATAAATTTTTTATTATGTTCCTTTTTTTTATACGACTCTATTAGACTACTTTTGCCTGCACCATATTGATCCTCGCCAAAAAAATAGACAAATGTCACCTCTATGATATAAATAAAAATCATAGGAGAACATATCATGGTCAAAAAATTCAGTACTGAGTTCAAACAACAATCAGTTGATTATGCCTTATCGAATGCTCATCTTTCGCTAGCCGATATTGCAAATCACCTTGGCATTGGTCAATCAACCCTTGATAGATGGGTAAGGCAAATCAATCCAGGTAAAACCAGTAAACGCGAGTTAACGGCTGAGCAGCAAAAAATTATCGCTCTAGAAAAAGAAAATAAAGAACTGAAAATGGCGAATGAAATCCTAAAAAAGGCGCATGTGTACTTCATCAACCATCCAAGTCGGTGAAGTACAAGTATATGAAACTGTATTTATCGTCGTATCCGGTACGTTTAACCTGTTGCCTATTAAACGTCAGCGTGCCCGGTTATTACGCTTGGTTAAAACGCACACCGAAATCACAGCCGCTGATTGATAACGTCAAGGCACTCTATTGGCGGCATAAAGCGCGTTTGGGTGCACCAAGCTTAGTACACGATATCCGAGATGAGGGCTATGATGTCTCAGAAAGAACAGTAAGTCGAGTATTACAAAAATTAGGCTTACGAAGTAAAGTCGCCCGTAAATTTAACTATCTAGCAGCGCCAAGCCTATCTCATGATGTAGCGCCAAATACATTAGATAGACAGTTTAATCCTGATAAACCGAATCGTGTTTGGGTGACCGATATCACGTATATCAAAACCGGTGAAGGCTGGCTATACCTTTGTGTGATTATTGATTTATTCGGGCGAAAAGTGATTGGACGACAAACGAGCTCGCGGATTGATAGGCACTTAGTCTGTAACACACTCAAAAATGCCTTATTCCGTCGTCAGTTTCCAAAGGGTGTATTACTTCACAGCGACCGAGGAAGCCAATATTGCAGTGCTGATTTTAAGCGATTATTGTTACAGTATGGACTTAGTCAAAGTATGAGTCGAGCAGGCAATTGTTGGGATAATGCGGTAGCTGAAAGTTTTTTTCATACATTAAAAACGCACATTATTCATGGTTGTGATTACAAAACTCGGGAGGATGCGAATAAAGCCCTATTTGAATATATTGAAATCTATTATAATCGTGTTCGTCGTCATTCAACTAATGGTTGGATATCGCCTCAGCAATATGAAAATCAGTATTATCTAAATAACACATTTATAGAGGCGAGCACTGTCTAATATTTTGGCGAGGATCAAACTTTTCTTTGTAAGACATGAAATTATTATAATACTCTATAAATTATTTGTACTTTAACCAATACAATTAAACTATCCATCCTTAAATTTAATTATATTCCAAGCATTCAAGTTATCAATCGAAATATAAGACTGGCTACTAATTATACTCCCCCATACACCAGCTTAATAAACCTCCCTCTCCCATCGCCATGCCCCAGATCCATCGACGCTTTAGCCAGTGCTTCTTGTTCGCTGTAACCTTGTTGTAGGTACTGGTCGACTTGCTCTTGAGTAAAAGCATAACGCAGGCTATGAGGCGAAATCTGTCCTGTTAAACCCAAACGATAAGTGCTATTTCGCCAATAATTCATGGCTTGTTTTAAGTTGGGTTTATCAATCAATTTACCGTTTTGCTGTGCCATGATAGTTAGGGCGTTA